>JALZJL010000415.1 GCA_030859785.1 Acidobacteriota bacterium
TTGTTAGTGTTAGGGTCGGCTGATTCCTGCGTCGACTTCCATCCGGCGCGTTCAAGCAGCGTGACGGCGTAGCGAATCGGCACGGCTTGATTCGAGTCGGCCAATAAGGCGAAGAGTTGAAAATTGACACCGATCACGCGCCCGTACTGGCCGAACAGCGGCGCGCCGGAACCACCTTCGGCGGTGCGCGCGTCATAGACGATGCGGCGGCCCTGAAGGTCATTGATATGCCCCTGCGATGTCGCCGGCTTAATCAGATTGAGTTCGGAAAGTCGCCCGATCAGGGCGTCGAACGACGACCCGTAACGGTTGCGGATGTCGCGCGCCTCGGCCTCCGGCAGGTTCGCCAGAATGCGGTCGTGGGCCGTCGGGTATCCCATCAGCACGACGCTTTTGCCGACGCCCGAAGCGTCAGAATCGGGATCGAGCGGGAGCGTCGGGATGTTCGAAGGTAGCTGCTCTCTATTTTCCAAGACGCAGACAGCAAGATCATCACTTCTCGAAGCTTGTCGGGAACGGAGCGGAATCGGGTTGCGTTGACCGGGGAAGTAGGCCATCAGACTGACGATGCGCGGTCGCCCGACGACGGCACTGCTCAGCGACTGCGTCGACTCGTCAGCCTTCCAAGGCTCGTAGGCGATGTGCCGGTTTGTCAGAACGTAGCCGTCTCCGACGTGAAAGCCGGTGCCGAAGTAAGTGAATTCGGCGACGGGGCCGTTACCGTCCGGAGTTAACGTCTGTTGCTGATCGTCACCACTCTGGAGCGTCGCGCCTTCCTCAGTGACCTGCAAATCTGGATAGCGCAGCGGCCTGTTCGTGCCCGTCTCGAAGAACTGATACTTGCCCAGAATCAAACAGACGCCGTTGCTATAGGAACTGTACACCTTCGGCGCGACGGACAGACTGTCGATGATCTGGTCATTCGATTTGTTGACTTTGCCCAATTCGTCGATGAGCTTCTTGAGTTGCTCTTCATAGTTAGTCAGTTGATGCTTTTGCTCGTCGTTCAGATGGCGGATACGCTGGAACTCTTTGGACGCAGAGAAGCCGAGATACAGCATCCCGCCGACGAGCGCAGTGGCGAGCAGAAAGGTGAGTACCTTGGTGCTGGTGTTGATCTCGCGGATCAGCTCGTGTGTGAATTCGCGCAGGAAGACTTTGGCGTCGTCGCGGCGCGCGGTTGCCGCCGCTTCGATGGCGGCGTTCTCGATAAAGGGCGCGACCAGCATCTGTCCGCGAGGGCTGACCGGGGCGGGCAAATCCTGAACCGGGTAGAACTGGATGACAATCTCGGATTGCTCGATGTGCATCTCGTCACCGTCTTCGATGATCGAGCCGTAGGTCAGCGGCGTGCCGTTGTGAGTGATCGAAAGTGAGCGGTTAAAGTCGCCGACGCGGTAGTGGTCGTTGGTGCGCACCAACTCGATGACGGGGCTATCAATGATGGGAAGCAGCGAAGGCTCAAAGCACAGATCGCAATCGGCAGAGGCTCCGATGCGGATGCGGTCGAGGGAAAGCACCTCGGTGTGCTTTTCACCACCTACCTCGATGTGTACAACCAGGCCAGTCGCCATAGTTAAGAAATCAATCCTCTGAACATCGAACAACTCGCGGAAGGCGGGCCGCTCAAAGCGCTTCTGAACCTTCGTTGCCCTCGCGCGTGGCCGCCACCGACGTGTATTCTATACTAACATTCTGAGCGCGAGCAAAAGCCGCCTCGCTATGTTGTCGACGCGACCAGGATGAGCCAATTTTGGTAATGGCCCGAAGGCTGGGAGATGAGCCGCGGATGAACGCAGATCAACGCCGATTCCATCAAATGTTGTTCTGATCCGTGTTGATCCGCGTCAATCGGCGGTCTTCTTTTGTCTCCATGACTGAGCCACTACCGCGATTTTCAAGGCGTGACCCGTTGCACCGACTGACTTTTCGAATCGATTTAACGATACTTTGAAACTATGTCTGATACCCCGAAAACTGACGCTCTCAAACTTACGGAGCGGGACGACGTGTGCGCGCTGGCACCGGTCGTATACGCGCCAATTCGCTGGCACGTGTTCGTCTGCAATGGCAAGTCGTGTGTCGCCGTCGGCAGCCCCGAAGTCAAAGAGGCTTTCCGCCGTGAACTGATCGCGCGCGGCCTGCTGTTCAGCAAGCCGGCGAAGGGCGGCCACCTCAAAGGGAGTGTGGTGCTGACTGATTGCGGTTCGGTGGGATTCTGCGCCGTCGGGGCGGCGGTGCTCGTCTATCCGGACGGCGTGTGGTACGCGCAGGTGCGCGCCGAGGACGTGCCCGAAATCGTCGAACAGCACATCGTCAATGGGCGCACCGTCGAACGCCTCGCACTGTTCAAGGTGCCGGCGGAGCAGCCGGCGGAGACAGAAACAGTCATGACAGCGGTCGCTGAAGTGGATGGTGTGGTATCCGTCGAAGTGGAGGGCGTCAAGCCACTGGCGCGTGGTTGAATCGTCAGAGTGTGCAACACCTGGTCGCCTGGGCCGCATCCTACGGCGCGTGAAACCGGCGGTCATCAACTGAAGAGTTCCGCCACCTTGCCAGTGGATTCCATTTTTTCGTCAATGTTATTTGATTGAAGTTTCTGATCCCTAAATCGACCCACACGGGATTGCTACACAATGAAAGATATTCACAGCCGAGACCGAGGAGCAAAGCCGCAGAGACTCGCAGAGAATACTGGGCAGCTCTCTGCGTCAACTCTGCGCCTCTGCGGTGGATGTTGTGGAAATAATCTTCAGGTTACCAGTCATCGAGTGTCCCAATGTCATGTAGTTTGATTTAGTTTCCGAGATGTCTTGCGTCTATCCCATCAACTATGATCGTTAACGTCGCTCAACTCGCTGTTGGAGTTTTTGGAGAGCCTATGAAGTCACTGAAGAATGCGGTGTCTCTGTGCGTGATGCTGTTGATGTGTGGGTTGTTTTCAGCGGCGCGCGCGCAGAGTTTCGAGGTGCAGACGCACACACTGAAGAACGGCATGAAAATCTTCGTGCAGCGCGATGCGTCGATTCCGAATGTCGCGCTGTATGTCTTCTACCGCGTCGGCTCGCGCAACGAGCGACCGGGCACGACCGGCATCTCGCACTTCTTCGAGCACATGATGTTCAACGGCGCGAAGAAGTTCGGCGCCGGCCAATTCGATCAGGTGATGGAGGCAGCAGGCGGCAGGAACAACGCCTACACCAGCAACGATGTAACGGTTTATCAGGACTGGTTTCCGCGCTCCGGCCTCGAACTGATTTTCGAGATGGAGGCTGACCGCATCGAGCATCTCGGCTTCGATCCCAAGATCATCGAGTCTGAGCGCGGTGTCGTCGCCAGCGAGCGGCGCACTTCGATTGATGCCAGCAACCCCGGCCTGCTCTACGAACAACTGTGGGCGACGGCCTTCACCGCGCACCCGTATCAGTGGCCGGTGGTTGGCTGGATGGTGGATATCGAAGCGTGGACGATGGAAGACCTGAAGAGCCATTACCGGATGGGCTACTCGCCGAACAACGCCACGATGGTCGTCGTTGGTGATGTGAGCGCCGACGAGATCGTGAAGCTGGCGCAGAAGTACATCGAGCCGATTAAAGCGAGCGAGCCGCCGTCGAAGGTGACGACGCGCGAGCCGGAGCAATTGGGCGAGCGGCGCGTGACGGTGAAAAAGTTCGCGCAACTGCCGCTGCTGATGATCGGCTACCACGTGCCGGAAACTTCTAACTCCGACTACTACGCGATGAAAGTTTTGCAGACGATTCTGTTCTCCGGCCAAAGCTCGCGGATGTATCAGCGCGTCGTTGACAAAGACCAACTCGCGCTCGAAGTCACGGGCGACTATGAGTTTGCCTTCGACCCGACGCTGTTTATAGTCGCGTCCCAGCCGAAGGAAGGTGTCGCGCCGGAAGCCGTCGAGAAGGCCGTCTACGATGAACTGGAGCGCGTGAAGCGAGAGGCCGCGAGCGACCAGGAGATTGAAAAGGCGAAGAATATTCTGCTCGCTAATTTCTATCGGCAGATTAAGACCATCGATGGGCGCGCCAATCAGATCGGCAGCTACGAACTATTTTTCGGCGACTATCGCAAACTGTTCACCGCCGCCGAAGATTATAAGAAGGTGACCAAGGACGATCTGCGGCGCGTCGCGCAAAAATACTTTTCTGAAAAAAATCGCACCGTCGCGACGCTCATCCCCGACAAGTCCGAAGCCGAAAGCAGCGGGCAGGAGACAGTAAGGCAAAAGTAAACAGTTTTCTGTTTTCAACTCAAAACTCAAAACTGTTCGTTGGAGAAACATTATATGAAGCGATTGTTCGCATTTTCATTGCTCATTATGCTGGCGCTGGCCAGTGTGGTGCGTGTCGGGGCGCAGGAGAGCGCGCTGAAACTTCCGCCCTACAAAAAGGTGAAGCTGAAGAACGGTGTCACCGTGTTGCTGATGGAACAGCACGAAGTACCAATCGTCAACTTTGGCTTCATCGTCCGGGCCGGCTCGGTTGCTGACCCAGCGGGCAAAGAAGGCGTCGCCTCAATGACCGCGGGGCTGCTGCGGAAGGGGACGAAGGCGCGCACCGCCGATCAGATTTCCACAGAGTTGGATTTCATCGGCGGACAGTTAGCCGCCAACGCGACCTTTGACTATACCGCCGGCACCGCCGAGTTTATGAAAAAGGACATCGGCAAGGGTCTCGATCTGCTGGCCGATGTGATGCTCAACCCGATCTTTCCGTCGGACGAAGTTGCCAAGCTGCAACGCCAGCGCGTCGACGGCATCAAGGCCGCGAAGGATGAAGCACAGGGAGTCATCGGCGCGTACTTCGATGCTTACCTTTACGGCAAGCACCCGTATGGCCGCTCGACCAACGGAGACGAACTGTCGCTCGCCGCGATCACGCGCGACGATGTGGCAAAGTTTTACCAGACTTACTACACGCCGGCGAACACGATCCTCGCGGTGGTCGGGGATTTCAACCCTGTCGAGATGGAGCGGGCGTTGACCGACAAGTTCGGCGCGTGGCCGGCGAGAACATCTCCGGCGGTCGCGCTGCCGGAAGTCATGTCGGTCACAGGCAAGCGTCTGCTGCTGATCGACAAGCCGGATTCGACGCAGACCTTTTATCGCATCGGCAACGTCGGCATCCCGCGCACCAACGCCGACCGCGTGTCCATCGAAGTCGTCAACACACTCTTCGGCGGTCGCTTCACATCGATGCTGAACAGCGAACTGCGCATCAAGACGGGTTTGACCTACGGTGCTCGTTCGGCGTTCGACCAGCGCAAGGCGTCCGGCCCGTTCGCGATTGCCACATATACGCGCAACGAAACGACCGAGAAGGCCATCGACATGACGCTCGACGTGCTGAAGCGTCTGCATGAAAAGGGAATCACCGAAGAGGAATTAAAGTCGGCGAAGAGTTATCTGAAGGGACAGTTTCCGCCGCGCATCGAAACCTCTGACCAACTCGCGGCGCTGATCGCGCAACTCGAATTCTTTGACCTCGATGAGCGCGACATCAACACATACTATGCGAAGATCGATGCGATGACGTTGGCCGACGCGCGGCGAATCATCAAACAGTATTTCCCGGCGGAGAACCTCGTCTTCGTGATGATCGGCAAGGCTTCTGACATCGGCGTGGTGGCGAAGAAGTACGCCGGAAGCGTCGACACAAAGTCGATCAACAAGCCGGGCTTCTGAGTCGGCGGATGATTCGTTTCACTAATCGCTCCAAATCATAGGTGGGCGGAAAGAGAAAGATGGTTCCTATGTCGCCAAGAAATATCTTGAGAAGAATGTTACGCGTCGCGTCAGTCGCAGGTTCGCTCGCCGTGCTCCTGGTGGTGTCCGGCCCGCTTTCGATTCATCCGATACGCGCGCAGACGATCACGCCGCATCAGGACAGACACGAACGGAACGAACCGGTTAACCCGACGCAGGACGCGGCGGTGTCTGTGCGGCAACTTGCCAGCCGTGACGCAGCGGAGCGGCAGCGGGCCGCCGAAGAGTTGGCGCAGATGGCCGACACTGAGCAGCGCAAGATGCTCGACGGCCACCGCCTGCAAGAGAAGAATCCGCGTGTCAGACTGGCGCTTGATTGGGCACTCTACCGCATCGGAAAAGCCGAGGCCCTCTATGAAGTGGTGCGCGCGCTTGATTCCAAACGCGGCGAACAGGCGATAGGTTACTTAAAGTTAATCGAGAACCCTGACGCGCTCTATCACATCATGCCGCGCGTCAACGGCAAAACGCAGGTCAAAATACTCGAAGTGCTGGCGCACGTTGGCACAGACAAAACGTTGGAATTTATCGAGCCTTACACGGCCTCGCTTGACCCACGCATCGCCGATGCCGCCGCCTTCGCCGAGCGCGAAATCAACATCCGCATCGCCGAACCGCCCGCCTCCACACCATCCCGCCAGCGCCAGGTCGGTCAAGGCAACGAGGAAGACGCGACACCGCCGAACTGAGGGATGAGGGATGAGGGATGAATAAAAGCAAGTAGACAGAGTGCTGTACAGAGCACACAGAGGTTATACTTGTGCATATCATCTATGCACAGAAATCTTCGTTCATTCCTCGATCTGCTGACACGTGAAAACGAACTCGTCACCATTGAAACCGAAGTCGATCCATATCTGGAGTTGGCTGAAGTTCATCGCCGTGTGATTGAACAGGGCGGGCCCGCGCTGTTGTTCAAAAACCCAAAGGGCGGTCGGTATCCGGTCGTCACCAATTTATTCGGCACTGCGCGGCGAATCGAAATGGCGTTCGGGCCGAAGCCGGAGGCGCTGGTTCGTCAGGCCGTGCATCTCGCGGAATCGCTGATGCCGCCGCGTCCCGCTGAATTGTGGCGGCAACGTTCACTCGCCCTCGAAGCATTAAGGCTGGGCACCCGGCGCGTGCGTCGTGCGCCGGTGACGGAGGTCGTCGAGCGGCCCGCGCGGCTAGATGACTTGCCGGTGCTGACGACGTGGCAGGAGGACGGCGGCCCATTCTTCACGCTGCCGCTCGTCTACACCGAGCATCCTGAAACCAAAAAACACAACCTCGGCATGTATCGCCTGCAACGCTTCGACGCTGGCTCGACCGGAATTCACTGGCAGATTCACAAGGGCGGCGGATTTCACTATCACGAAGCGGAGCGACTGGGACAATCGCTGCCCGTGACGGTGCTGCTCGGCGGGCCGCCCGCGTTGATACTTTCCGCCATCGCGCCGCTGCCGGAAGACGTACCCGAGTTGGTCTTAGCCTCTGTGCTGGCCGGCGAAAAGATCAGGGTCGCACAGAACCCTTTGGAGAATCATCATCGGCTCGTCGCCGAAGCCGAGTTCGCGCTTGTCGGTCACGTCGCGCCGCACGAAAGAAAACCGGAAGGGCCGTTCGGCGATCATTATGGTTACTACTCGCTGCGGCACGACTATCCGGTGTTCAAAGTTGACGCGCTCTGTCACCGCCGCGACGCGATCTATCCGGCGACCGTCGTCGGCAAACCGCGTCAGGAAGATTTCTTCATCGGCGATTACTTGCAGAAACTTCTGTCGCCGCTCTTTCCGCTGGTGATGCCGAGCGTGCGCGATCTGTGGTCATACGGCGAGACCGGATTCCACTCGCTGGCGGCTGCGGTGGTGCGCGAACGATACCGTCGCGAAGCGCTGGTGTCGGCGTTCCGCATCCTCGGCGAAGGCCAACTCTCACTGACCAAGTTCCTCATCCTGACCGACACGCCACAGGATTTGTCGGACTTCAAAAGCCTTTTCGAGCACGTCCTTCAGCGCATCAGATGGGAGACTGATCTGTTCATCTTCTCCAACGTTTCAATGGACACGCTCGACTACTCCAGCGGCAAAATCAACGAAGGCAGCAAAGCTCTGATGCTCGGGCTGGGCAAGGCCGTGCGCGATCTGCCGCGTGAATTTCACGGCGAGTTACCACGCGACGTTTCAGCGGCAGAGGTCTTCTGCGGCGGGTGTCTTGTGGTGCAGGGCGTGCCGTTTAATGAAGACCGAGAGCAGGCGGCGCGACTCGTGCGCGAAGATGTTTTTCAAGGATGGCAATTGATTGTGCTGCACGACGATACGGCGGTCGCACGCTCGGCGGCGGCGTTTCTGTGGGCGACGTGGACCCGCTTCGATCCCGCTTCGGACATCTACGCCGCGGACACGACCATCCACCGTCATCACCTCGCCTACCACGCGCCAATCATCATCGACGCACGGATGAAGCCGACCTATCCCGACGAGTTAATCGTCCGCCCCGACATCGCGCAACTGGTTGACCGACGGTGGAGTGAGTATTTCCCGTCCAGTGTGGATGCTAAATGGAAACGTACAGTCTCTCTGTCTCTTGGTGATGACGGATAAGAGATTTCAATGAAAATCTGTCCCGTCGGATTCACTGTTGAATCAAGAAAACGCAAGGTTGAGGTCGGGGCGGACGAGACAGACCAACACTTCTGTCCAATTACGTGTTTCACTTACAGATAGTTATCTGCCAATAAGCTACCATCAACACCGATTGTCGTAGAGCCATCTTCGCGGCAGTTAATCCCAATCCTTCCCGTTATAGTTATACCTTCAAATTTGTACTTCATTGTCTCAAACGCCGTTGGGTTAGCTTTAAATAATTTGCCGTTCGGCATATAGAGGCGTAACCAAAGGTCATTGCCCAGAAGTACGCAGATTTCGCGTTTAGATCGCTTATCAATGATTGCATAGCGATCAGTTGTGGAATTTACTTCGTAAGGTGGCCCATTCGAGTTCTGATTGTCCTCTGCTGATGTTTGTACTTTACCTCCGTCGACGAATGCTAAACGATGCCCTTTGTCGTTGTAGAGTTCGAGAATAATCCCTAACCTCCCGCTCATTTTTCGATAGATAATGACAATCGGTTGTTCCTCATACGCAACTAAGATTGGGACATTAAGAAAACGGGCACCACCTAAATACACCTCAGAGTTTTGCTCGTCTAGCGGAGGTGTAGTCTCAATGGGTACATATCTAAGTGATGTTTTCACTTGCTCTTGATATTTCTTACTCAAACGGCCCACCACGACGATATACTCCGGAGCGGTTGATCGCACAAAAAGTTTAAGGCGCACTAGAACGGTGCCAGACTCTTCGATGTTCCATAGCTGCATTATATGTAAGTCTTGGGGCACAGATTTTGTGAAAAGCGTTTTTCCGTCGCACCCTACCCAGTGACTTATCTCCATCGTACTATTCATGACAGCGGGTAGGACGAACACTTCGTCGAGGTTTTCTAAACCGTGCTGCGCTACAACAAAGCAGTACGCAATTTTGGCAAGCATACGAGCAAAGTCATTTGGATTAATTTGTTCATCTAAAACGTAGCTATCAGCATCATGCTTTCCGAAGAATCCCTGCTGATGTTTTTGTGAGGTCAAAGGGTGGAAACTAAATGTAATTATTTTTTTATGTAAGGTTCTCTCTGTTTTCCAACCTCTCTGGCGAAGATAGCCGGGTAAACCGAATTCGACAGCAGGAAGAAAAATAGGGGCTTCTTCAATAGAGATTTCTACTTCTTTCTGTACCTCACCTTTTTTGATTTTAACTGTGCGGCTCTTCGGCCTTCCTTTCTTTCTTCTCGTTGGGAAGTTTAGCGCGGCTCTCAACTTGCCCAGTGTGTTTCGGGAGTAAGTTCGTTCGAACTTACTTGTGATTGTGGCACACCCCGTACAACTCGCTTCCTCAAGGGTGAGTTGCGCACCAAGAGAATAAGGGATGATGTGTTCTTCAGTTAAAGGTCCCTCAGTTGTGCCACAATAAATACATCTTCCGACTTTGCGAAGTGGTGTAGTTTTCATTTGGCCCTTCCATCAGACGACAGCGTCTCGCTACGCCAAGCTTGGATAGAAATGCTCGACAAGGACGCGAGCGAGCGCCGCTGACCGCCCATCGTGATGGCGCTCACACATAAAGAGCGTTTCTCTCGCCAGCCGCTCATCGCTTCGCAGAGCCAGGGAAAACTCTCGCCAATCGGGAAGCGTTCCGCGCTCAAAAAGAGGATCAATCGCTATCCGAGACCATTCTTCGGTGATGATGTTTCTATGCTTCATCGTCCGTCGCTCCTAAAATGCGTGGCTCATGTAAACAATTGGTGCTCGGCGACAAGCTGAGCGATAAAGTCTGGTGAGACCTGCTTCCGATTGATCTGGTGCTCACAAATCGCTACGTAGTATTTCAGGTGCTTCTTATGCACGCC
>JALZJL010000034.1 GCA_030859785.1 Acidobacteriota bacterium
TTGACGCCGGCGCGCTCGTCGCGGTCGTCGAGCAGGACGTCGAGGCCGGCGCGCTGTAAGTCGGTGTAGAGTCGCTCGCCCGCGTCGCGTATCTCCTGCTGCTTGACGTTTGTGACAGTCACAACGACATCGAACGGCGCAATCGCGCGCGGCCAGATGATGCCGTCGGCGTCGTGATGTAGTTCGATGGCGGCGGAGATGATGCGCTCGACGCCGATGCCGTAGCTGCCCATGATGATCGGCACTTCTTTGCCGTCCGGGTTCAAGACGCGCGCCCCCATCGACTCGGAATACTTGGTGCCGAGCTTGAAGATGTGGCCGATCTCCATCGCCTTGAAAACTTCGAGCGTGCCTGCCTCGCAATTCGGGCAACCTTCGCCCGACGCAACGATGCGGAGGTCCGCCCAACTGTCGAGCTTGATATCGCGCTCGATGGAGACGCTGCGCAGGTGATGATCGTCTTTGTTAGCGCCGGTCGTCATGTTGCGGCGACCTTGTAAGCTGGCGTCGGCGATGATGCGCACCTCGCGCCCCGCTGCTTTGGCCTGCTGTTTCGCTCCGACGCCGCCGAGGCTGCCCGCGCCCGCACCGAGCAGGTCGCGAATCTCTTCCGCCTGCGCCGGGCGGACAGCGTTCGCGCCGAGCGCGTCGGCCAGTTTCGTCTCGTGCAGTTGATGGTCGCCGCGCAGCAGTGCCAACACGAATTGCGGTTCATCGTTGATCGTCGCGATGTAAACAAGCGTCTTGATCTGCCGGTCAGCCGCCGCGCCGCCAGGGAATGTGGTCAAATCTTCAATCGTGCGGACGCCCGGCGTCGGGAACTCTTCGGGCGCGTCGGGGCCGGCGTCGTCAGTGACCGACGGAATGCGCGACGCGGCTTTCTCAAGGTTCGCGGCGTAGCCACACGCTTCGCACGTTGCGATCAGGTCTTCGCCCGCGTCGGTGCGCGTCATGAATTCGTTTGATGCCGAGCCGCCCATCGCACCCGACGAAGCCTCGACGATGACGTACTTCAAACCGCAGCGATCAAAGATGCGTTTGTACGCTTCGCGCTGATCTTCGAATGAACGGTCGAGTCCGCCTGCATCCACGTCGAACGAATAAGCGTCTTTCATCGTGAACTGCCGGAGCCGCATCAATCCCGATTTCGGGCGTGCTTCGTCGCGGAATTTGGTCTGAATCTGATACCAGACCTGCGGCAGTTGCTTGTAGGAACGAATCTCGTGGCGCGCGATGGATGTAAAGACTTCTTCGTGCGTCATGGCGAGACAGAGGTCGCCGCCCTTACGATCTTTGAGTCGAAACATGTTGTCGCCCATCACCGACCAACGGCTGGATTCTTCCCACAGTTCGCGCGGGTTGAGCGCCGGCAGCAGGAATTCCTGGCCGCCGATGCGGTTCATTTCTTCGCGCAGAATCTGCGTGATCTTCAGCGCGACGCGGTAGCCAAGCGGCAGGTATGAATAGATGCCGGCGCCGAGTTGGCGGATGAATCCGGCGCGTAACAGTAAGCGGTGCGAAACGACTTCGGCGTCCGCCGGATCGTCGCGGAGTGTGGGGACGAAGTATTGTGACCAACGCATAGCGGGTTCGATTAGACTCCTTAATATTCAAACGTGACAGGTGACAGGATGATTGCCGATTGCCGATTGCCATTGAAGAATAGGTTGAGTCGCTTGTCATCCCCATTCCTAAATCCGGAATCGAAGCACCTCATTGGAAAGCTGTCTCAAATGACCGGACATTCTCGCGCAACAACGAAGAGTAAAGCAACGCCACAGTCTGAACATCAAAAAGCGGGAGCGCGAATCTGCACGATCCACGCCCCCGCTCAAGTCTGAAACCAGCCATCCCTTCGCGTTTGTCTACTTCTTGTCTTTAAGCTGGCTCATCTCCTTCCGCACTTTCTCGATCTCTCTTTGCAAATTGCTTTTCAGCACGGCGTCGGTCGTCTTCTCGACGGCCTTGTTGAGGGCCGACAGATAGGCGGTGTTGAGCGCCTCAGCAGCGGGCACTTCGATGTCGGGCTTGACGCCGGTGCCTTCCCAGTTGGTTTTGGAGACAGGGTTGATTGCGCGTCCCGTCGGTACGAACATCTGAAAGTGATCGGAGAGGCGGACGCCTCTGTCGGGATGCGCGCCGCCGCCGGTCGTCTCGCCGATGATCGTCGCGCGCTTCAGGTTTTTCAGATTGTAAGAGAACTCTTCCGCCGCCGAGAAGGTGCGGTTGCTGGTCAGCACGTACACATCTCTATCGGCGAAACGTTTGCCGGCGACGTAGGGTAGCGTCCAGAACTCCTGCGTGCGATTGCCTGGTCGCCAGTACAGGCTGTTGAGATGAATGGGTTCACCGCGGAAGAGGTACGTCGAGATAAGTTGCACCATCGCCGGGTCGCCGCCGCCGTTCTGTCGCAGATCAATAATCAGCGCGTCTGTGTTGGAGAGGAAGTTCATCGCCGCCGTGACCGTGTCGCCGCCCGCCTCGGCATCAAAGAATCCGCGCAAATCGAGATAGCCGATGTTGCCATTCAAGCGCTCGACTTTCTCGAAGCCGTAGTTGATGCGTCGACCGAACTGGCGGAATCTTTCACGCTCTTCGGCGGATGGCTCGTCGCGTTCGCCGAAAGCGGGCAGCGTCTCGTAGGAGTAGCGCACGCCGAGATGCTTGTCCTTGCTGACCTCTCGCAGATGCTTGGTCAGCATGTCTGCGAAACCGGCGGCGCTGGTCGTCTGGTCATACTCTTTTTTGCCCATCCGTTCGCGGACGGACTTTTCCATGTTCTGCGCGACTTCGGGGAAGACGTACAAATCGTTGAGTCGCTTGAAAACGCTCTCGATGATCTCTGCGCGTGTGGCGGCATCAATCGTGCGATCCGGTTGTTCGCGTGGCGGCTGGGCCAGGGTCGAAATTGAACTCGCCGCCGTGATGATGGCGACAGCGGAAAAGATGATAAAGATTCTGATTCTATTCATAGCTTGATCCTCCAGACAGTATGTTTAGTGCGAATCAATGTCGAGTGTTTTGTTTGAGGCAGTTTGATGGCTGACGCAAATGTCATTTACGCTTTTTGGTCGGCGCGTCGTCGTGCCTGAGCAGCCCCCTTAATAGCAAATCGGCAATCGCGGCGGTCTTCTCTTCAATCTCTTCGCGCTCGCCGAGTTCGGTGGTGCTGAGGCTGTATGGCAACAGTGAATTCGTCGCCGCCAGCAGCGCATAAGCGGTCGAGAGGGCATCGTCGAAGACGAAGACCCCTGAGTCGCGGCCTTCGTTCAATACTTCGGCGAAGACTTTCGCTTCTTCCTCGAAGTAGCGGGCGCGGCGCGCCAGCACTCCCGGCCTGAGCGCCGCAAGCAGATCATTGAGGCTCTGCGTGTAATGCTGCACGCTGTCGAAGCGGTACAGCACGCGCGCAAACAGCATCAGTCGCAGGCGAATCGCGACCGCTGCATCGGACTTCGCAATCGCCCACAGACGCTCTTTGAGACGCTCGACGATTCGATCAATGTGCGACAGCACGACCTCTTCTTTGCCGCTGAAGTGCAGATAAATCGTACCCTTGCCGATGCCGACCTCCTGCGCGAGATCGTCCATCGTCATCTTCCGATAGCCATAGCGCGCCAACAGGCGATCCGTCGCATCCAGAATTTCGTCGCGTAGTTCTTCGCGGGTAGCCAGCTTCATCATGATATTCTTTGACCGATGACCGAAATCGAATTCCGGTCATAATTACGTTGACCTTAAAGAGAAGTTCCGAAAAATCTTCGCCCGCGCGCGGATCGTCGGCAAAACATTGGCGTCTCATTGCGTGGCTTCAGAGGCGTGATGTAACATCGCGCTTCCGACAAAACCACAGCCGCCATTGAGACCCACCACATCATGAAAATCGCGCTTGCCAGTGACCACGCCGGTTACGCCGAGAAGGAACGCTTGAAGCCGCTGCTGAAAGAATTGGGCATCGAGTTTGACGACCTCGGCTCGATGTCAGATGAATCAGTTGACTATCCGGACTACGCGCGGAAGGTCGCGGAGAGAGTAGTGCGCGGCGAGGCTGAGCAGGGATTGCTGGTGTGCGGGACAGGGACGGGGATGGCGATGGCGGCGAACAAAGTTCCGGGCGTGCGCGCGGCGGTCGCGTGGTCGGAAGAGTCGGCGCGACTTGCCCGCCAGCACAACGACGCAAACGTGCTCACACTCGGCGCGCGCACGACGTCACCCGAAGATTTTCCGCAGATCGTGCGCGCGTGGTTCGACGCACATTTCGAAGGTGGCCGCCACGCGCAGCGCGTCGCCAAGATTACTGAGATGGAAAGGACGAAGAGATGAGCGATTTAAGAAATGCATCCCTCGCGGAAGTTGACCCTCTAATCAGCAACGCGGTTGACATGGAAGTGGCGCGGCAGGCCGAGGGATTGGAACTGATCGCGTCGGAGAACTTCGTCAGCGAGGCGGTGCTCGAAGCGATGGGATCGGTCTTCACCAACAAGTACGCCGAAGGCTATCCGGGGAAGCGCTACTACGGCGGGTGCGAGTGGTCTGATGTGGTCGAGCAGGCGGCGATTGATCGCGCGAAACAGATTTTCGGCGCCGATCATGCCAACGTTCAACCGCACAGTGGCGCGCAGGCAAACATGGCCGTCTTTCTCGCCGCGCTCAACTACGGCGACCAGATTCTCGGCATGAATTTGTCGCACGGCGGACACCTCACGCACGGCCACCCGCTTAACTTCTCAGGCATCAGCTACAAGGTTGCCGATTACGGCGTCGCGCGCGAGACCGAGCAGATTGACTACGACGAATTGCAGTGCATCGCCGAAGAGCATCGACCGAAACTGATTATCTGCGGCGCGTCGGCCTACGCGCGGATTATCAACTTCGAGCGCATCGGCGAAATCGCGCGGGGCATCGGGGCGAGTGTGATGGCCGACATCGCGCACATCGCCGGCCCGGTCGCCGCCGGCCTGCACCCGTCGCCGGTGCCCCACGCGGACTACGTGACCACGACGACGCACAAGACTCTGCGTGGGCCGCGCGGCGGGTTGATTCTGTGTCGCACGGAGTACGCGAAGGATATCGACAAGCGCGCGTTCCCCGGCGTGCAGGGCGGGCCGCTCGTCCACATCATCGCGGCCAAGGCGGTCGCGTTCGGCGAGGCGTTGCGCGATGATTTCAAAGAGTATCAATCGAACATCCTGAAGAACGCGAAGGCGCTCGCGGCGGAGTTGCAGGCACAAGGTTTCCGCCTCGTCTCCGGCGGCACCGACAACCACCTGGTGTTGATGGATGTCTTTAACGGCGGCCAGGGTATCACCGGCAAAATTGCCGAGAAGGCGCTCGAAGCAGCAGGCATCACGGCTAACAAGAATACGATTCCGTTCGACACCAACTCGCCGTTCGTCGCCTCCGGCATCCGCCTCGGCACGCCCGCACTGACGACGCGTGGGATGGGCGAAGACGAGATGCGCACCATCGCGCGTCTGATCGCCGAAGTCTTAAACGAGCCTGAGTCGGAGAACGTGCGGCGCAAAGTCACCCAACAAGTTCACGAACTCGCGGCGCGTTTCCCGCTCTACTCGAAGAGGCTGAAGGAGCGTATGCCGGAGAGTGAGGCGGTAGGCGCTGACTGAGTTGCCATGCAATCTGTTTGAAGGCGAAGTCGTCGAAACTCACTGAACGATTGCGTCGACCAGCGGTAGTACGATTTATGGATGAAATCTTCGGGCGCGGCGGGTTGATCGCGCGCGCGCATCCTGATTACGAATACCGGCCCGGCCAGATTCAAATGGCCGAGGCGGTGTTGCGCGCGTTCGAGGAGCGCCGCCATCTCGTCGTCGAGGCTGGCACGGGGACAGGGAAGACGCTCGCCTATCTGGTCCCGGCGGTGGCGGCGGCGACCGCGCGCGGGACGCGGGTCGTGATCTCGACGGGGACGAAGAATCTGCAAGAGCAGTTGATGGAAAAAGACATTCCTTTCCTGCAACGTGTCCTGCCGAAGAAATTCACCGCCGCGTATATGAAGGGCCGGAATAATTACGCCTGCCTCAATCGCATCAAAAAGGCAGAGACGATGCCGGTGCTCGACAACTTCGACGACGTTGATTACTTCGACGAGGTGCGACACTGGGCGCGCGACTCACCGACGGGCGACCGCGCGGAACTCACCAACCTTCCCGAAAACCTCTCCTTCTGGCGGCACATCGACGCCCGTTCGGAAATTTGCTTCGGGCAGAAGTGCCCGGACTATGATCCGTGCTTCATCACGCGAATGCGGCAACGCGCGACCGACGCCGACATCGTGATCGTTAATCATCATCTCTTCTTCGCCGACCTGGCACTGCGCGGCGGCGAATACGGTCAGGTCATTCCGGACTATTCGGCGGTCATCTTCGACGAAGCGCATCAGATTGAGGATGTCGCGGCGGAGTACTTCGGCTCACAGGTGTCGAGCTACATGATTGATGATCTGTTGCGCGATTCGCAGAACCTGCCGATCACCGACGTGAGCGCGAATCGCGAGTTGACCAAAAGCGCGGCGCGCATCGTGCGCTTCGGCGAACAGTTCTGGGCGGGGCTGGCGTCGCACGACGGGCGCAGCGAAGAAGGCCGGTATCCGATCCTGCCCGGCACGTTCGCCCACAAAGCGAAAACCGGCGAGATTGAAGCGACGGCGGTCGGCCAGTCCTACCTCAACCTTGATGGCGCACTGCACCGGATGGAGACGACACTCGACGCGCTGAAAGAACAACCGCCGGAGGTTGAGAACATCGTGCGGCGCATCCGCGAGGTGCGCTTTCATCTTGAGTTCATCGTCGCGGGCGATGACCGCCGCTACGTCTATTGGCTGGAACGGCGCGGTCGTGGGACTTTCCTGCGCGCGTCGCCGATTGATGTCTCGACGCTGTTGCAGGATAAACTTTTCGAGCGGGTCGAAACCGTCGTTCTGACTTCGGCGACACTGGCGAGCGCCGGCAACTTTAACTTCGTGCGCGAGCGACTCGGACTCCCGGACGAGACTGATGAACTGGTCGCGCCGTCGGGCTACGATTACGAGCGGCAAGCGGTACTGTACCTGCCGCCGCGGATGCCCGAACCGCGCTCGCCGCAGTGGGCGGACGAGGCCGCCGCCGAAGTAACCGAACTACTGAGAGTTTCACGCGGGCGCGCCTTTGTGCTCTCGACTTCACTGAGCGGGATGCGCGCGCTCTACGAACGGGTCGCGCCGAAAATCGATTACCCATGCTTCGTGCAGGGCAGCGCGTCGAAGGCGGGGTTGCTGGAAAAGTTTCGCGCGACGCCGAATGCGGTGCTGTTCGCGACGGCGAGTTTCTGGCAGGGCGTGGATGTGCGCGGCGAACAATTATCGTGCGTAATTATTGACAAGCTGCCGTTTGCGGTGCCAAGCGATCCGATCATCGCGGCGCGGCAAAGGTTCATCGAAGATCAGGGCGGGTCGAGCTTTTACGAGTTCAGCGTGCCGCAGGCGATCATCAGTTTGAAGCAGGGCCTCGGTCGCTTAATCAGAAGCGCGACCGACCGCGGCGTGCTCGCCGTCCTTGACCCGCGCCTGCGCACACAGAGTTACGGAAAGTTGTTTCTAAAAAGTCTTCCGCCGTGCCACGTCACCTCGGACCTTGCCGAAGTCGCGCGATTCTTTCATCAAAACTCAGGGACCGCCGGTCCAAAGTCGAAAGCCAAATATCCGGCCTGAATTATCTAAATTTGCTGCTCAGAAATTCAGACTTCAGACTCACGACCTTACCGGACTTGCCACTTGCGACTGCGGACTTTAGACTTGCCTATATGTTTGAAGTGATGATCGAACGAAACTTTTCGAGCGCGCATCAGTTGCGCGGCTATCAGGGGAAGTGCGAAAACCTGCACGGCCATAATTACCGGATCGAGATTTTTGCGCGCGGGCGCGAACTGGACAACATCGGGCTGCTCGTTGACTTCGGCGAATTGAAGTCGGCGGCGGACGAGATCGTGCAGTACCTCGACCACCGCAACATCAACGAACTCCCGCCCTTCGACAAAGAATTGAACCCGTCGGCGGAGAACCTCGCGCGCTACATCCTCGAACACGTCGCGCGCCGCGTCGGCGACGACCGCGTCCAGGTCTATAAAGTCCGCTGTTACGAAACACCAACCAGCGTCGCCACATACCAAGTTGATTAGTCTGGAGTCTGGAGTCTAAGAGTCAAAATCAAACGCCCGGCTTTGATGGCCGGGCTTTCCTTTTTTTGACTCCAGACTCTAAGACTCCAGACTCTTTAGGCAGAGACGAGCGCGGGGATGTCGATTTTGTATTTTCTGATTTTGCTGTAGAGGCGTGGGCGGTAGATGCCCAACAGATTGGCCGCCGCCTGCTTGTTGCCGCCGGTGCGTTGCAGAGTCTTTTCGATGACTAACTTTTCGATGTCTTCGAGCGTCATATTGGGCGGCACTTCCCACTCGGAACTCTGTGCGGCCTTTTCCGGCATCGTGCCGTTGTCGAATGGCAAATCGACGGGTTCGATCTTGTTAGTCTTGGCAAGCAGCACCGCGCGCTCAATGACGTTCTGCAATTCGCGGACGTTGCCCGGCCACATGTGCGCGAATAGACGCTGATATGCCGTCTGCGAGATGCCGACGATCTGGCGCTGATACTTGCGCGCATACATCTTCAGGAAGTGTTCGGTCAGAATCTGGATGTCCTCGGTTCGCTCGCGAAGCGGCGGCACGTGGATGGTGATTGTCGAGATGCGGTAGAACAAATCGTCGCGCAGCATGCCGTCGCGAATCGCGTCCGCCGGCGGGCGGTTGGTCGAAGTGATGAGGCGGAAGTCGACGGCGTAGGTTCGCTCCGAGCCGATCTTGCGGTAGCTGCGTTCCTGCAACACGCGGAGCAGTTTCGGTTGCAATTCGACCGGCATCTCGGCGATTTCGTCGAGCAGCAACGAGCCGCCGGCGGCGTGTTGAATCAAACCATCCTTGTCGGCGTGCGCCCCGGTGAACGCGCCCTTGGTATGGCCGAACAGTTCCGATTCGATCAACTCTTTCGGCAATGCGGCGCAGTTCACTTTGATGAACGCCTTCTTCGCGCGTAGGGAGTTGTAGTGAATGGCGTTGGCGATCAGTTCCTTACCGGTGCCGGATTCGCCGACGACCAGCACGTTGGCGTCCGACTTGGCGACCGATTCGATGGTCTCGTAAATAGTCTGCATCGGCTTTGACGAACCGATGATGTTGAAGTATTCGGTGCGGGTCGAGAGTTGGCGGCGCATCGTCTCGGTCTCGGCCATCAATTCGCGGCGTTCGAGCGCCTTCTCGACGAGCGGCGGTAACATCTCGAAGTCGAAAGGCTTTTCGAGAAACCAATAAGCGCCCGCTTTCGTCGCTTCGACCGCGCGCGCCACCGTCCCGTAGCCGGTCATCATGATGACCTCCGTCGAGGGTCGCGAATCTTTGGCGTGGCGCAGTACTTCCATCCCATCGATGTCCGGCAGTTGCAGATCGCAGAGCAACAGATGATGTCCGCCACGGTCGAACTGTTCGATGGCATCGGCCCCGTTCGACGCCGTGTCCACTGTGAACCCTTCCTCGATCAGATTCTGCTTCAGCGAATCGGACATCATCTGTTCGTCGTCAACAACCAGAATGCGTATCTCTTTACGTTCCACCTTAGTCATGTCTCCTTAAATTTACGATGGGTGATGAATTGCGTGAGGTCGAGATAAATTGAAAGCTTTCAACCCAATGCGCTTTCATTCCTCGTCTTTGCTGAGTGGCAAACGGACGCGCAATTTGTCCGCCTCGTGCGTGGCGTCGCCATCGTGTGCCCTGATGATTTTCGCAGCGAGCGCCATCCGCATCCCGTGGCTGCTGGCGAATGAGTGAAAGAGGTCTTCCGCCGCCGCGTGCTTAACACCGGCCCACTCGATCACGGCGTGTGGTGCGCCGCCGCTCTCGTCGCGCGACAGACCGATTTCGAGCAAGCCCTTCGCGTCCCCCGCGTGGACTCTGCTGTGAAGCGCCCCGTCGGTGATATCTCGCAGTGCCTCGGTGAGTGCGGCGGTGTCGAAGTCGCCGGTGAAAGTGTGACCGCCGACTTTGGTTTTGACTTCATCGCCGATGGCGGCAGAGAGCATCTTCGCCAGGTCGCCGCGCGGCGTGGGTCGAAGCGTCAACGGGCGACCGTAGCGCACCAGAAGGTTCATATCCGTGGCGGCGCGCTCCAGGCCGGCGAGTAGTTTAGCAACTGTTTCCAACTCGTCCGCCGGTCGCCCGGCCTTGTCCAAACGCTTGCGTAAGAAAGTGGCATAGAGTTTGAGACCGTTGATCTGATTTTTTAGGTCATGGACAATTTGAACCGAGGCCCGACCCAAGTCACGCATTTCATCAGAGTCATTTGTTTGCGATGATAATGGCTTCATTCTCGCTTGCTAAAGACTCAAGACTGGTTCGGTTCGACGATAGCCTGGACGGAGCGTTGAGGTTTACCGGATGTACGAAACCGAACCCTAAAGGCATTATTCTTGTGTCGTGTTTCGATGCGGATAGTAACAAAAAAAGGTAGTGCTTGCCAGTAGGACGCTGAAGGTTGAAGCCATGCACACCATAAATCTCTATGAGTTGAATAAGATCGTGATTAATCAACAACCAACCGACCTCAGGCGGACTGTCCTGGTGGTCGAAGATTTTGAAGATAACCGTTTTATGATGAAGCGCCTGCTGGAAATGAGTGGTTATCGGGTCATCGAAGCGGTCAACGGTCAGGAGGCAGTTGACCTTGCGGGGAGCGAGTCTCCGGACGTGATCTTAATGGATTTGAGCTTGCCGGTACTTGACGGATTGACAGCGACGCGCCGCATTCGCAGAAACGCGGCGTTGCGTAAGGTGCCGATTGTCGCTGTCTCGGCGCACGACACGGCTGACTTTCAGGCCGATGCGTTGGCTGCCGGGTGCGACGAGTACGTGACCAAACCAATTGATTTTGACCAGTTGGAACATTTACTCAGCCGCTTGGTCGGGTAAATCGATATGGGCAAGCGACGAATTAGAAGTCGCTTCGACTCCGGTATCGCTCGCATGAAACCTCTGGAATTTTATTTGATACCGTTGAAGGAAAGGGGGCTACTCTTCTTGGGCATCTAACGAGCCGTTATGGAGCGACAAGTTCAACCAGCCCCGATCTTCTTCGATGTCCGTACCAAGCTGTTGGTGATGCTGGCATTGCTGTCCCTGCCGCTGCTGGTGATGAGCATCATTCAGATGAGCAGTTACCAGCGCAGCCTGAACGAAGAGGCGCAGGTAGTGACGCGCCTCGAAGCCGCCGCTGTCGCCGGCGCGCTGGAATCCTGGCTCGAAAATCGTGCCGGACGGATTGGCGATGAACCTCTTTCTTCTGAAGCGGCGCTCGATCTATACGCACGCTTGCGACGGCAGACGGCGTTGGTCGCAGGCTCGGTGATAACGGTCGTCGATGCGCGTGATCGCCACATTCCCGATCCATCTCTATCACGACAGATCACGACACACGCCGGTGTGTCACCCGTTATCGAACAGCGCCGCTGGAGCGACGGCGTGATGCGCGAGACAATCTCGCAACGCACGGTGCCTTTCGAATGGAATGTCGTGGTCGGCGTGCCGTTGTCGCAGGATACACCAGCCGGCAGATCGATCCTGCTACTCACAACGACATGGGCGCTCGCGTTGCTGGCGTCGAGCCTGCTCGCGGTGTGGGCAGTCGGGCGGTTCACCAACCCGCTGCGCCAACTCGCCGCCTCGGCCTCGACGTTTGGCGAGGGGGAGTTGCAGGAGCGCGTCGCGGTTCAGACGGCTGATGAAGTCGGCATGTTGGCGGGAAGTTTTAATGTGATGGCGTCGAGCTTGCAGGCGAGATTCAATGAACTGCGCGCCCAACGTGCGTTTACCGAAGAGGTGCTCGACACGCTACCGCTCGGTGTCGCGGTGCTCGACGCTAACCTGACGGTGCGTAAAGCCAATTCGACATTTGCGGCAATCGTCGGGCGCAACGCGGAGTCGCTTGCCGGGAGGGGGTTGTATGAAGCAGCCACGGGTCTGGGCGGGTTGAGCAATGTCATTGAAGATGTGCGCCGGACGCGGCGGGCGTTTGTCAATTATGGCCTGCCGCTTGAACTCGGCGTGCACGAGAAGGAGAGCGGAGAGGGGGCGAAGTTCTGGGACGTAATTCTGTGGCCGACGACGGAGCGTGGCGGAGCGGGTGGTGACTTGATCCTGCTGGTTTCGGAAGTGACAAACCGCGTGCGCGCCGAGAAATTAGCCACCGCTGCCTTCGCCGCTGAAAAATCCCGCGCTGCCGAACTGGAGAGTGTCATCAATCAGATGAACGAGGGCGTGGTGATCGTCGACGCGCGGGGACGCTACCGCGTCAATCCCGCGGCGGCGAGAATCTTTGACCGCAAGCCGGGCGAGTTTCGCGATGGGGTGCAGGCTTTAATCACCGACCTGGAATTGCGTGACCTGAAAGGGAAGACGCTGCCGTCGGGCGATACGCCCATCGGTCGCACACTCGAACGCGGCGAGAGTATTTCCGGCGAGCATGTGCTGATTGTGCGCGGCGCGAGGCACAGAGGGAACCAAACCGAAGAGCCGACGGAAGGGCAACTAACGGGCGGGCAAGCAGTGGGCGGTCAATCAGACAAACGCGACGAGCGCGTGCTTGAGGTCAGCGCCACGCCGCTTGTCGGCGAGCCGGGCAAGCATGGCGAAGGGCTGGTCGCGGTCTTTCGCGACATCACCGAAGAGGTTCGGCAACACGCCGAGATCGTCGCTGCCTATGACCGTCTGCGCGAGCACGACCGCCTCAAATCCGCGTTCGTCGCGACCGTCAGTCACGAGTTGCGCACTCCGCTCAATGTCATCATCGGCCTCTGCCAGTTGCTCGCACGTGACCGCCGACTGCCGCTCGCGCCATTACAAGACGAAGCAGTCACGCGGATGGAACGCAATGCCCGTTCGTTGCTCGATATGGTCAACGATCTGCTCGAATATTCGCGGCTTGAAGCGGGGCGGGCGGCGCTGCATTTGGAGAGTGTCAACGTGGCAGAGGTGGCCGACGAGATTGTGCGCGAGTATGCCGGCGAGGCGCTCGACAAAGGTCTCGAACTGCGCGCCGAGGTGTTGGCCGGACTAACGAACGTGCGCACCGACCGGCACAAGTTGTCGCAGGTGCTCTCAAACTTACTAAGCAACGCCATCAAATTTACGCCGGCGGGGACGGTGGTCATTGCTGCCGCGCCAATCGACCGAGATCAGTGGTTCGTCGAAGTCCGAGATACCGGGATTGGGATGCCGAGTGACGCGGAGGCTTACATCTTCGACCGCTTCCGGCAAATCGATGACCACCTGACACGCACCCACGGCGGCGTCGGCCTCGGCCTCGCGATTACACGTCGGATCGTCGAACTCCTCGGCGGCGAGATCACCGTCAAGAGTCAACAGGGCGAAGGAAGCTGCTTCCGCATCACGTGGTCAAAGATGGCGCTGCCGCGCACCGGCACTGGCTCGTTGATTGCCGACCGCGACGCACCCGCGGTGACGCACACACCGGACTTGCGCGCTCGCACCGGATAGCTGTATATGTGCGCCATCCAGAGTTGACGAATGATTATGGCTCAAGTGGAAAAGAACACGGCGGAGATCGACAGCACACGGCGCAACGTCTTCATCGGCGTGGCGCTCGTCTCGGTGTTGTTGGGGGCGGGGTTGGTATATCTCTTGACACGCCCTTCGACGCAGGGCATTGAGCCGCGTCTGGAAGGCGCACTCCGTCCCGGCAGCCCGGAGTTTGAGCAGCATCGCGAGCGCATCATCATCGACTTCGACCCGGACTCGGACGCGACGACCGCCGTCCGCCCGGTCGGTGACCGTGTGCTTCAGATGAAGCCGGTCATCCGCAATTTCTCGGGGCGCACAATCAACGGCCTCGAACTGCGCGTGATGGCCGTCGATCTCGACAACAACATCCTGCGCGAGCGCATCGTCATCCCGATCCCGGCCCGCCAGCCCGAACTCGAACCCAACAAAATCATCGCCGTGCCGATCATGCTCGAAGGCCTCAGCAAAGACCTCCTTCCCGCCAACATTAAAATAGAATTGACCGGCGTCAAATTCAAATAGAAGTGACAGGTGACAGGACAGCACCAGGCAATTGCGGATTGCGGAATGGAAGCAGCACACACAAGCATCGCGATTTGGCTTTTTAATCCGCGATCCGCAATCATCTGGTTATCTGTCACCTGAGTATTGAGCCACGCCACTGTCATTGACGAACAACTCTTCGAGTACGCTGCCGGTTCTGTTGACGGAGACGAGCCGTGCGCCGCACGAGCGCGCCGCGCGGAGGGCCGCGTCCACGTCGCCTTCCGACGAAACTTCGATGCGCGCCCCACCGGGCGTCGCCGTGATGTGGACACGCTCAATCGTCGCGAGTGCACTTTCCATCCGGTGCGTGTCCGCATCGGCGACGACAATTTCCATCGAGTGGTGATCGCCGCCGCCGAGTTGCCGCAAATCTTCAATCCGCCCAATGTGTGCGAGTCGTCCGCGTTGGAGAATAGCGGCGCGGTCGCAGAGGACTTCGATGTCGGCGAGGATGTGCGAGCACAGAAAGACGGTGGTGCCGACGGCGCGCAAACTGGCAATCAGATCGCGCACCTCGCGGCGACCGATGGGGTCGAGGCCGCTCATCGGCTCGTCGAGGAAGACCACTTCGGGGTCGTTGACGAGCGCCTGCGCCAGCCCGACGCGCTGCAACATCCCTTTTGAGAATTTCCGCAACTGCTTGTCCCAACTCTTTTCGTCGAGCCGGACGCGCGTCAACATCGCCGCTGCACGCTCGCGCCGTTCGCGCCGACGGTAGCCGAAAAGCTCGCCGCAGAATTCCAATAGTTCGCGCGCCGTCAGATAGTCGTAGAAGTATGGGTGCTCCGGCAGATAACCGATTCGGGTATGCATCGACACATCGTTGATGTCGTGGCCGAGGATCGAGGCGCGCCCCTCGCTCGGATAAATCAGGCGCATCAGCAGTTTGATGGCCGTCGTTTTGCCCGCGCCGTTCGCGCCGAGGAATCCGAAAATCTCGCCCCGCTCGACGAACAGCGAGAGGCCGTCGAGCGCGCGCACCTGACGCTTGCGCCAAAACCCAACCTGGTAATCCTTCGTCAGCCCGTCAATCTCAATCACGTGAGACACTTTATTTTCTCCTCGGATAAATTCACTTGCGCGGAATCTTTGAGCGGCTGTCGAGGCCGACATCGCAAGCGTCGGAATCGAGCAGGTAAGGTACTTCAGACGGGTCGAGCGGCGCGCCGGTAGCATCAGTTCTGAGTCGCGCCGCGCGCAGAGCCTCCGTGACTTGACGCCACGCCCGCGCGCAGTTGCCCGTCGCCGCGCGGTGGTCGGCGAGCACGCGGCGGATCACATCGCGCTCGTCGAGCGAATCCATTTGCAGCAGACGTTCGAAGGCCATCGTCTTAACCTGTTCGTCTCCGGCCTCTGTGTACATCCGCCGATAGATTTCGCGCGCCACCTCACGGCTACCGCCTCTGACCTGCATCTGCGCCGCCATCACCTGCATCCACGCGAGCGCCCCCGGCACGCGCGCCCCCGCCGCATACGTCTCGCTGGCTTCGCGAAACTGCCCGCGCTGCCAGTGGATGTATCCGAGGTGATGATAGAGCCGCCACGCCAGCGGGTTCGCCTCGATGCCTTTGCGGAGAAGTCGAACCGCGGCGTCCGCGTCCACCGCTGGGAGAACCATCGCGCCATACTCGTAGACCGCGGTGAACTGCGGGTCGAGCGTCGCGGCGTGGTCAAGCAACGGCGCGAGTTGCCGGATGCGTAGCGGGCTGAGATCATCGAGACGAATCGCACCCTGATAGTTGTTCATTTTGCGCCCGACGTATTGCAGTGTGCGCAGCCAGTACCAATCGGCGACGACGGCGTTGAAACCGAGACTCATTCGCCGCGCCGCCTGTGGTGTGACGTAAAGCTCTTCCGTCTCAAGGTGCGCTGTCGGGTCCGGCGTGGGGTGCGCTTCGCCGTAGCGCGCGAGCACCACGACCAACGTCAGCCCGAATACCACGACCGCGACGAGCGCCGCCTCGCGCCTCCCCCAAGTCACGCGCGCTGCTTTCACCGGTCCTACTTTAACCGGCTCAGTGTTGCCGACTTCGTTCATCATTTGAAATTGCGTCGGCTGAAGATCAGTGTCGCGGAGGCGAGCAGCACACAGATGTACACCACACCGTAGAGCGACGCGAAGAAGAAAGCTGCGACGGTCGGTGTCTCGCCGTGACCGGCGGCAGTGATATAACCGTAGTTCGAGAGATTCGGCAGCAGGTAATACAGCCCGCCGAAGAAGATGCGCGTACTGTGTGAGCCGAGTGAGGCGGCGAACGTCTTCAGATCGGCGCTGAAGTGGCCGATGATGAACACGAAGAACGTACAGAGGGCGGAGAGCGCTGGGGAAGAGAACGACGAAAAGAGTAGCGCGACCGCCACGACGATCATCAGTTCCACGTAGATGAGGCCGATGGCCGGCCAGATGCTCCACGCGAGCGGAGTGCCGAAGCCACCGACATACAGCAGCGCCAGCGACACGCCGACGCCCATTACCAGGACGTTAACGGCCAGTGTCAGACATAAGCCGAGGTACTTGCCGACGAGGAACTCGCCGCGCCCGACCGGCTTCGCGAACATCGCATAGACCGTTCGTCGTTCAATCTCTTTGTAGACGAGGCCGACGCCGACGAAGATCGCGATGAAGACGCCGAAGATCAGCATCGCGCTTAGTCCCATGTCGACGATAATCTTTGCTTCCTGCGCCGCCGACAGATCGCCGATAAAAATCGCGCCCGCCGTCAGCACCAGCACGAACAGCACCAGGTTATAAAGAACCCGATCCCGCACCGCCTCGCGGAATGCGTTGAGCGCGATAGCGACGATGCGCTTCCGGCACCCGAATACTCTTCCATGCCCGCTCGCGACCACCGCTGCACGCTCTTCAGAAGAGCGCACCTCTTCGGTGATGGAAATATTTTGGCTCACGATTTTAGTGCTCCGATGTTGAGTGACAAATCCTTCTCATCACTTAACGACTGCGCGGGAACCCTGAAAAGTGTTGGCGGCGGGAAAGATGCCCGACCGTCTTTCGATTTCTGAGATTGTGAGTTGAACACATTCTTCGGGGTGCAACTCGCCCGGAAACGCGATACTCCTGTCAGTGCGTGCGGTGTGTGTGGCGGCATCCGCCCCGAAGTTTATCAGTTGCTGCCACCCGCGCGCCGCGCGCTCGTTTATCGCAAGAGCTGCCGTTAACTCCGCCTCCGCTTCCTGAGCCTTGCCGACTTCTGCCAGTGCCGCAGCGTGACGGGCGCGCAGAAAGACTGAGCGCGGGTAAACTTCGACGGCGTACGCGTACGTCCGCTCCGCGGCGTCCAAATCTCTCGTGTCGACCTCGGACGCCGCAAGGTAAGCGTAGCAAGTCGAACTGTTGTACCCGCGAGTTGTGGCAAAACGCAGGTGCGGCACGGCTTCATCTGCGCGATTGTTGAAGTAGAGCCATAGCCCATAGCTGTAATGCGTGGAAGGTGTCTGTTGATCCCAGCGGAGTGAGGTTAGATAAAGCTGCTCTGCCCGCGCCGATGTGGTGCTCGTCCGGGCCAGACCGTGCAGGATTGCCCCGGCTGCCTGTGCGCTAGTGCTGTAGACCATGAGAAGCATCAGAGCCAACGCGCATCCCGCCGCTGCCGGACGGAAATGACGATTCTCACTGAATACCCGGTGCGGCTTTTGCACATCGGAGCGGGATCTCGAGGTTGCGACGTGCGTAATGATTGCCGCGGCGAAGAAGAAGATTAAGCCTCCGCCAAAGTATCTGAATGAGGATGCGCTGGCACCGGAACTAATCGCAAAGGCCAGCATGCCGCCGCCGGCACCGAGCGCGAGAACCGCCTTTCGCGGGTGTCGCAATGCGCGCCAAAAGATCATCACTAATGAAAGGCTGAACAGGACAAAGAATAGAAAGCCGATCAATCCTAACTCAGCCAGCATTTGAATATACTCATTGTGCGCGTACACCGCCAGCAAGTGGTCGTAGAGGCCGACCATCGGACTGTCCGGATGTCTGTCGGAGAATTGCGCCCGCGCCTCCGCGTAGGCGACATCGTAGTTGTTTGCTCCAACGCCGAGTAGCGGGTTGTTCCGCAGCATCTCCAGACCGACGCCCCAGAACAGAAGACGGACGTGCGAATTAGCGTCTGAGCTAAAACCCTCTCGAAGGCGAGCGACTGTGGAAGTGTCATTGTTTGTCGGTGACAGAGGCGTCGTGTGCAGGAACGACAGTGGCACCGTTTGCAGGATCGTCACGGAAGCGAGTGCGCCGACTATCAAGATCAAACGCACCCATCGGCAGGGACGACAAACCGGGACGATCAGCGCGCCTGTTAACAGCAGCAGCATTCCGGCACACGCGCCGATGAACGGAGCGCGTTCGAGCGACTGAAGAACTGCCAGCCATGCGAGCGTCGCCGTCGCGCCGCACATTAAAGCGTATCGGGGGCGCCTTGAGTACAGTGCCAGCGCTGCGAAGACACAGGCCGCCACGCTCATGATCTCGCCGAAACCGCCGGAGCCGCGGAATAGTGGTTTAAGGTCGCTGCGACTATTCCCGTCCGTCAGCGGCGCGCCCACCCAGGATTCTATGGCGCAGGCGATGCACAGAACACAAATTACCGTGCCCAGTGAAATGAGTGAGGAGCGGAATACCTTCGGTCGCGCTACGGCCTGACTCGTGAGCACGAAGAAAACGAGATATGCGCTCCACTGAAAGGCCATTTGCACCGCCGCGTGTGGGTGTGTCGCCCACAAAGCCGAAAGCCAGACCCAAAGCACAAACAGGGCCGCAGTGTAGAGCGGTAAGAACTTGAGGTGCTCAGTCCTGCGACCGGCCTGCCTTTTCATCCACGCCCGCCAAGTGAGTATGCCGAGAGTCAGGCTCAACAAGACGGACACGACCAACTCCTGACGCCACGGCAGACCGTTAATCGAAGGCCGTGGTAAGCCGGGCAGGTGCGGTGTCAAAAGGACGAACGGCCACA
>JALZJL010000086.1 GCA_030859785.1 Acidobacteriota bacterium
CGATGTCCACTTCCTGCTGCGCGTCACCCGATGGCAAATCGAGGAAGTTGGCGAGCGGGTACGTCCGGTGATTTTTGAAGACGCGCCCGTCCGTTGTCGAAAGAGATTCAAGGCTCGCCGATTCATCCGATGCGACCCACAGTTGATTGCCGACCTGCGCGACCACCGACAATCCGTCACGCAATTGATTGCCGTCTGCGTTAGTGTGCAGCGCAGCATCGAATTCCAGCAGAACAGAGTTCATCTCAAGCGCTCCTATGAATGGCGATTGTTCTCAAATCAAAATACAAAGAGCTTAAGACTGTCGGCGTTCATTGACGTGATGTACGGATGTGAACGCTGGCGATTGTCGCAGCAGGAGTTCGCGCGCGTGGTCGATGCCGCTTTGCAGGGTGCGGCGCGTCGCGATTCCGCCGAGGTCAACGCCGAGTCCGACCAGTGACTGCGAGACGCCGGCGCGGATGCCGGTCAGCACCACCTCGGCACCGAGCAGACGCACAACCTGCGCGGCCTGCACCAGCGCGGCGGCGACATGCGTATCGACGTGCGAGACGCCGGTGATGTCGAGCACGGCGACCAGCGCGCCGCGCGCGGCGACGCCGTGCGACAAAACTTCCAGCACCTGCGCGGCGCGGTCTCGGTCGAGCGTCCCAATGAGCGGCATCAGCACGACCTCGCGGCTGAGCGGGATCAGCGGCGTCGACAACTCTTCGAGCCGCGCCGCCTGCATTCGGATAATCTCGTCGCGCAGACGCGCTTGCTCTTCGCGGAGCCGCGCCTGCTCCTGTTCCGCCGCATGGCGGTCGGTGATGTCGTCCAGATAAACCGAGAGACCTTCCGGCGACGGGTAGGCGCTGGTTGCGAACGTCCGATTGAGCGTCGGGTGCGTCCCTTCGAACTTGATGGCTGCTTTGTCCGTCGACGCCCGCCTGAACTTTTCAGAGAAGACCGTGCCGGACATTTCGGGGAACACTTCCCAGATGTTCTGATTAATCAACTCTCCGCGCGGTCGCTGGAGAATCTGCTCGGCCCGCGGATTGGCGTAGGTGAATCGCCAGTTCGTGTCGAGCGCGACGAACGCATCGCCGATGCTTTCGAGAATGTTGGTGGTGCGCTTGTTCGACTCGCGCAACGCCGCAGCCTGCTCTTCGGTCGTCGCGAGCGTCTGCCCGAAGGCGCGCGACAGGGCGACGAGCTGGCGACGGATGAAGAAGGCGAGCAGGCCGCCGAGCAGCAGCGTCAAGACAACGACCGCAATGATCGCCGTCCAGACCGCCCGTTGCGTCGCGCGCGCGGGTGTCACGCAGCATCTCTTCGGTGGCGATGAACGACGCGAACCGGTCGCGCATGTCGTCCATCATGTTCTTGCCTATCGCCCGGTTGACGTACGACTGATAGTCTTCGCCGCGCTCACGCATCGCCATCACCCCGCGAGCGTAACGCTCCCATTCGGCCTGGATCGGGCGAATCTCGGCGAGGCGCTGTCGCTGCCCCGGATTGTCCGAGAGCAAGTTACTCAGATGATCGAACGACGGTTCGAAAGATGGGAGAGTGCGTTCGTACCGCTCCAAGAAAATCGGATTCCCGGTGATGAGATAGCCGCGCATACTCGTCTCCATGTCGATCACGAGCTTTTGCGTTTCGTGCGCTTCGGCAATCACTCGGTCGGTGTGCTCGACCCAGCGCGTGGACGTGAGCAACCCGCTGATCTGCCACAGCAGCACAGCTGCGACGACCGCCATCAACAACAGCGGCAGCACCACGGCGCGCGCCAGATTGCGCTTGAATTCTTTCTGGTCCATTTAATTCCTCTGAACAGTTTTGAGTTTTGAGCTGAAAACCGAAAACCACGTCAACACCGCTGTCAATGGATTTGCTAGCCTTGTCTTGATCTGAAAACTCTAAACTCAAAACTGTTGTCCTGCTACTTACCATGCTTTGGACAGCTTCACTCTGGTGTAGGCGACGCGGAAGCCGTGGCGCTGGACGTTGCGTTCGGAGGAAGAGCCGGGGGTGGTTCCGACGGTGGCAATGTCGCAACCGTGCGCCGCGCTGTAGACGAGCCGCGCGCGAATCAGCGCCGACTGAATGCCGCGACTCCTGAACTCAGGCAGCACGCTGGTGCCGGACAGTAGCGCGACGCCTTCGCTGATGAGCACGCAGCCGCCACCCGCCACCCGTCCACTGACCTCTGCCATCCAGCACACGGCGGTCTTCATCCGCCAAGTGGTGCGCCCCAATTCGGCCAGCCCCTCAAGCGTCGGGGAAGACTCTCCGACGAAACCCACTGCGACCGCGCGTGACCACGCTTCCGCATCTTCGCCCGTCACTCGACGCACGATGACTTCAGAATTGTTTGGTATCGGATCGTCACTCGCGGGCAGAGACTGAAACAACGTGTTGGTGAAATCGTCGAAACGATAACCGCGCTTCATCAGTTGCGCGGGAAGCGTTGCGTCGGCCAACGGGCAGACCTCGACGTTTACTGCCGCGCCGCGCGCGCGGTAAAACTTTTCCATTGCATCAACGTCGGCCTCGCTCACCGGCGCATCCATCCCCAGGCCGACGGCTTGCGTCAGCGGCGAATCGACACCCGAAAAGACAGCGAAGCCACCCGCCACCGGCATCACGGTCGCGCCGTCTTCCGGGCGGAGTTGCGCGTGCGTCACCGCTTCGTCAACGTTAGTCGCCGCGCCCGCCGCTTCCAGGCGACGCGCCAGACACTTGTCGGTAAATATCATCGAAAGCTTTCTCCTGATGTCCATGATTCGGTTGAGAATTGAATTAAATACCGTAAGCGATCAACAGTCAGCCACCAGCGATCAGCCAAAACCAGAGTCAACGCTCGTCGAGGCGCACCTCAGTTGACACGGCACCAGGATGACAGAGCAGTGCTCGGACAGGGCTCGCTGACCGCTGATGGCTGACTGCTGATCGCTTACATTTTATTTTCAATCCTCAACGACTCTTGCGCGGATGCTTCGGTGGGTACGGTGAACGGCGGCGCTTCTCTTTCTCAAGCGGCGAGGTTCTGAGTTGCTGCTTGGCCGCCAACTCCGTCATCTCCTGCTGCATTTTTTCGTGATTGGCGTAGCGCTCCGGGTCGAGCGCGCCACTCTCCAGCGCGCGCTTGATCGCGCAGCCGGGTTCCCCCTGGTGATGGCAATCGCTGAAACGACACTGCGCGGCGAAAGCTTCGATATCCTCGAAGGCGTCGCGCAGGCCGCGGTCGCTGACCAGCAGTTGGAGTTCGCGCATACCCGGCGTGTCGATTACCAAACCGCCGTCCGGTAGGATAAACAGTTCGCGGTGCGTGGTGGTGTGTTTGCCGCGCTCGTCGTGCTCGCGCACTTGCTGCGTCCGTTGTGCCTCCGTACCGAGCAAGCGGTTAACGATGGTCGATTTGCCGACGCCCGACGAACCGAGCAACGCGACCGTCCGCCCCGCGACCGTGTACTGCGACAGCGCCTGCCACCCTTCGTTACGCTTGGCGCTCATCAACACCACAGGTACGTCCGGGGCAATCGCTGTGACTTCGCTTTGGCGCGCTTCGACTTCAGGGCACAGATCGGCTTTGTTCAGGATAACGACGGGCTGCGCGCCGCTCTCCCATGCTGTAATCAGATAGCGTTCGAGACGCCGCAGGTTGAAGTCATTGTCGAGTCCGACTACGAGCAGCACCGTGTCGACGTTGGCGGCGACCACCTGCTCATCGGTTTCGCGGCCCGCCGCCTTGCGAGAAAACTTACTTTTGCGCGGCAGGACATAGTGAATCGTCGCCTTCCCTTCTTCTTTACGTTCGCGGATCGCGACCCAATCGCCGACCGCCGGCAAGTCCGCACTGCCCCGCGCCTCGTGACGCAGCCGCCCCGAAATCTCGCCCCACACTTCACCGTCGGCGGTACGGAGTAGATAGATTTTATTGTGCTGAAGAAAGACCCGACCGACACCGTAGCCCTCGCGGGCGTAAGGCGCGAAAACCTCCGCGAAGAAATCGTTCCAACCTAATTCAACTAACGACAAACTTGGAATCCTTCCCGCCTCACCAACGGAGCCGCATCACGGCCTCGCCCTCGACGACCTCGCCCGTTTTCCTGAAGCCGAGACTTTCGTAAAGTTTTTTCGCCGCCGTATTCTGCGTCTCGATGCTGAGGGCAATCTCTTCGCAGTCCGGTTCGGCCTTCATCCGCTTGATCGCTTCGATCATCGCGGCCCGGCCATAGCCTCTGGCTTGCTGTTGCTCGTCAATCATCAGGCGCGCCACACAGTAACAATCATCGTCGGGGTCGCGCCCGTACATAATGAAGCCGACCATCTCCGCGTCGTGATAGATCGCCAGCGGCAGCAGGTACGATTCGACCTTCGACTGCGCGATGGAAAATACATTCGGAGCCACAAATTCCGCCTGCGCCTCCGCCGGCTTCAGCTTGATGCACTGCCGCCAATTGTCTTTCGTGATCGCCCGCAACTCAACGTTCATAAAGATTCCATCCTTTTTACCCTTCGCCTTTTTACTTTTGCCTTCCCAAATAGCGGTAGTGCCCCGTGATTTTCCAACCGAACAGCACGTCCTCGAGCTGCGGCCCGGCGCCGATGTTATGCATGATTAAGTAGCGACTACTGTCGGCGGTCGAAGGCACGTTGACGACGATGCCGATGTGCGTCTGTCCGCCGCTTAAATCCCATGTGACGATGTCGCCCGGCGCGTAATCTTTTGCGCTATCTGTGATCGGCAATTCCTCGCCTTGGCGTCCGAAGAAGACCATCAGATTCGGCACGCGGCGGTGGTCGATGTTCGTGTCGGGCTTCGTCAATCCCCACTGTCGCGGATAGAGGCCGAAGTTACTCTTCATGTCTTCGTGCACGTCCCGCTGCAAATCAACGGCGACCTTTCTGTAAGAGCGAATCACTTCATCGGTACAGACACCGACCTCCGCCGGCACGTCGCCGCCGGGATACGACAGTTTGAAGTAAGTCGCGTCATAACGAACTTGATGGTTGATGCGGTCAACCGCCGCCGCCACAAAGGCATCGAGAAACAACGAGCCGGTCGAAGCGCGCGGCGCGGGCAGCAGTTGCTGTGGAGAACCGCGCCCGGCGGGGATGGGTGCGGCTGACTGTCGGACGGGGTTAACGGCGCTCTGCGATGCTCCGCAGCCGTTAATGAAAAGCAACGGTGCTAACGCGAGGAACCAGCGGTAAATCAGTTGATGCTTCATTGAAGCACGAAGTTGTAAGTAATCACGCCCGACACTTTGACTGGCTTGCCGGACAGCAAAGTCGGCGCGAACGTCGCTTGTCGCGCGGCGTCAACCGCTGCCTGCTGCAACAACGGATGACCACCGACCGCGCTCGCCGAGATCACCATGCCGGATTCATCCACTACCACCTGCACTGTCACTGTGCCGGACGCGCGCGCGGCTTTAGCTGTCTCCGGGTAAGGCGGTGCGGGCTTGCTGACGGCTTTGCCGTTAAGCACGCCACCCCGGACAATCGCTTTTCCGTGATTCGCTTCCAGAGACGAAGTATCGTCCACACTTACCGCATTCGAGGCTTGACCAGCCGAACTGCCCTGAACCACCGGGCCGGCGGGGCCGGTCGCCCGTAGCGTATTTTGTTCTTTCAGTTTCGTGTGGGTGGCGAGCGATTCCTCCGCCTGATTGTTGTAAAAAGCTTGTTGCTCCTGATTGCCTTCCATCTGCATCAGCTTTGCCATCTCGCGAAAAAGATTTGTTTTGTACGACCACGCCTTCGCATTCTCAGGATTCAAACTGAGTGCCTGTTCAATCAGTTCCATCCCGCGTGTCGCGCACTGCTGTGCTTTGAAAAAGTCGCTCTCGTCCTTTGGCTTTGTATATCGAATCACCACCGCGTCCGGCTTCTGGACGGTCTTTTTATTTTCGCTCTGCTCGGTGATGTCGAAAGAGCAACTCCATTGGTTGCTCGCCAACAGAGCATAAGCGTCAGAGCGCTTCTCCTTCGGCGCCGTTTCGAGATTGGCGCGCATCATCAGCCAGTCGGTTTCGTTCTGCACATCCTTCGACTGACGATAAAGAACTGCCACCGCAGTGAAGGAGTTATCGTCATCCGGGTTTTGCACCAGCACCTTTTTGTAGGCTTCGATGGCTTCCTGCGCTTTGGCGATGTTCTCCGGCGTATCGACGCCCGGACGATACTGCGCGTGGAGTGCGCGCGCGATGAAGAGCGGCGCGTTCTTCTGCGACGGGTCGAGTTCCAACGCTCGCTCGAAGTGGCGTTGCGCCTCGGCAAAATTCCCGGCCCGGTACTGGGCGGCACCGTCGTTGATTTCTTTATTTGCTTCCTGTGATGTCTGTCCCCAGGCGGATGACACGGCACACAGCACAGCGAACGTGGCGATCAGGATACGCTTCATAATCGGACTCCTTTCGGAATGTAAATCCGCACTACATTTATGCTAATTCGCGAGTCGAGTCAACGCTTACCAGGCGCGGCGCATTTTTTACCCCGCCTATAAGATAAACGCGGCGCGGTGCTAAAATAATCCGGCAATGAATCAACCAACACATCTGACAGGCTTATCCCCGGCGGAGTTGACAGGCTTCGTTGGGGAGTTGGGCCAGCCGGCGTATCGCGGGCGGCAACTCTTTGCGGCGCTTCATCGGCGGCGACAGCGTTCGTTTGACGAGATGACGGACTTGCCGAAAGATCTGCGCGCAACGCTCGCCGAGCAGGTGACCGCTTCGACGCTGACGGTCGAATCGCGCTACGTCGCGGAGGACGGCACGCGCCGCTATTTGTTGAAGACGCACGACAACCTTCCGGTTGAGACCGTGTTCATTCCCGAAGAGCGGCGCGACACGATCTGCTTTTCGTCGCAGTCGGGTTGCCCGCTGAAATGCGATTTCTGTTTGACGGCGAAACTCGGTCTGCTGCGCTCGCTAACGGCGGGTGAGATTGTTGAGCAGATCATCATCGCTTTGAATGATGCTTACGGCGTCGGCACGAAGACTCCGCGCGGGACGAATCTGGTCGCGATGGGCGCCGGCGAACCGTTCCTCGCGTTCGAGTCGCTGATGACGGCACTGCGCGTGATGGCCGAACCCGATGGTCTTCACATCGTGCCGAACCGCGTCACGGTTTCGACCGCCGGCGTCGTGCCGCGCATCCGGGAGTTGGCGACGATCTCTGACCGTCCGCACCTGGCTGTCTCGCTCGCCGCACCGACCGACGAGTTGCGCGATATGTTGATGCCGATCAACAAAAAGTGGCCGCTTCAGGAATTGCTCGCGGCGTGCCAGGTGTTTGAGTCGTCGCTGAAGCCGGGCGAGCGCTTCACGTTTGAATACGTGATGCTCGACGGCGTAAATGACTCCGACGGCCACGCGCGGCAACTGGCGAACATGCTGAACCGTCATCAACTGCGCGCCAAGGTGAATCTGATTCCGCACAACGCGGCTGACCCGCTACCCTACCGTCCGTCGCCGGAAGAGCGTGTGCAGCAGTTCAAAGCGATTCTCGAATCAAAGGGCATCCACGTCTTTGTGCGTCGCCCGCGCGGTCGCGACATCTTCGCCGCGTGCGGCCAACTCGCCGCGCGCCGCACCCCAAACACGGCGACGGACACCGCGGCGCGGCCAGTGCTCTATCAACTCGCATGATGGACAAGTTTACTCTCACCATGTGAAGTGACCACTTTAGAAAACGCAAGGAATCAAACCGAAGTGATGATGAAACTAACGACCTCGATCAGACGCGCAATCTTTTTGCTCGCCGACATTGCACTGATAGTGCATGTTCCGCTTGCCTTCACGTCGACACCGCACCGGGCGCCGTCTGCTTCCTTAGCACTGCAGCCGGACATCAGCGTGAACGGTTTTCTGTCAACCGACAAAGCGCAACGCGGGGCCACCGTGCAAGCCGCCGTGGTGATGGAGATTCCCGATGGCTACCACGTCAACTCAAGCAGGCCGCTTGGCAAGTTCGCGATCCCGACGACGGTGAAAGTCGAAGCGCCCGGCGGCGTCCGTGTCGGCCCCGTCACCTACCCGCGCGCCGTCGTGCGGAAGTTTCAGTTCTCCGAAGAGCGCCTGGCGGTCTATGAAGGCAATTCCGTGATGCGCTTCAACGTCACTGTCCCGGCCAACTTTCAATCGGGCGAAGCTCAGTTGCGCGTCCGCGTCCGCTATCAGAGTTGCAACGACGAAGCCTGCTTCCAGCCCGTCACGCGCGACGTGACCATCCCGCTCTATGTCGTCGGCGCCAACGAATCCGTGCGGCGCATCAACAATCAGTATTTCGGCGGGAGGCGGAGAGGAAAGTAAAAAGGCAAAAGTTAAGCGAAACGAATTGTTTTCACTTTTGCCTTTTACCTTTTTACTTTTGCCTTCCCTGCTCTTCCGATGACTGACAACAAACGTCCGGTTCGTCCGTATATGTTCTTTTCACGACGGTAAGAGAAAAACAGATCGGAGCGGCACATCGTACAGAGCGGCGCAGCATGGATGCGTTCGGCGCTGACGCCCGTTTCGATCAATTGCCGGCGGTTAGCCAGATGCAGGTCAATGCGCGCATGCCCTTCGCGCGTCGGCGTGAGAAGTTGGTCGGCATCAGCGAAACGTTCGCGGAAGGCGTCGATGACTTCGTGGCCGACTTCGTAACAGCACGCGAGCGCCGCCGGGCCGATGGCGACGCGCACGTCGGTCTGGTCAGTGCCGAACTCAACGCGCATTCGTTCGAGCGCGCGCGGCACGATGCCCGCGACGGTGCCGCGCCAGCCGGCGTGAACGCTCGCGCACGCGCCGGTACGCACGTCACCCAGAATGACCGGCACGCAATCGGCGGATTTAACGCCGAGCAGCACGCGCGGCGTGCGTGTGATGAGGCCGTCGCAACGATCTTCGTCAGAACGCGCGTCTTCCGCATCGCGCACCACGCGCACGTCCGCGCTATGCACTTGCCAACAGACGGCGAGCGTCCATTCGCCGTCAACAAGTCGGAGAAAGCGACGGCGGTTCTCGTGGATATTCTCCGCCGCGTCCTCGTCAAAGCCGGCGAGGTTAAGCGCCGCGTGCGGCATCGGACTGACGCCGCCGAGCCGGGTTGAAAATGCGTTCGCGAATCCTTCATGTTCGAGCGGCGCGCACACGGCGACGCGCACGCCGTCCTTCTCGCGCCAGACGAAGCCGGCGCGCGTCAGTTCCGTTTCATCACTTGTGATTGTTTCCATCGGCATCGACATTATCGAAGTTGCGCGCGTCAGTGAAGTCCTGCAGCGCACACCACGCTTCCGCGAGCGCGTCTTCACCGAAGATGAGCGTCTCTACTGCGATGCCCGCGGCGCGGCGGCGGCGCAACACTACGCTGCCCGCTTCGCCGCCAAAGAGGCCGCGCTGAAGGCGCTCGGCACCGGCTGGCGCGGCGGCATCGCATGGCATCACGTTGAGATTATCTCGCACGAATCGGGCGCGCCCGTGCTCGTGTTCCGCCACCGCGCCCGCGAAATCTTCGACGAACGCGGCGCGACCCACTCCCACATTTCACTCTCGCACACTTCCGAGCACGCCATCGCGCAGGTCATTCTCGAACAACGATAGCGATTGTGTTTTGCCGAAAATGGCAGCTACAAGCCGGGAGCGCAGGCATCTTGCCTGCCAAAGCGTGCCAAGGCACGCTTGATGGTCGTGGTTAGCTCGCCCGTCGCCTCAATCGATAGCTCCATTTTCGCGCTGTCGCGCTCATGGCAGGCAAGATGCCTGCGCTCCCAGCCTCACCGTTTCAAGCTTTGCTTAGGTCGAACTGACGTTGCTTTAACGATTCGTCCCAGCGACCGGAACCCGGACACGCATTTCATTTGCCAGTCGGGTCCGACCATTAGGTTGATTTTCAATTTGCGTTGCCGGCTGCGGAGACGGAAGCCCCGCCGTGACACGCGCCCCCCCGACACGCGCGAGCGTCTGTGGCACGACGACGACCGTTGCGGCCTGACCACCCGTTGAGGATTTGCTTCCATGCCTGACCTCGACCGGCGCAACACCTGTCGGCCCGTCGAACTGTTCATATGCAAAAGAGGCGATCATCGACGGCGGCGCGTGCGTGTGGCAGATGTGGCCCGGAGCCATCGTGCCGATCAGCGCGACGCGCTCGCGGTGCGGGCATGACGACGACGCGAGGCCGCCGGTCTCCCGGTCGATCTCGAAGATATTGATGCCGGCGGGTCGCGCGAAATTTTCGCCGCCGAGTTCGGGCCGCAACTCGACTGCGCCCTTCACGAACTCGACCCACACCGGCAACGCGCTTTCCGCGCCGGTCAGATTAAGTTCCCGGTTGTCGTCAAAGCCGACCCACACGGCGCACACCAAGTTCGGCGTGTAGCCGACGAACCATCCATCGCGCGAGGTGCCGGTTTTACCCGCGACCGCTGTGTTTTTAATCGCGCCCCGGGCCGCACGCGCCGTGCCACGGTCAATCACTTCCATCAGCGTATCGGTAATCATGTACGCCGTCGATGGACGGATCACCTGCCGCGCGCCCGTCACTTCATCAACTGACGGAACGGCTTCATCAGACGCGCGCGTGATGACGACCGGCTTGATGACCCGTCCACCGTTGGCGAAGGCCGTGTACGCGGTCGCGATTTCGAGCGGCGTGGCCTCGGTGGTGCCGAGCGCGAGCGACGGGTAAGCGTCAGGTTTCGGGAGGCCGAAGTCTGCGGCGAGCGCGGCGACGCGCGCGAGGCCGGTGCGCAACGCGATATCGACCGTCACGACATTCAGCGAGCGGATCAACGCCGTCCGCAGCGTCACGTCGCGCATCGAGTAGCCACCGCCGTAGTTGGACGGACGGTACGTCGCGCGGCGGTCGTAGTGGAAGACGCGCGGCGCGTCGGCCACGAGCGCGAGCGGCGAGATACCGCTTTCGAGCGCCGCGGCGTAGACGACAGGCTTAAAGACCGAGCCGGGCTGACGACGCGCATCGGTCGCGCGGTTCAATTGTGACTCGGCGTAACTGCGCCCACCGACCATCGCCAACACATGCCCGGTGTGTGGGTCGAGCGCGACCATCGCCGCCTGTGGTCGCCGCCCCCGGTGTGATTTCTCTAATTGCCCAAGCTGGCGTCTGACCGCTGCCTCGGCCAACTGCTGCAACTCGGTGTCGAGCGTCGTGTAGACACTGCGCCGCACATCTTCATCAGGGCGATTGGGGCCGCCGACGTTGGTGTGTGAATCATCCGCTTCAACAACGCGATTAACGTAGTCAATAAAGTAGGGCGCGGTCGCGTCGGTAGAGTGATCGACGGGCACGGTGTTGACGGGTTCGCGGATGGCGGCGGCGGTCTCTTCACCGGTCAGCGCGCCGTCGCGTTGCATCGCTTCGAGCACCGTGTCGCGCCGCGTCTTCGCTTGTTCAGGATGACGGTCAGGCGCGTAGCGCGCGGGACTTTGAATCATCCCGGCGATGGTCGCTGCTTCGACGAGTGACAGATGCTTTAACTCTTTACCGAAGAAGATGCGCGCCGCGTGTTCGACGCCGCGCACGCCGACGCTGCCCCGTTGGCCGAGATAGACCTCGTTGCAGTAGAGCGCAAAGATGTCCTGTTTCGAGAGTCGGCGTTCGAGTGCGGCGGCTAACAGCGCCTCGTTGAATTTGCGACGCAGCGTCCGCTCCGGCGTCAGGTATGTGTTCTTGACGAGTTGTTGGGTGATGGTCGAAGCGCCCTGCATCTTTCCTTCGCGGCCAGTGTCGCTGTTGCCGCCGTTGCTCCAAGCGACCAGAGAGCGCGCGATGCCAATCACGTCGAGGCCGTGATGTTCAAAGAACCGTCGATCCTCAATCGCGAGAATCGCGCGCACCAGCACCGGCGGGATGTCTGTATAAGCGAGCGCGGCGTGCCGCCCGGTCTTCATCCCGGCATCGTGCGTTAGCGCTTCAGGCTCCAGCGTGAACGAGGCCAACGTCGCTTCGTCGCCAGTGATCGACGCGACGCGGTCACGACCATCGAAGTCGACGCGCACCGTTGCGAACGCCGGAGCAGCGACCACAGCCAGTCGACGCGGCTTAATCACCACACACTGCGGTTCGACGGTGAAGCGACCGCTCCAGACATTGCTGTCCGAATCCGCCTCGACATAGCCGGCGCGCCGCAGAATCTCCACCAGGCGATTCGGCGACAGGCTCTGTCCGGCGCGCAACACTCTCGGCGCGGCGTAGATTCCCGCGCGGCTCGTCAGGTAACCGGAGGCCAAACGCTGATCGACGATTCGCGATGCCGAGCGATAGAAGTTGCCGAGCGTGACGAGGGCGGCAATCAAGGACAGGGCGAAAAAAAGTATCAGCCCGCGTCGCACCCAGACGCGTCCACGTGAACGTGTGGCACCTTCGCGCACCGTACTCGACGCGCGATTCGGGCGCGGTAGGCGACGGCGTGACTCATGAATTGATCTGATTTCGATTGTCATACTTTTGATGACCGCTTACCTTTCAACTGGCCGGACACACCCGTACCGCAAATGCGAAAGGAAGCCTTCAGCATCAGAAGTTCGTCCGCCCGTTTTTTATGTTGAGTAAGGTAAACGCCGAATCAGCGCCGGTTTCTTGCGACCGTGTGAACTATCGGCTGGCGTCGTTAACTAGGAGAGTTTGGGTTTGCGTCGTCCCGGTTTGACGGCCATTGTCGACCGTTTCAGGATTCGCCCACTGCGCGACGGCAGCGGTTGAAACAGCAATCATCATCAATAGAATGATCCCGATCAGATGGGCGAAGCTCAAAGCTATTTCTTTCATCGGTTAGAAAACTCCTTGAAGGCTGGCTGCCGTTGTCGGCATCTGAGCAATGGTTGTGCCACAGCTTTGGATGATTCAATGTGGCGTGACTGTGAGGTGGCTGGGAAGAAGAGTTGACGGATAAATCGGCAGTTTAGCTGCAGGACGGGGCAGATATCGACGGAGCATGGATGAGGAAAGGGCTGTTGACCTTCGCTCCGTTTTGGTACGGCTTTTCACAGAATCTCATCGGCGGAAACGCCTGAGAATGATTCAATGTAACATGTGCGTCGCCCCTTCAACTGTGCACGGGTTGTTTGTCGCGGCGCAGTCGGCTGAGCAAAGACCGACGTGGCGGAACGGGGAGTTCCGGCGGAGGGTTAAGCAGCAGTTTGATGTGGTCGATGACTTCGCGGGCGGCCTCTTCACCGGCGGCGAGCAGTTCCGCGCCGCGCGCCATTTCGTCCCAGCGGATGTGCCCGACCTTCGGGCTAATGACGACATCGGCGATTTGGCGCTGGTGCGTCGCCGCCGTGCGCTGCACAAGAATGATCGACTGTAACAGTACGCCGATCACCGACTGCGGCGGGCCGAGGAAGGCCGCGCCACCGGCGTTAACATCGACGGCGACGACGATCTCCGCGCCGAGCGCGCGGGCCGCCGCCGACGGAATGTTGGCGACCAATCCGCCGTCGATCAACTGACGGCCCTCGGCGTCGACCACCGGGACGTACCAGCCGGGCAGCGCGCAACTGGCGCGGATCGCGAACGCGAGGTCGCCTTCGCCGCTCATCACCACAGCCTTACCGGACTGCAGATCGGTGGCGACAGCGGCGAACGGCACCGACAACTGCTCAAAGCGCGAGACCGGGAAATGCGCGCGGACATAATCTTCCATCCTCGCGTTCGACTGAATGCCGAGGCGCGACAGCGTCATCTTTCCCATGTCGCGCCAACGCAGGTGGTGGCCGAGTTCTTCGAGTTCGGCAATCGACATCCCGGCGGCGAACGCCCCGCCGACCAACGCGCCCGCCGAGGTTCCGGCGATACAGTCAATCGGCACGCCCTGCTCCACAAACACTTTCAGCACGCCGACGTGCGCCACGCCACGGGCCGCGCCGCCCGACAGCGCCAACCCGACGCGCGGTCGCTCAAACTTCGGAATTGTCGTTTTACGCCACATCAAATTAAGTTCGGCGTGCAGGGTGCAATGAAGAGAGCTCAAAAGTCCGGTGCCCGACATCAACGCGGGTTTTTGAACCTTCAAGCTTCGGTTTGGTTAAGGCCGCGCTCTGCGCCGCACCGCGCGTCGTGCGGGACGCGGACGCACAGGCGATGCAGGCGATACTGGCGCCGCCGGTGACGCAGACGATGCTGGCGACTCAGGTGACGCAGGTTCGACAGCGGCCTCAGCAGGCGCGGGCGGTTTTGGTTTCATCACTTCATTGATCAGCATTTGAGTGATCTCGGCTTTAAGCTCAAGGTCGTTGCCGGTCGGCGTGATTTGAATGCCGCTGATAAAATCGCGCGTCAATTTATCCTTGGCGTCGGTCGTGCCCATCATGCCGAGTGCTTTGAAGGCGGCGAGCGTGTCGCTCAGAGTTTTGGCCTGCGCGGCGCCGCCCGTGCGCACACCCAACAGAACGTCGTAGCCATTGGCGCTGGACCCGACGGCGCTATAGAGTTGCGTGATCGACAAGATCGCCTGCTTCGCTTCGTCGCTGATCGGCAATGGTCCTGCGCCGTCGAGTAGTTGCCGCATCTGTTCGGATGGGAAATTGCCGGCGACGCTGACGAGCGCGTTCGGGTTGCGGCTCGCCATCAACAACAAGTCGCCGCTCGTCTTCGTACCGCGCCCGGCACTCGCGTCGATGGACGCACGCACCTGCGTCACATCGCCGACCGCCAGCGTGTTCGCATCGAGCGCGACGAGCGACATCTTTTGGAGCGGCACGCGGGGAGAGGTGGCGGCCCCGATTGCGCTCATCTCACCTTTGGGCGACAGGGTGTAGATGGTCTTACCGCCGTGCGTCGTCTCGCTCGGTTTCACCGCGCCGCTGGTCGCGATCAGCGCTAGCACTTTGGTGATATCGATCCCCTCCACAATGGCGACGCCGGGGAACTGCCCGCTCGCCGCTATCGCCTTCACGTCGAACATCGGCATGCCGACGATGATGCGCTTCACCGCGCGCATGTCGATGCCGGTGGAGGTGTTGATTTCATTGATGCCGTCATTCATCTTCTTCAGCGTCGCCGGGTCATTGGCGAGTGCCTGCGGCGCGATCTGATTGATGAGGCGACCGGCGTCAATCATCAACACGATGTCGGAAGCGGGAAGCGCTGCCAGCGGATCGAGTCCAGTCTGCGCGGCAACGTGGGGAGCCGGGAATGTCGCGCCCGCGACGGCCATTGCGACGGCAGCGGCGAGCGCAAAAATTGCGATGTGAAATCTTTTATTCATCCGGGGTCGAACCTTTCGTCAAGTAGCTGGTGATTCACGCACCGATTCGCGCGTTAAGATGTAGCAGGATAAGGGGCACGTCAGAGACGCAGCAGGGCGTGCGGCGTCACGGACGAGTGTAGCGCATTGCGGGTGGCCCCGTATAGATCAAAGAATGAAATTCTCGCATAATATTGATGCGGCGATAAATGCGGAGTGAAAAACGACCTTAGTGGGTGCGTTTCATATATGAATAAAGTCAATCTCATGGAAAAGCTCGCTCTCTTCGACGAGCACTGGTCACCTAAAATCGTCGGTGAATTGAACGGACAGCACATCAAACTCGTTAAGTTTCAGGGCGAGTTTGTCTGGCATCACCACGACGCGGAAGACGAATTGTTTCTCGTCGTCAAAGGACGCTTCCGCATGGAGTTTCGCGACCGCGATGTATGGCTCGAAGAAGGCGAGTTCTTGATTGTGCCGCGCGGGATTGAGCATCGACCGGTTGCCGATGAAGAGGTGCATGTGCTTTTGTTCGAGCCAACCGGTACGCTCAACACAGGTAACGCCGGAGGCGAACGGACGCGCGCCGAACTTGAGCGTCTCTGATGAGAATCTGGAACAAATCACATGACTAACCACCGTGAAGCAATTGATGCGAACGGCTTCACCGTGTTCGAGAACATCCTTGACGAAACACAAAGCGCGCTACTGCTGGCGGAGTTGAGCAGCACAAACGTCGAAGCGACGCCCCTTCGAATTCGACGCGGTTCTCAAGATGAAATTTAAGCGGAGGTAATTGATGAACACGAAACGGCATGTGCCCGTGACGGCACTGATGATGATGTTGGCGATGGTCGTCGTCACTTGTTTATTAACACTGCTCATCACTAACAGGCTCTCACCGAGCGGAACGGTTCAGGCGCACCGGGCCGAAACAATGACGACGGGTAGCAGGCCGGGTTGGGAGTATTGCGCGCTGACGAAAGCGGCCTACGTCGGGTCGAATCGCGGAGGCATGTATTGGATTACTTACTTCCGCGAAGCAGGATTGGAAGTCGTGGAGGTCGAAGACTCTGCGACGGAGCGGAACGGGCCGGCGAAGGCCATCGCCAAGCTCGGCGCGGAAGGATGGGAAATGGTCGGCGGCGGCGCGCTCGATTTACCGCAACGGTCGACCGCCGCGCTGTACTTCAAACGACCGAAATAGTCCGCGCAATTATGACACGGGTCGGCATCGCTCGCGCCGACATCTTGTCGGAAGCGTCAGACGACCTGCCGCTTCCAATTCCCCTTACGGAAAAGCAGTGCGCTGACCACCGCCAGCATCGAGAACGAAATCGTAATCGCGAGGAAGACGCCGTGCGGCCCGAACCCGAGCATGATTGCCAGCACGTAGGCGAGCGGAATCTCCCACAGCCAAAAAACGAAGAGGTTAATCAGCGTCGGCGTCCATGTATCGCCCGCGCCGTTGAATGACTGCGTCAACACCATCCCGTAACCGTAGAACAGAAACCCGCACGCCACTACCCGCAGACAGTCGGTGCCGTAGCCGACCACTGACGGGTCGGCGGTAAACAGCCTGACGATCTGTCCGGCGAAGATGACAAACAACACACCGACCAATCCCAGAAAGCACATGCTATAAAAGCCCGCAATCCACACGGCGCGCTCAGCCCGCTCCGGCTTTCCGGCGCCGAGCGCCTGCCCGACCATCGTCGCCGCCGCGTTCGACATGCCCCACGTCGGCAGTAGCGCGAAGATGATGACGCGGATGCCGATGGTATAACCCGCCAGCGCGTCGCTGCCGAAACTGGAGATGATGCGAACCAACCCGATCCAACTTGCCATGCCGATGAAGACCTGGAACGCGCCGGCGGCGGACAGACGTACCAACCGCAGCATCAGTCTCACGTCGAGCCGAGGGCGTCGACCGGCGAGGCTGACGCGCGCGCCGGGTCTGAGCAGTTTGCTGAAAGCGTAGAGCGCGCCGGTTCCGCGTCCGATGGTGGTCGCAACCGCCGCACCCGTCACGCCGAGTTCGGGGAACGGGCCGAAGCCGAAGATGAAGCACGGCGCCAGGATGATGTTGATCAAGTTCGCCAGCCACAGCACGCGCATTGCAATCGCCGCGTCGCCTGCGCCGCGAAAGATGGCGTTGATGAGGAACAGCATCATGATGGCGACGTTACCGCCGAGCATCACGCGTGTGTAGTTCGCGCCGTTCTCGACGACGCCCGGCGATGCGCCCATCAACATCAGCAGTCGCGGCGCAAGCAGCACGCCGGCGACGCCAATCAACGCGGCGACGATGACGCCGAGCGCCACTGCCTGCACCGCGGCATGCGCCGCGCCCTCGCGATCACCTTCGCCGACGCGCCGCGCCACAGTCGCCGTCGCACCGATGCCGAGTCCCATTGCGACCGTGTAGATCAGGGTCAACAGCGACTCGGTGAGTCCGACGGTGGCGACCGCATCGGCACCGAGCTTCGCGACATAGAATACGTCGGCGACGGCGAACAGACTTTCCATCACCATCTCCAGCACCATCGGCACGGAGAGCAGAAAAATCGCGCGCCCTATCGACCCCTGCGTGTAGTCGTAATGCACCTGCGAACCGCTGACCGCCTGCCGGATCGTGGCCCATAAACCAGGCGGGACATCAGCACCGGACGCCGTCGCCGCCGCTCCATCCGCCGCGACGCTCGTATCCTTTTCCAATTCAAACATGCAGACCTCACGTCAGGTAACGGTTGGCCGCCGCTTCGGTGCTGTCGTCAATTCTTCTGCGCGTGCTCCGGCGCGGCCTCGGCGGGCTGCCTCTCGACGCTGCCGCCATCGGTCGCGGGTCGTCGCTCGCCGAGCACGATCCGGACGGTGTGGCGCGCGCCGTCGTCGATAAGGGTGATGTCGTCGCCGACCGACATCCCGCCGTCTACTTCGACGCTGGCGATGCCGCGGTTGACGCCGTACGGATTCTCGACCCTGATGTGATAGTGCGCCGAGCCGTAGCGATAGTTGATTTCAAAGTCGCGCCAGCCGCGCGGGATGCATGGGTTGACTCGCAGCCGGTCGCCGCGCAGTTGAAAACCGAGAATGTATTCCAGCCCGGCCCGATACATCCAACTGGCCGAGCCGGTGTACCACGTCCACCCACCGCGCCCGGTGTGCGGCCACACGGCGTACACATCGGCGGCGGCAACATACGGCTCAACCTTGTATTTGTGCAGCCCGGCGCGCGTCGAGGCATGGGTGATCGGATTCAGCAGCGAAAACAGTTCGCCCGCGCGGTCGCCGTCGCCTAAGAGCGCGTAAGCAATCAGCATCCACAGCGCGGCATGCGTGTACTGCCCGCCGTTTTCGCGTACACCCGGGACATAGCCTTTGATGTAGCCGGGGTCGAGTGTGCCACGGTCGAAGGGCGGCGTGAACAGGATCACGAGGCCGTCGCCGCGCCGGATTAAGTACTCTTCGACGGCGGCCATCGCGCGGTGTGCGCGGTGCGTGTCGGCGACACCGGAGATGACGCCCCACGATTGCGCGATGGAGTCGATGCGACACTCTTCGTTCTGCGCTGAGCCGAGCGGCGTGCCGTCGTCGAAGTACGCGCGTCGATACCAATCGCCGTCCCACGCTTCTTCTTCGAGCGCCTTCTTCAGGTCTGCCATGTGCTGGCGGTAACGCCGTGCTCGCTCCGCGTCGCCGCGCGCATCGCAGTACGGCGCGAAGTTGGCGAGTGTCTGGTGCAGGAACCAGCCGACCCAGACGCTTTCGCCGCGCCCTTCGTTGCCGACGCGATTCATGCCATCGTTCCAATCGCCCGACCCCATCAGCGGCAGCCCGTGCGCGCCGACCGCGAGGCTCCGGTCAAGTGTCCGCAGACAGTGCTCGTAGATGCTCGCCGATTCCCCTGAAGTGATCGGCTGTGTGTACGACTCGTCTTCGCCGGGCGCCAAGAGCGGCGCTTCAATGAACGGCACGACCTCGTCCAACACGCCCGCGTCGCCGGTCACGCTGACGTAAAAACTGGTGACGTGTGGCAGCCACAGCAGATCATCGGAAAAGCGCGTGCGGACGCCTCGCCCCGTCGGCGGGTGCCACCAGTGCTGCACATCGCCTTCGCGAAATTGGCGTGCGGCAGCGCGCAGAATTTGCGCGCGCGCCAGATCGGGCCGTGCATAGACGAGCGCCATCACGTCCTGCAACTGGTCTCGGAAGCCGTACGCGCCGCCCGACTGGTAGAAGGCCGAGCGCGCCAAAACGCGGCACGCCAGCGTCTGGTACGGCAGCCAGCGATTAAGCATCGTGTCCAGCGCGGCGTCCGGCGTTCGCACCTCAATGGTGCCGAGCATTCGATCCCAGTGCGTCAGGACGCGCTCGAATGCTTCGTGAACCGCACTCAACGGTCGATAACGCGCCAGCGCCTCGCGCGCCTCTTCCGCCGACTCGCCCTCACCCAGCAGGAAATGGATTTCGCGCGTCTCACCCGGCTCCAGTTCGACGACAGTCTGAAGTGCGATGCATGGGTCGAGGCCAGCCCCGACCCGCCCTGACAGATGCGTGCGCCGGAGAGCCGACGGTCGCGCCAACGTTCCGTTGCGACCGAGAAATTCTTTGCGGTCACAGGTCAGCGTTCGCTTCGGCGCGCTCACGTCGGCGAACGCGACGCGCGTCCCGAACTCATTGTTGTACGGATTGCGCGCAAAGACCGCGCCGCTCAACTTGTCGATCTGCGTCATGACGTACGGGGCCGATGCGCTGCGGCTGAAGCCAAGGACCAGTTCGTTGTAGTTGGTCACTGACAATCGCCGCTTCCGGTCAGTGCGGTTGCGCAGACGCAAGAGCGAGATTTTCACCGGCGCGTCGAGCGGCGTGAACAACAGCAACTCCTGCGAGACGCCATGACTCGTGTGCTCGAAGACGGTGTACCCCTGGCCGTGACGGACGAGGTACGGCTCGACCTGGCGGATCGGCAGAGGGGTCGGCGTCCAGACCGTGCCGGTGTCTTCGTCGCGCAGATAGATGACCTCACCCGGCGGGTCACTGACGGCGTCGTTCGACCACGGCGTCAGACGGTTCTCGCGGCTGTTCGTTGACCACGTGTAGCCCGCGCCCGACTCCGACACCTGGAATCCGAAGTTGCGCTCGTTGGCGATTACGTTCGACCACGGCGCCGGCGTCCACTGCCCGCCGTCGAGCACCGTCAGATACTCGCGCCCACCGTGGTTGAAGCCGCCGAGTCCGTTGAAGAAGGCGAGTTCCGGCGTCGCGACGGTCGGCTCCGGGTAGGTGCGCGAAGGCATCAGCGGCGTGAATGCCGGCGGCAGTTCCTCCTCGACCATTTTCCTCACCAGTTGCTCGCCGAGCGCGCCGCGCTCCGGGACGATGACCACACGCGCGACTGCGTGCAGCAGAATCCGATCAGCCTCTGGCATGATGTCGGCGCGCCGCAAGAATACGCCGCCCGGCTTGTCCTGCAAGAACTGCGCGCCGCCGGCACGGATCAGCATCTGCAATTCTTCCTGCAGCGCCTGCACATAACTCGGCGGGTGGTCGTTTAAAATTACGAGGTCGATCTGAAGTCCCTTCAGACGCAGATACTCATGGCCGCGCAGCAATTGGCGCACCATGTCGAGGTCCTCTGACTGACTGATGCGCACCAGCACAATCGGCACATCGCCGCTGATGCCGTAGGGCCATAAGCTCGACTGCGCCTTGGTGTTCATCTCAAGCACGCGCGACTGCGGGCGCAGCGATGGGTCAGCATAGATGACGCGCCCGGCGAGGCGCTGAAACAAGTGCGCTTCCTCGGCGTCGATGTTGAGATGGCGCATCTCGACTTGCGACTGCGTCCACGCGAGCCGCGCCGCGCGCTCAAATATCGAGTGGTCGTGATACTTGTCGGCGAGCATCAACGCTTCTTCGCGCGAGCGCGCGACGGCGGTCGTAAATGTGATACGTGCCGTCGCGTTCGGCTTCAGACGCACGCGTTGTCGCAGCGAAAAGACGGGATCGAGCACCGCGCCGACCGTATTCGAAAGCGGCCGCTCTTCAACCACCGCGACCGGAGCGGCAGGCGTGTGCCCGCGGCCGAGAAAGCGACTGCGGTCGGTCTCGTATTGAATAGAACCGACCGTCTCGCCCTCGGTAACGATGACGTGGATGCCGAATATCGGTTCGTCGGTCGCGGAGCGCGGGCGGCGGCGCGCGAGCAGCGCGTTCTCGGCGGCGATAAATTCCGTTTCGACGAACAGATTGCTGAACGCCGGATGCGCAAGGTCGGCGGCGTGCGGCACCAGCACCACCTCGGCATAGCTCGTTAACTCAATCTCTCGCGCGCGCGAAGAAGTGTTGGTGATCGAGATGCGGCGCACTTCGGCGTTGTCTTCGGGCGAGACGATGATCTCGGTATGCGTCACGATCCCGGCGTCGATGCGCACAATCGAGACTTTGTCTTCGGAGAATGTGACCTCGTAGCTCTGCGGCTTGCGGTTAGTCGGCTGGTAGCCGGTTGACCAGACGGCGCCGGTGCGGACATCGCGCAGGTAGCAGAACGAGCCGTAATTGTCGCGCGTCGCGTCTTCGCGCCAGCGCGTCACGGCGACGCTGCCACTGCGTGAGTAGCCCGCTCCGGCAGTCGTCACCATCACTGAATAAGTGCCGTTGGAGAGGAACTGCGTGCGCGGCGTCGGCAAGTGCGGCGTGTCGTAGAGGCGCGCCGCAAGCCCGGTCAGCGTGCGCACGACGCGTCCCGACAGAACCTCTTCGGCGCGCGGGTGGGCCGCCGGAACGCCGCGCGGGATGCGTTCCTGGAGCAACAACTCGGTCGCCTGCACCAGCGGCTCAGCATGGAAGCGCCGCTGCATCACACGGTCGTGCAGCACGTTGTCGAGAGCGACGATGCTCATCCCCTGGTGATGAGCCATGAAGGTGCGGATCATCGCGCGCCGCTGGTTCTGCGGCAGGCGCTCCGGCGTGTAATCAATCGACTCGTAGAAGCCGTAACGCGCGAGCGCGCCTTCCTTCTCCAACCGGCTGAGGTTGGCAATCGCAGCGTGCGGATCGACCATCGCCGCGAGCATCGTCGCGTACGGCCCGACGACCAGGTCTTCGCTGAGGCCGCGCTTTAAGCCGAGGCCGGGAACGCCAAACGGGCCGTACTGATAATTAAGGTGGAGGTCGCGCGCATTGTAGGCCGCTTCCGAGATGCCCCACGGCACGCCGCGCGAGGCTCCGTACTCAATCTGCCGTTCAACCACCGCGGCGTACGTCTGTTCGAGCAGCGTCCGGTCATAGCTTTTCATCACCAGGAGCGGCATCAGATATTCAAACATCGTCGCCGTCCAGGAGATCAGCGCGCGGCTTCGCTCGACCGGCGTTAACTGCCTGCCGAGGCGGAACCAGTGCTCCTGCGGCGCGTCGCCTTTGGCAATCGCGATAAAACTGGCGAGGCGCGACTCGGAGGCGAGCAGGTCGTAATAGGAGTTATCGGGCCGGCCCGACGCAACGTTGTAGCCGATGACGAACACCTTGCGTTCCGGGTCGAGCAGAAAAGCGAAGTCCATCGTCTCGAACAAGCGCTCGGACGCGCCGGCCAGCGCGCCGAGTCGTGACAACATGTCCTGCGCGGCGCGCGCCACTTCCTCGACGGCGCTCTCAAGCGTACCGAGACCGTCGACCGCGGCGGCGTTTCTTTCAGGTGGCACCAGGCGCTCGATCTCGCGGCGGAGCGCGCCGAGGCGCTCGCGCGCGGCGTCGTAGTGTCCCGTCATTTCCGCGATGGCGACGAGGTCGTCCAACGACCCGACGACCTTCTGCCATTCCGCGTTTACTTCGGACGGAAGTGATGCAACCAGTGGTTCAAACAACCGCGCCGCCGTGGGCACGAAGCGGGCGGGCGTCAGTGTGTTCAGGTCGCGCAGGCAAGCGCGCGTCTGACGCTCCAGTGCGCTCACCCAAAAGCGCAACTCGGTGAAACCATCCGCGCCGTGCTCTTGCGTGAGCGCGCTGACGATGTCGTCGACCACCGCCGCGTGTCGCTGAAGCCTGTCGAACAGCGCGGCCCATCCGCTGACCGTCATCGGCGGTGTGGCCGCAACCGTCTCCGCGCACGCGTCGATTTCATCGCGCAGATGCTTGACCGCGACCACCTCTGTGCGTTGTCGGATGGCACCGAGGCGCGCCGCTTCCGCGCGCATCATCACGACCGTGTCGGCCAGTCCGCTGAGCGTGCGCGCGGCATAGGGCGGTTGCTCGGACACGTCGATGCACGCCTGTTTAAGCGCCAACAAGTGGCCGGCGAAATTGCCGCTGTCGACTGTTGAAACGTACAGCGGCGCGAGCGGTTCGAGCGTGCGCGTGTCGTACCAGTTGAAGTAGTGGCCGCGGAACTTCGACAGCTTGTTGAGCGTCGCGAAGGACATCTCAAGGCGCTCGATCAACTCCAGCGAGCCGAGATAACCGAAGTCGTGCGCGGCGATTGTCGACAACAGCAGCAGACCGATGTTGGTCGGCGACGTGCGATGCGCGATCACCGGATGCGGGTCTTCCTGAAAATTATCGGGCGGCAGCCAGTGGTCTTCCTCTCCGACAAACTCTTCGAAGAAGCGCCACGTCCGTCGCACCACCAACCGCACCCCGCTGACATCGCGCGCGGTGAGCGCCGGTTGCTGTTGTGCCGCCGTCCCCGGCTGACTCGCCCAGAACGCCACCAGCGGCGACAGCAGCCACGCGGCCAGAAACGGCGCAGCGAACGGCAGCGCGGCGGGATGCAGGATAACCACCAGCATGGTAACGATGGCGGCAAGCGCGACGCTCGGCCACATGAAATGAGCGAGCGACCGGACATTGCCGGCACTCACCCGCTCGGCCTGCGCGGCGGTCATCCACTCCAATAAATGACTGTGCGAAATCCATTTGCGATAGAGCGTGCGCGCCACGGCGTCGAGCATCAGATACGCCTGGTGCGGCAGAAACGCGACCGTCAGCGCGATCTGCGCGGTGTTTGTGCCGACATCGCCCCACACGCTCCAGAAGTGGCTCGTCCATGGAATGCCGCGCGGGTGCAGCAGCAGGCTGGTGGTGACATGCGCATAGATCGGGAACGCCAGCGTCAGCACGATGAACAGCGTCCACCACGCGGGACTGCCCGGCCACACCGTCCACGCCGCGGCGAGCCATAGCACGACGCCCGGCGCGACCAGGCTGCGCCTCAGATTATCGAAAATCTTCCAGCGCGCGATGAGCGGCAGTTTGTTGCGGACGGCGTGGCCGTGTGCGTTCGGCACACGCGGCCACAGCCAGCGCGCGATCTGCCAATCGCCGCGCGTCCAACGATGCTGCCGCTTCGCGAACGTGTCGTAGTGCGCGGGATAGTCGTCCAGCAACTCGATGTCGGTGACGAGCCCGGCGCGCGCAAACAGTCCTTCGAACAGATCATGACTGAGTAGGAAATTCTCCGGCACGCGGGCGTTCAGGGCGCGCTCGAAGACATCAACTTCGTACAGTCCCTTGCCGGTAAAACTTCCTTCGCCGAAGAGGTCCTGGTAGACGTCCGAAGCGGCGGTGGTGTACGGGTCGATGCCGGTGTTGCCGGAGAAAATGCGCGCGAAGCGCGAGCGCGCGCCACTCTCTAAGGTAACGCTAACGCGCGGTTGCAGAATGCCGTAGCCGCGCGTCACGCGGTCGGCCCACAAATCGAACTGCGCGCGGTTGAGCGGATGCGTGGCGACACCGACGAGCCGGCGCGCCGCGTCGCGCGGAAGTTGGGTGTCGGAGTCGAGCGTGATGACGTAGCGAACGCCGGAGAGCAACGTCGGTTCAGCGGTCGCAACGACGAAGCTGGTGTCATGCGCGCCGCGCAGCAGTCGATTAAACTCTTCCAGCTTGCCGCGCTTCCGCTCCCACCCGATCCACTTTCCTGCGCCTGGGTTCCATAGACGGCGACGCACGAACAGGTGAAAGCGCGCCACAGATGTTAGCGTCAAGTTATCGTTACTACTGCTGCTGCTGTCGATGTCCGGGATGACGCCGCCGCTTCCGGACTGTCGTCGGCCATGTCGCGCATTCAACTCTTCAATGCCGCGGAGCGCCGCGTCGAGCAGCGTGGCGTCAACCGGCATCTCTTCTTCCGGCGCGTCGGCGAAGTCGCCAAGCAGCGCGAAGTAAAAGTTCTCGTCCTGGTTGGCAAGGTAATGGACTTCGAGTTTTTCCAGTAGCTCCCTGACAGTCTCTTCGCTGGTGAACAGCGTCGGGACGACGATCATCGTGCGTGCGTCATCGGGGACGCCCGTCGTCGTGTTCATCCGCGCCAGCAGGCGCGGCTTGAACAGACGCGTCACGTCCCAGTTGAGCACGCTCTGCGCGAGGTCGCTTGCGGGAAGCAACGACAGCGCCGCGATGCCGATCAGCATCAACCAATTCGCGCCCGCGCGGTACCCGAAGAAGACAAGCACCGCAACGACCAGCGAAGTCAGGAAGACGAGCGTGCCCAGATACCAGAACGTCGGGCGCCTGAGCACTGCGCACATGAGACTCTCGCGCAGTCCGGGATGGTAACCAAAAGATTTTTCTAATTCCCCGACGCCCTCATCAATCAAGTAATAGCCGACGTGCGCGCGGGCCGCGTCGTGCGGGTCGGAACGATGCGCGGCGGCAGCGAGTCCCACGGCGGCGCGCGCGACATCCAATTCATCCACTTTGGCGCGCTTGCTGATGCGCTCGATGACGTGGCGGTAGCGGTCACGCGTCACAAAGTCCATCCGGTGATAGACGCCCGCCGGGTCCGCGCCGAGCGCCGGGTCGACGAGGCTGACACTCTCGAAAAAGTCGCGCCAGTCGAGCGTCGAGAGCAGGCGCATGCTGGTGATGATGTTGCCGACCGTGACCTGCGCGGCAGCCTGCCGCTGGTGCTCGATGTGGACGACCTGCTCGGTACTCTGCCCGCGCTGCTGATTCTGCCGCTCCAACCAGTCGAGCACCGGCGTCACCGCCGGGTCCTGGTCACGCAACCGCTGCGTCAACTGCACGACGAGCGCGCGGTCGATGTCTTCACGTTTGCCAAGCCGCCCGGAAAGTAACGGGATCAGGCCTTCCGGTTGACGCCCGGCCAGCGCCAGCAGTTTATCGGCGAGCGCGTCGGCTGCCTCGCGTTGCTCGCGCGCCTCGACAATGCGTGTCGCTAAGCGGCGCAGGTTCTCGACCAGCGCGAGGCGCAGCGTAATCGCCACCGCCCACAACTCGCCGATAGTTAGCGGAGCAACCTGCTGATAAGCGCGGATGAAGCGTTTGATGGTATCGCTTTCGAGGCGACTGTCGGTGTGGGCGATTAGTGCGAGCGCGAGTGCGTAGATGCGTGGGTAGCCGACCAGATTGCCGTTAGCAAGCTTCGGCAATTCGTAGTAGAAGCCTTTCGGTAGGTCTTCGCGGATTTCGCGCAACTGCTCTTCGACAATGTGGAAGTTGTCGACCAGCCACTCGGCGGCGGGCGAGATCGTGCGCTCCTTGCGAATCGCGTCGGTCAGCGCGCGATACGCGGCGACAAGCTGGCGCCCGTTCTCTTCAAGCGCCGGCAGCAGCGTGCGGCCACGGCGCGCGACGGACGAGATGCGGTGCGCGGCGGCCAACGTCGCGGCATACTGCTCCAACCGTTCGACGCTGTACAGTTCTTCGCGAATCGGCTCTTCGTCGAGCGCTTCAGGAGCAAGCGTTAGTTTTTTAAGAAATCCTCCACCAAGTGCGGCCATCTTCAATCTTACCGTTCAGCAGGCTGAAAGTTCGGCCAGCATACCATGACCCGACCGATTTTTCTGTGACTGTTTCTCTTCCATCAAGTCTTCTCGCTGGACGGCGATGTCCGACAGACTTCAGTCTGTCGCTTGTCACGCTCATCTGGATGCGGAGTTTGGAATACAGAATACCGAACACAGCGCATCGCACACACGTGTCTCGATTGACGTTCACTTTTGCCTTTTACCTTTTTACTTTTGCCTTGATACTGATGATGGCCTTGTCCGGTTTGTGAAATATCACAACCGCCCATAAACTTAATGCCGAGCGGAGAGAAGACACACAGCACATGATCTTGTGCTCTTAACTTGCGTCTTCCCGGTCATTTCGCGGGCGGCTTGTTCAGGAAACGAACGCATGGCTCAGGATCGGAAATCAGTCGCCGGCGCGCTCGCCACGGTGCTCTGCGTGGTGGCCGTCGCGGTGCTGTTCATCATCTTCAACGGCGGCATCAGCATTGGCGCCTCAAATCACGCCGGCCTCGTTCCAGTCGTCCGCCGCATCCTTGATCCCGCTTACTTGCCCGATGATTTCGGAATTGAACTGCGCCTTTTTCATCACCGCGTGTTCGCATACGCGGTGGCCGGGTGCTCGATTATCTTCGGTGAAGATAACGCGCTGATGCTGCTGAGCATTATCGGAATGACGCTCTTGAGCGCGGCGCTCTTCTACCTCTGCCGGACTATCGGACACTCTCGCGTCGCGTTCATCACGGTCGGGCTGTTCATCGCGACGAATCTGGCGTGGGCTGGCCTCGGACTTGAAGAGAATATCTTCGTCGGCAACCGCGACATCCAGCCGACGACGTTCGCGCACGCGCTGATACTCTTCGGCGTCGGCTGTCTGATCAAAAAGAAGTATCACCTCACCACGTTCCTCGCGGGGCTGATCGCGCTGATTCACATTCAGGTCGGTTTGATCTTCGCGCTGCTGATCGTCCCTTTTTACATCGTCGCACTCAGGAACTTTAGCTTCGGCGACATCGTACGGTTCGCCGTATTGTTCTTCGTCCCCGCATCATTCGCTCTGTCGCACCTGTCGCACGTGATGCGCAGCAGAGGACTCTTCGATTCGTCGCTCTCGCTCTACTACACCGACTTTCGACACCCGCATCACTTCGAATTAATCTCCGTTGTCGCGGCGGTGTGGGTCGCGGCGCATCTCTTCGCGCAGGCCGTCGCCTACTGGTGGCTGCGCCGGCGGGAGAGACCTGAGAGCCGTGCGGTCGGCGTCCTGTTGGTGATGAGTTCGACGCTCGCCGTCCTGGCGCTCGTTCACTTCACAGATTATTACCTGCTCAGAGCCGGCACCCTGATAAAAATTCAATTCATCCGTTTGAGTCCGTTGATGACGGTGTTCGGCACACTGGGCATTGCCACACTCGTCAACGTTTGGGATGGTGAACGACAACGGCGTCAGGCGGGTGAGACGCAACGACTTGGCTTCGCCACGGCGGCACTCGTCTTAGCCGGGATATTGTCAGCACTCTACTGGATGACGGTGCCGACTCCGCCGCGCCACTTCATCGGGATTAAAAGATACGCCGAGCACACGTCGGCGTGGGTCGATGTATGCCGGTGGATTAAAGAGCACGGCCCGCGCGACACCGTGTATCTGACGCCACCGGGCAACAACGGCTTTACGTATCTCACGGATCGGTCGACTGTCGCCGAGTTTAAGATCAACCCGGACGGCGCGCGATATTTGACGGAATGGTTTGAAAGATTGCGTGACCTGAGCGGTGGGACGCTGCCCGGTGGGCACGGGTTCCAAAACAATTCGCTGCTCAACCAGTCCTTCGCCTCGCTCAGCCGCGACCAACTTACCGCGCTCGGCGAAAAATACCGCGCTGCCTACGCCGTGCTGCCGAAGTCATCACCGGCGAACTTAGAAGTGATTTACGAAAACAAACAGTTCCGCGTCGTCAAGCTACCCGGCGTCGCCACCGCGATCAGCGTGCGTGGCCGACTCAGAGCACACAAGCTTCGCCAGATATAGACTTCAAGGAAAAGGATGAGCCATGAGTGACACGAATCACACGAGTGAAATATCTGGCCGGGAAGGCATGACACAGAATCACCGCTCTCGTTGTTCCGTGTGACTGCTGCCAATGAATTGATTCGTGCGATTCGTGTCATTCGTGGCTGAATGGCTTTACTTACAATCTGTAGAACAACGCTCACATTTTCCTTAACTCGACGGCTTTGTGGGCGGCGTGCTTGCCTTCGTCTGTCTCGACAATGTAGCGCGGGTCATCTTTCGAGGCGGTGTACTCGAAGTTTTTGATTTTGCCGCCGGTGGTTGCGACCTTGACGATGTGGCCGATGCTTTCGCCGCCGCTGCTGTCCCACCGGACGCGGTCGCCGACCTTGAATCGCGGTTCGGTTTTGCCCGCAGCCTTACTCGCACCCTTGCTCGCCGTCTTCTTCGTTGTAGTCTTCTTAATCGCGCTTTTCTTAGCGGACGTTTTCGTTGCGGATTTCTTCGTGCTCTTTCGTGTGACCATGATTCATTCCTTCTACTTTTCGCCGGCGGGTGATTCCGTATTGACGAGTTCCGGCTTGTCGACCGGCGGTAGGTGAATCTCCTGCGTCATCGTCGGCCTGCGTCGGCGCTCGAACTCGCCGAGCTTGACGGGCTTGCCGGTCTCCGCCGAACGGTAGAGGGCGCGGATGATGCGGATGTCGGTCAAACCCTCTTCGCCCGCCGGCCCCGCCTTGCGGTCGTTCAACACACAATCAGAGAAGTGAATCAACTGTGCCGCAAACTGGTCGCGCTGCGGAAACACACGCTCCTTCGTTTTACCGTCGACGGTCAGGTGGTGCTTTAACTCGCTCGCGTAGTCATAAGCGGGGTCGACCAACAGATCGCCCTTGGTACCGACCACCCGGTAAGACTTGGTGCTCGACGCGCCGAAGCTGCACGTAAACGTGGCGAGTCGCTCTTTCGGAAAGCGCATCACGACGCTCGTCATCTCCTCGACTTCGGCGAAACGTTTTTCGTCGGTCGTCGCCATCGTCGCGAAGACCTCGACGGGTTCCGCGCGAAACAGATAGCGCGCCGCGTTGATGCAATAGATGCCGATGTCGTAGAGCGTGCCGCCGCCGGTCGCATCCTGCAAGCGAATGTCACCATCGACGACCTGCTGCGTGAAGACCGAGTTGAACAGGCGCGGCTCGCCGATCTTTCCTGAGTTGACGATCTCGATGGCCTTCAGATTCGTCTCCTCAAAGTGCAGACGGTAGGCGATCATCAGCTTCACGTTATTTTCTTCGGCAGCGCGGATCATCTGCTCGCACTCTTTTTCCGTCACCGCCATCGGCTTTTCGCAGAGCACATGCACACCGGCACGGGCCGCGCCAACCGCATACTCGCGGTGCAGATGATTGGGCAGCGCGATGTAGACGGCATCGACCTCGCCGCTTTTCAGACACTCGTCGTATTGCTCATATGAGTATGTGTGCGCGACGCCGTACTTCTTGCTGAGCTTTTTAAGCTTGGTCGGATCATCCGAGACCAGCGCCGTCAACTCGGAGTTTTTGCGCGCGTGCGTGAATGCGGGCAGCATCGCGACCTGCGCGATGTGTCCCAGACCGACGACGGCGTAGCGGACTTTGCGCTTGCTCTTCGCCGGCGAAGCTTCGTCTTTGGATTTTGCCATTTTGATTTCGTAACCCCTTTTGAAGATTGTTCGTACTGTGTCATTTGCGAGCCCCATCTAGCCATGCAGATTTGGCGAAATTCTTTCGCCCACATCCTAAATCATCCCCGTCACACGCAACTGCTTTGTAAAGTGCAGCGGCATTTATTTCTCCTTCCGCATGTCGCGCCAGCGGTCTTCGATGAGTGACGCGATGAGCGCCGTCCAACCGGTCTGGTGGCTGGCGCCTAAACCGCGTCCGGTGTCGGCGTGAAAGTATTCGTGAAACAACACCAAGTCGCGCCAGTGCGGGTCACTGGCGAAGCGACGGTCTTCACCCTGCCACGCGCTGCTGGAAGCGGCCCCATTCGATAACTCGTTCGGGAGAAAGATGCGCGTTACGCGCGACGAAATTTCCCGCGCCACTTCGGTCAGGTTCATCATCCGTCCCGAACCCGTCGGACACTCGATGCTGAATGTGTCGCCATAGAAATGGCCGTAGCGTTCGAGCGCCTCGATCAACAGAAAATTGACGGGGAACCAAACGGGGCCGCGCCAGTTCGAGTTGCCGCCGAAGAGCGCTGTGTCCGATTCGCCGGGCGTGTACGCGACGCGGCGCTCCGGCTCGTTCAAATCATAGGCGAGCGTATACGGGTGATCGTGGTGAAAGCGTGACAGCGAGCGGATGCCGTAGGGCGACAGGAACTCACGCTCGTCGAGCATGTAGCGCAGCATCCGCTGCAAGCGTTCGCGCGATGGAATCGCCAACAGATGATGAGAGTGACGGCGACGCCGGCTGCCACCACTCTCAAGCCCAGCATTTCCCATCTCGCCGCTTTCAGTTTCGCTGCTTCCAGTTTGACTTTGACGTTGGTCGCTGCTCCGTCCGTCACGTTCGTTGTGTCCGTCTTCGTGTTGCACGTCCCGCTTCTTCAGCAGCGTGATGTAGCGCGCCAGATCAGTGCGGTTCTCCATCAGCCAACGCATGCGCTTCGAGAACCCGCGCAGGTGCTCAATGTCGGCAGCCTCCAAAATCTCGGCGGCGATCAGCGGGATCAACCCGACCAGCGAGCGCACGCGCAACGTCGTCGTCTCGCCGCCGCCCGCCGTCATCTCGTCGTAATAGAATCCATCTTTTTCATCCCACAGCCCCGTCCCGCCGACCGTGTTAATCGCGTCGACGATGTGAATAAAGTGCTCGAAGAACTTCGACGCGATGTCCTCGTAGACATCATCATCGCGCGCCAGTTCAAGCGCGATGGAGAGCATTGTGCCACAGTAGAAGGCCATCCACGCGGTGCCGTCGGCTTGATCGAGGTGCGCGCCGGAAGCGAGCGGTTGCGAGCGGTCGAAGACGCCGATGTTGTCTAAGCCGAGGAAGCCGCCCGCGAAAATATGATTGCCTTCGACATCCTTGCGGTTGACCCACCATGTGAAGTTGACGATCAGCTTTTGGAAGACGCGCTCCAGGAACTTGCGGTCGCGCCGCCCGCCGGACTGCGCCGCGATTTTATAGACGCGCCACGCCGCCCAGGCGAGCACCGGCGGGTTGGCGTCATGGAACGCGAACTCGTAGGCCGGCAGTTGTCCGTTCGGGTGCTGATACCATTCGCGTACCAGTAGCAGCAGTTGCTGCTTCGCGAAGTCCGGGTCGAGACGTGCGAACGGCAGCATGTGAAACGCCAGGTCCCACGCCGCGAACCACGGATACTCCCACTTGTCCGGCATCGAGATGATGTCGCGCGCCGTGAGGTGCTTCCAGTCGGCGTTGAGTGGCCGGCGGTTCGCTGGCGGCGGCGGCTGACCGGGATCGCCCGCCAACCAATCCGCAACGACGTAATGGTAAAACTGCTTCGAGTGCAGTAGCCCGGCGTAAGCCTGGCGCACGACGCGCCGCTCGACGTCAGGTGCGTTAGACGCCGCACTACCGGACGCCGCCACCGCTAGCGCGTCATAAAACTCGTCGGTCTCCGATTGGCGCGCGGCGAACGTCGCATCGAACGCGGCGCTGAAGGCGGCAGCCGGAGCCTCATCCTCAGAGAAGAGACGAAAGCGCAAAACAACTTTTGACCGCGCCGCAATTTGCAGACGATAGAGTGGCGCCGCTTTCGTCCCCGACTCGGTGTTGATGGCTTCGCGGCGGCCTTCGATGATGTAGTCGTGAAATGCATCCTTGACGTGAGGCGTCGGGTTCTCAACGCCGAAGAGTCTGACGACGTTCGTTTCGTTGTCGGTGAACAGGAATAATGGTGCGTCCGCTGACTCGGCGGGCGGCTCGACGACGAAGTGGAATCTGCCGAGCGACGTGTGCTCGGCGAGCAACGTGTGATCGTCCACTTTTGAGAGGCGCGGCTTCGGCCAATAGATGCGCCCGTCGCGCCCCCACGACCACGTGTTGCGAAACCAGAGCGTCGGCAGCACATGAAGCGTCGCTGCCCGGTCGCCGCGATTCGCCACGGTGATGCGAATCAGAATATCGTTTGGTGAATTTTTGGCGTACTCCGCGAAGATGTCAAAGTAGCGGTCGTCGTCGAAGATGCCGGTGTCAGTCAACTCGAACTCGCGCTCGCCGCGCCCGCGCCGGTGATTCTCTTCGACGAGTCGCGCGTTTGGGAATTCAGCTTGCGGGTACTTGTAGAGAGAGCGCATGTAGGAATGCGTCGGCGACGAGTCGAGATAGAAGTAGCACTCTTTGACATCCTCGCCGTGGTTGCCCTGCGGGTTAGTGAGTCCGAACAGACGCTCCTTCAGAATCGGATCGCGTCCATTCCACAGCGCGAGCGCGAACGCGAGGCGGCACTGGCGGTCGGTGATGCCGAGCAGCCCGTCCTCGCCCCAACGATACGTGCGGCTGCGTGCGTGGTCGTGCGGGAAGTACGTCCAGCAAGAGCTATCCGCCGAGTAGTCTTCGCGCACCGTGCCCCACTGCCGCTCGGACAGATACGGCCCCCAGCGTTTCCAGTTGCGAGTCCGCGCGGCGTCTTCAGAGAGGCGTCGCCGCTCCGCCGCTCCGGGTTTGTTCGCAGTCGTCATAATCTAATCGAGTCCTAAGCGGCCCTCAACGGGAGCGGGCGCAGGCGCTCATTCGCTTGCGCCTTCGCCGAAACGCGCTTCTTACCTCCTGATGATGCTCAACCAATACTCGCCCATCTGACCGCGACCCGTGAAATCCTCTGCCTTCAAGCCCATCCGCTGCCACGACTCAGGATCAGACCTCGACAAAAACGCTCGCAGGTTTGGCAAATCTGGCTTGGCAAACATCCATTCAGCAACGGTATCGTAGAAGGGCAGCATCCACTTCAACTCGGAATCCAGCACGTTTGCTTCGGCTCTGCGCTCAAGGGATTCAAGAACCCTCCGGCTCGACTCTTCAGACAATCCAAACACGCCAGAGAAGCAAGATGGTTCTGCTTGTTCATACCATAAGAGAAAAGTTGCGCGCTTCAACGCCTCAAGCCCTTCGCTTTCCGATTCGATTAGCTCCACATACGCTTCATAAACTTTCCCATACTCCGTGTACACTCCGCTTTCCCGAAGTTGTTCATGCTTTTCTTTCATCAGCCCAGTGACTTGCTCCACGCGCGATAAAAGCTGACCTTCCACCGAATTTAGAGAGTCTAGGTTCATCAACGTAACCAAACCGGAAGCAAGCGAACTACGCATCACCCTTAAACGAGAAGACACGCACTCATGTCCGCTATCACGTCAGCCTGATGACGTTCTTAATGCCGCCGACCTTGCCGAGCAGTAATTCGCGGTACTGTTCGACGGGGACGCGCGCGGTGATGAGCGACTCGACGGATTGCGGCCAGCGTCGCACGAATGTACCGAGGTCACGAATCGCCGCTTCGAAAGCGTCGCGGTTGGCATTGACCGTGCCGAAGACAATTTGGTTGCGCAACACGAGATTGCGCATCAGCAGATCGGTGTCGACCTCGACGGGAGCCTTGCGCCCCGGCACGCCGGTGAAGACGAAGACGCCGTTGGTGTCGAGAAACTTGATCACTTCGAAGGCCAGGCTCGACGCGCCGACCGCTTCGTAGACCAGGTCGATGCCGCCAACCTCTTCGGCGACTTGTGTGACGGTGTGTGTCTCCGCCGAAATGTAGTGAGCGCCGATTGAGGCGACGAGGTTGCCTTTCACACTGTCACGCAACTCGCGCGAATAGACATAAGTTGTGAACCCGGCGGCCACGAGCGTCATCGCGCCGAGCAACCCGACTGGCCCCGCGCCAAGCACCAGCGCGCGATGACAATGGACGGGCGGCGCGTGCGATGCGACTTGCGCCGGGGCCGGGATGTTCATCGGCAAATTGGCGAGCGGCGGGCACTCCCACGGCAGGCGCTGCTGAACTTCCCAGACCTGCGTCAAAGCCTTCTCAGCAATCGTCAGCGGTTCGACCAGCACGCCGACGTGTCGCAGTTCGGCGGGAACGACGTTCATGTACTGCTCGTCGTCGACGACGAACTCTGTCATAAAACCGTGCTGCTCCTTGATGCCGCGCTCGGTAAAGTCGCCGGTGAAGCAGAAGTCCTGGCGGCCCATCCGGCACGCGACGCACGACGCATGCGGGCACGGGCGGCGCACCGAAGTCACCACCAGGTCGCCCGGCTTGACGCGAGTGACGTCCGCGCCCGCCTCGACGACTTCAGCCAGCGACTCATGCCCGATGACCAGATGCGCGGAGCCGGCGGGCGGCGTGCCGTATTCGAAGGCGGCAATCTCTTTGTCGGTGCCGCAGACGCCGACTTCGAGCATCCGCAGTTTCACTTCGGTCGGCGACGTGACGACAGGTTCCGGGTGCTCGACCAGCTTGACCTCCCGCGACGCGGGGACGACGGCGACAGCTTTCATGATTTTTTAACCCTCTGCAAAATCGAATAAAAATTTCCCCGAACTTCACCGCTGAGAACGCGAGAGGGCGCGCAGAGGTAAAAGACATTATCATCAATCAGGGGCACAGCAGTGTGTGTCTGCTCTACGTCCTCGGCGTGCTCAGCGGTGAGAGTATTATATTTTCAATCCTTAATGTCATTGTGGCTTGGTGTGAAATCCATGTCTCAATGTGGTCGGCTGATATTTAGAGCGATGCCACCGGCAGTGTGAACGTGAATGTCGTGCCGCGTCCCACCTCCGACTGCACGCTGATCTGCACACCGTGCGTTTCGACGATTGATTTCGAGATAGCCAGTCCCAGCCCGGCCCCGCCCGCCGGCGCGCCCGGCACCCGGACAAATTTATCGAAGATGTGCGGCAGGTGTTCGGGCGGGATACCCTGTCCGGTGTCCGCGACGCTGACGGCGACGTGGCTATCACGCTGTGCGGCGTTGATTTTAATCCGGCCACCGCGCTCGGTATGACGCATCGCGTTGTTGACGAGGTTGTTGATGACCCGCTCGATCTGCGCGCGGTCGGCGAGCACGTGCGGCAGATCGGGCGGCGTCTCGACTGTCAGCGCGAGTCGTTTCGCCTCCACTCGCCCCCGCAGTGTTTCCGCTGTCGCGCTCACCAGGTCGCCGGCGCGGACAGGCGCGATGTGCGGCGTGCTCTCGCCCGCTTCGATCTTCGACAAATCAAGCAGGTCGCTCATCAACTTCTCCAGCTGCTCGCAATCCTCGCGGCACGACTGCAACACCTCCGCCTGCTTGTCTGACAACTCGCCCGCCGCGCCTTCGAGCAGCAGGTGAACGCCCATCTGCACACTCGTCAGCGGCGTGCGCAATTCGTGCGATGCGGTCGCGATGAACTCCGACTTAAGGTGGTCGATCTCGCGCAAATGGGTGATGTCTTCGAGCAGCATGACGGCTCCGAGCAGGCGGCCCGCGTCGTCGCGCATCGGTGTCGTGCGGAGGCGGAACGCACGCTCCGACCCGTCGACTGCGAGCGGCAACACTGACGCCGCGCCCTCGGCGGCGACCGGGCGCTGCGAGTTAAGCGCTTCGGCGACGGCTGTGGCGAGGCGACTGTCTGTGGCGATTTCGCGCACGTGCTTGCCGACGTTGTCACGCTCCGTCCCGAACAACTCTTCCGCCGCCGGGTTGAGTTTCGTCACGCGCCCATCAGCGTCCGTCACCAGCACCGGGTCGTAGAGCGAATCAATCGCCGCCTCGGTCGTCTGCTGCGCGACCACGAGTTGGCCGAGGTCGGAGCGGCGCAGTTGCCGGATGCGCTCAGCCATCCAGTTGTACTCCGCGGCGAGCACGCCGACTTCATCGTGCGAAGTGACGACGGCCCTCGCGTTTAGGTCGCCGCCGGCGATTTTGGCGGTCGTCGCCGTTAACTCCAGCAGCGGACGAATGATGCGGTTCGACAGAAAGACGGCGAGCACGACGCCGGCGACGACGAGTGTCCCGGCGATGGCAAGCGTCGTCAGGAACCATCTCTGCGCGACCGCTGCCGCCGCGTTCGACTTCGCCACCATCGCCCCCTGGTTGAGCCGCAGCAAATCGTCGCACCGCGCACGCAACTGGCTGAACAGCGGTTCAAGCCGCGCGAAATACTCGCTCGTCGCTGCGCCTTCAAACGTCGCAGCGGCACCCGCCTGAATGTCCGCGCGCGGCGTCGTGGCGGCAACTGCCGGAACACTTGCACCCGGCGCGCCGATGAATCCATCAAACAATCGATCATACTCGTCGCGGTCGCGGCGAATCGCCTCTACCAGTTCGCGCTCGCTGGGTTCGGTGATGTTACCCGCCGCCTTCCGCAGGGCCGCGTCGAACCGCGTGCGGTGCTCGCGCAGTTGCGCAACGGCGCGCTCCCGCTGGCCGAGCAGCACGAACAGCGCCGCCGAGTCCTGCCGCTCAAGACTCTCCTTCATATCCTGCGCAGCGACCACTGAATCATAATTGTTCGAGATGATGCGCCGCGACACGCCGCCCATCTCCCGCAACCGCCACGCACTCCATCCACCCAGCCCCGTCAACGCGGCCACGAAGATCAAATACCCCACTAAAAGTTTGACCCGTAAACTCATCGTACTAAAGGATGAAGGATGAAGGATGAATAAAAACCAGAAGACAGAATGCAACACACCGCACGGAGCAGGAAACAAAATGCTCTCTATCTTCCGTGTTCAGTATTTCATGTTCTGTATTCTGTGTTCTGTATTCCCCTGGATTCATCCTTCATCCTTCATCCTTTCCCTAGCCTCACCGAGCGGCACGACCTGCACGGTTGCGTCGCGCACTTCGGACAGAAAGCGGTTGATGACCGACCCGTGAAGCAGGATGTCCCAACGCGAGCGCGACGACTGGCCGAAGACGACGTGTGTGATGCCTTCGCGCCGCGCGAACTCGATCAGCGTGTCGGCCACGCTGCGCCCCTCCAGCTTGACGACGGTCGCACCCAACTCTTTCGCCAGTTGAATATTCTCCAGCAGCGCGGCGTAATCCGGCGGTTTGATCCGGCCCGGGCCTTCACGCGGCGTCTCGACGTAGACGGCGTACCAGTCTGAGGCCAACCGCCCGGCGATGCGCGATCCGGTGCGCAGCAACTTTTTGGCGCTGCCGCGCGACGCCATGCAGACCATCACCTTTTCAGGAATGACGGCCTGCTCCAACCCCTCGCGCTCGCGGTAGTGGTGCGACTTCGTCGCTTGATCCTCGGCGACCTGCCGGAGCGACAGTTCCCGCAGCGCCGACAGGTTCCCCTTCCGAAAGAAGTTGTTAAGCGACTGCTCGATCTTCTCGACGCCGTAAATCTTACCCTGTCGCAGCCGCGTCCGCAGCGTGTCGACTGACACATCGACGTTGACTACTTCATCAGCGCGGCGCAGCACAAAGTCAGGAATCGTTTCGCGCACGCGGACGCCGGTCGTGCGTGCGACGGCATCATTCAGCGATTCGATATGTTGAATGTTGACGGCGCTGATGACCGAGATGCCGGCACCGAGCAGTTCGAGCACATCTTCGTAACGCTTCCGATTCTTCGAGCCGGGGACGTTGGTGTGTGCTAATTCATCGACGATGGCGATGGCGGGGCGACGGGCAATGACGGCTTCGAGATTCATCTCTTCGAGCGTTACGCCACGATACTCGATGCGGCGCAGAGGAACGCGCTCCAGCCCTTCGATCAGCGCGGCGGTCTCGGCCCGCCCGTGCGTCTCGACGACAGCGATCACGAGGTCGACGCCCTGGCGCTTCAGCGCGTGCGCGTCTTCAAGCATTTGATATGTCTTGCCGACCCCCGGCGCCGCGCCGATGTAGACACGCAGACGCGACTGCTCGCCCTCCTTCAGCTTCGCGAGCAGAGATTCCGGCGATGGTCGGTGGTCAGTCATAGCGACGTAAGCAGTAAGCAGTAAGCAGTGAGCAGTTTTTAAGATGCTCTTCTCTCGCTCAGCCACCGGCTGGCGTGGTCGTCGCCGGACGCGCGAATTTGCTGTCGAGGTCGATATTTAACTCAAGCGCGTTGACGGTCGGCTCGCCGAGGAAACCGAACTGCCGCCCACTCGTGTGGGCTTGAACGACCTGCCGGATTTGCTCCTGACTGACACCGCGTTCAACCGCGACGCGTGGGATTTGAAACGCCGCCGCCGCCGGCGAGATGTGCGGGTCGAGACCGGAAGCACTCGCCGTCACCAGATCAATCGGCACTGGTTGCCCGGGGTTTTCGGCCTGCAACTTTTCCGCGTCGGCCTTGACGCGGTCGATCAACTTTTGATTCGTCGGGCCGTAGTTCGAACCGGAAGAGCCGGTGTAAGAGTTCCCCGGCGCGTCGGCGTTATAGCCGTTGGCACCCGCCGCCGAAGGTCGCGGACGGAAATAGCCCGGCGACGAAAACGGTTGCCCGATCAGACTTGAGCCGACTACCTTGCCATCGCGCTCAATCAAGCTGCCGTTCGCTTGCCGCGGAAAGATCACCTGCGCAACGCCCGTCACCACCAGCGGATAGACGAGTCCGAGCAGCACTGTCGTTACAATCGTCATCAATATCGTGGTCATTAAGTTCTTCATAATAGTTTTCAGTTTTGAGTTTTCAGTTTCCAGCATTCACTTTTTCAGCATTCACGAGAGGGGAGTTAGTTTTTGAGTTTTCAGTTTTCAGTTCGAAGCAGGCAATGATTGATTCTCGGCAACATCGGTCAGTGTCCTGTCTTCGCTCTTTATTGAAAACTGAAAACTGTTCGTGTCTTTACGCTAAGCCGAGTACGCTGATAATCACGTCGATGATCTTGATGCCGACGAACGGCACAATGAGACCGCCCAAACCGTAGATCAGCAGGTTGCGACGCAGAAGTGTGGCGGCACTCAACGGACGATACTTAACGCCTTTGAGCGCCAGCGGAATGAGCGCGATGATGATCAGCGCGTTGAAGATGACGGCTGATAGAATCGCTGATTGCGGCGTCGACAAGCCCATGATGTTCAGGGCGTTCAATCCCTCATTGGTCGCGCCGTTCGTCGCAGCGTTAGCGACGTAAACCGCGCCGAACATCGCCGGGATGATTGCGAAATACTTTGCCACGTCGTTCGCAATCGAGAATGTCGTCAGCGCACCGCGCGTCATCAGGAGTTGTTTGCCGATCTCGACGACTTCGATCAGCTTCGTCGGGTTCGAGTCAAGGTCAACCATATTGCCGGCTTCCTTCGCGGCTTGCGTGCCCGTGTTCATCGCGACGCCGACATCCGCTTGCGCAAGCGCGGGCGCGTCGTTCGTGCCGTCGCCGGTCATCGCGACTAATTTCCCGGCGGCTTGTTCCTTCTTGATGTAAGCCATTTTGTCTTCGGGGGTCGCTTCGGCGAGGAAATCATCCACGCCGGCCTCCGCCGCGATGGACTGAGCCGTCAGCGGATTGTCGCCGGTAATCATCACAGTCTTGATGCCCATCTGCCGCATCTGGTTAAAGCGCTCCTTCATACCTTGCTTAACGATGTCTTTCAGAAAGATGACGCCGAGCGGACGTTGGTTATCGGTGACCACCAACGGCGTGCCGCCCGCCTTTGAGATACGGTCGGTGATGTCGCGCAATTCCTGCGAAGCCGGAGCGCCCCCCGTCGCGACATAGCGTTCGATGGCTTCGACTGCGCCTTTACGGATTTGCCGCCCGTCGAAGTCGACGCCCGACATGCGCGTCTGCGCGGTGAACGTAATGAATGTCGCCTTGTTTGCAGCAAGTTCACGCCCGCGCAAGCCGTACTTCTCTTTCGCCAGCACAACGATGGATCGTCCTTCAGGCGTCTCGTCAGAGAGGGACGACAGTTGCGCGGCGTCCGCTAAATCTGTTTCGCTGACCCCTGTGAGCGGAATGAACTCCGACGCTTGCCGGTTGCCAAGCGTGATCGTCCCCGTCTTATCGAGCAGCAAAGTGTTCACGTCGCCCGCCGCTTCGACGGCGCGACCCGACATTGCCAGCACGTTGTACTGTATCAGCCGATCCATCCCGGCGATGCCGATGGCGGAGAGCAAGCCGCCGATGGTCGTCGGAATCAAGCAGACGAGTAGCGAGACGAGGACGAAGATCGTCTGCGGTGATCCTGAGTAGATTGCGAACGGCTGCAGGGTGACAACCGCGAGCAGGAAAATGATCGTCAAGCCGGCGAGCAGAATCGTGAGCGCGATTTCGTTCGGCGTCTTCTGCCGCGACGCGCCTTCGACTAAAGCGATCATGCGGTCGATAAACGACTCGCCGGGGTTTGACGTAATCCGCACATTGATTTGATCCGAGAGCACGCGCGTGCCGCCCGTCACCGCCGAGCGGTCGCCGCCCGCTTCGCGGATGACGGGCGCGCTCTCGCCCGTGATCGCCGATTCGTCCACGCTCGCGACGCCTTCGATGATTTCGCCGTCGCCGGGAATGAACTCGCCCGCGCTTACCACGACGACATCATCCTTGCGCAACTGCGGGGCCTGCACGGTCTGCATCTGTCCGTTCGCCATCAGCTTGCGCGCGACCGTCTCGGTCTTGGCTTTACGCAGGTTGTCGGCCTGCGCCTTGCCGCGCCCTTCGGCCATCGCTTCCGCGAAGTTGGCGAACAGCACGGTGAACCACAGCCAGAGCGTGATCTGCACCTCGAAAAGAATATTCGTCGTCGCAGTCGGAGCGACCAGGTCGCGGATGAGTTGGATTGTCGCCAAGACCGATCCGACCTCGACGACGAACATCACCGGGTTCTTAATCATCGCCGCTGGGTTCAACTTCTTGAATGCATCGACAATCGCGCGCTTAACGATCTGCGCATTCCAAATCGCTTGTTTTCCAGTTGTTTCTGCCATGGTTTCAAGCATTCAGCTTTCAGCCATCAGCTTTCAGCTAAAAACAACTCAGTTGGTGCTGACGGCTGATAGCTGTTGGCTGATTGCTTATTAAAATGTTTGCCCCGCCTGCATCAGGAAGTGTTCGACGATGGGACCCAGGCTTAAGACCGGGAAGAATGTCAGCGCGACGACGATGACGATCACCGAGACGAGCAGCGTCGCAAATAGCGGCGACGTGACCGGGAATGTGCCCAAAGATGGCGGCACCTGTTTCTTGCGCCCCAGGTTTCCGGCGATGGCGAGCACGGGGATGATGATAAAGAATCGTCCGATCAGCATCGCGACGCCGAGAGCTGAGTTGTACCAGAGTGTGTTCGCGCTGATTCCGGCGAATGCTGAACCGTTGTTCGCGGTCGCTGAAGTGAACGCATAAAGTATCTCGCTTAAGCCGTGCGGCCCCAGATTGTTGAGTTGCGACGTGCCGAAGTCCGGTGCGACCGATGAGATTGCGGTGAAGACGAGCACCGAGAGTGGGAAGACGAGCACGGCGAGCATCGCCATCTTCACGTCATATGCTTCGATCTTCTTGCCGAGATATTCGGGTGTGCGCCCGACCATCAGTCCGGCGATGAAAACCGAGAGGATGACGAAGATCAGGATGCCGTAAAGACCTGCGCCGACGCCGCCGAAGATAACTTCGCCGAGCATCATGTTGATCAGCGGGATCATGCCGCCAATCGGAGTAAAACTATCGTGCATCGAGTTGACCGCACCGCAAGAGGCGTCCGTCGTCACCACCGCGTAGAGCGCGGAGTTCGCGATACCGTAACGTACCTCTTTGCCTTCCATGTTGCCGCCGGATTGCATCGCGCTCACATTCTGGTCAACGCCCAATCCGGCGAGGATCGGGTTGCCGCGTGCCTCCGCCCAATAAGTGACCAGCACGCCGGCGAAGAACAGAAACGACATCGCTGCGAAGACCGCCCAGCCGTGGCGTTGCGATTTCACCATCCGACCGAGCGTGTAGGTCAGTCCGGCGGGAATCATGAAGATGGCGAGCATCGAGAGCAGGTTCGAAAACGGCGTCGGGTTCTCGTAAGGGTGCGCAGCATTGGCGTTGAAGAAGCCGCCGCCGTTCGTGCCCCATTGCTTAATGAACTCCTGCGACGCGACCGGCCCCTGCGGAAGCGTCTGCGTCGTCGCCGTCTGCGTCTCTGTCACAGGGTCGCCGTTGGCGTCTGTGACAGCAGTCCCCTCGGCGTCCTTCGTCGGAACCTCGACGGTCTGGCTGTCAACAATCGTCGCCATCTCGTAAGCTTTGAAGTTTTGAATGACGCCTTGCGAGACGAGCAGCAGCGCGCCGACGATGCAGAACGGCAGCAGCACGTAGAGGTTAGCGCGCACGAAATCAACCCAGAAGTTTCCGAGTGAATCCGTCTCGCGTCTGGCGATCCCGCGTATGAAACCGACGGCGATGGCGGTGCCGGTCGCGGCTGAGACGAAGTTGTGATAAGCCAAGCCTGCCATTTGCGACAGGTAACTCATCGTCGTTTCGCCGACGTAAGATTGCCAGTTCGTATTTGTCGTAAATGATGCCGCCGTGTTGAAGGACGAAGAAGGTTCGATGTTCGACAACCCCTGCGGATTGAACGGCAAGACGCCCTGCAAGCGTTGAATCAGATAAGTGAGAAACATCGAAACGATGCTGAACAACACTATCGCTATGGCATATTCCATCCACCGCATCTCGCGCGTTTCGTCCACGCCGGTCAAGCGATATAGCAACCGCTCGACCGGGCGCAGCACCGGATGCATAAACGTCCGCTCGCCACTAAATAAGCGCGCCATGAAGACGCCGAGCGGCTTCGTCACGGCAAGGATGACGACGAAGAAAACAATAATCTGTAACCAACCGTTGAGAGTCATAAGGCTCCTTCGGAGCAGATGTCAGATGCTAGATGTTGGATGTCAGCATTGATCTTGACTAACATCTGGCATCTGACATCTCATTTGGCATCTGACATCTCTTTCAAAATTTTTCAGGGCGCAGCAACGCGTACGCGAGATAGACGAGCAGCAGCACGCTCGCCGTCAAAGCCAAAATAGTTTCAAGGCTCATCAGCCGTAAACCTCCTCTAGTCAAAGAATCGCCGCTCATAACTTCTCGCACCCGCGGACATACGCGAGCGCGAGCAGGAAGAAGCCCACCGTCGCCAGGATGAAAATCACGTCGAGCATAAGTCGCCTCGCTTAGTTAAAGTTGATGCCGATTGCTGTGTAGAAGAAGTGGTTGCCGTTCGACGCGCCGCTGTTGCCGATTGAGTAACCGACGTAGCCGGTGACCTTCGGGTGCGGCTTGAAGGCGAAGCCCGGCGTGAAATAGCCGGCGGCATGTTTGCCGGTGTAGTAGTCGGCGAGAATCGTAAAGCGTGGGGTCACCGGCTGCTCGAAGCCGAACTGCCCACCGGCGCGCTGTGCGCCCGTCGCGACGACGTTGTCTGAGAAATGGTATGCGCCCGCCGTCAGGCGCGTGCCGTTTGTGCCCGGAAAAGTTTTGCTGACCTGCGCGTAGACGTAGTTACCCAGATCGTAAGACTTGTTGCGCACCGGGATGAAAACATTATCACCGACTACAATCGAGAAGCCGTTGTTGCCACCGTCGTAAGCTTTGAACTTGATCGCGGGGACGAGCGTCGTCGAGTCCGACCCCGGCTGAATGTTGCCGGTCACGTTCAAGCCGACTTCGACTCGACCACCGGTGCCGACGACAACGCGCGGCACGAACGACGAAAACCTCCCGATCACGTTATCGTCGTCGTCGTTCGGCTTGAACGTGACATCCAGTTCGCCGTACACCTTGCCTTTGTCGAGCACATCCGAACTGGGCACGTTAAAGATGGTCTGTTGCGCGCGGACTGTTGAAGACAGCCTGCCGGCGACCATCAGCATGAGTATGCCGAGGAGACTTCTGTGAAAGCCCTTCCGGCGAATGTTGATTGTTTTGTTCACAAATTTTTCCCTGTGCCTGGTTCGAGGAGCGCCACCAGCAAATGGATGTTACGACCTTCCCCGTAAGGACGGCGTAAAGGTTTTATAAAAATTTCGTAAAGACGGAGCGGGCTTGAATGGTGTGTGCGAGGATGGCGGGTGCAGGTGGAATTTCTACAGCAGCGTGCCCCGCAGGAGCAGTGCGGCGACGCTGAAATAAATGACGAGGCCGGTGACATCGACGAGCGTCGCGACGAACGGGGCCGATGAAGTCGCCGGATCGAAGCCGAGGCGGCGAAGAATGAAGGGCAGCATCGAGCCGGCGAGCGTCCCCCACAGCACGATGCCGATCAGCGATAGCCCGACGGTCAGCGCGACCAGCAGCGCGTGCGGGCCGTAGATGTCCGAGAAGACCGACCAGACCGTGATGCGCAGGAATCCGATGCTGCCGAGGATCGAGCCGAGCGCGAGGCCGGAAAAGATTTCTCTCCGCATCACACGCCACCAGTCACGCAGGCCCACCTCTTCGAGCGCCAGAGCGCGAATCGCCAGCGTCGCCGCCTGCGACCCGGAGTTGCCGCCCGACGAAATAATCAGCGGCACGAAGAGCGCCAGCACCACCGCCCGCTCAATCTCTTCCTCGAAGAAACCCATCGCGGTCGCCGTCAACATCTCGCCGAGAAAGAGAATCACCAGCCACCCGGCGCGCTTGCGAATCATTCGCGTGAAGGAGATCTGCATGTATGGCTCCTCGAGCGCCTCCATACCGCCGATCTTCTGAATATCTTCGGTCGCCTCAGCCTCCGCGACATCAAGTACGTCGTCAATCGTGACGATGCCGATCAGTTCGCCCGCCGAGTCGGTGACGGGCAGCGCCCCGCGGTCTTCGCGCCGGAAGACGGCGACCGCCGCCTCCTGCTCGTCGGTCGCCTTCAGCGCGACGAAGTGTCTGTCCATCAACTCCGACACGAGCTTCGTCGGCGGCGCGAGCAGGAAGTTGCGGATCCGTATGTCGTCGATCAGCACGCCGTGTTCGTCGACGACGTAGATCATCGAGAGCGTCTCGCTGTCATGACCGTGACGGCGAATGTGGTCAAGCACGCGCTCGACCGTCCAATCCTGCCGCACACGCACATAGTCAGGCGTCATCAGACGACCGATGCTGTCCTCCGGATAGCCGAGCAGCGAGACGGCGACGGCGCGCTCTTTCGGCGTCAGCAACGCCAGCATCTGTTTGGTGACGGTCGCCGGCAATTCCTCCAGCAGCATCGTGCGGTCGTCCGGCGCCATGTCGTTCAGGAGCGTGGCGACCTCGCCCTGCGCCATCGCCTTCAGCAACTGTTCCTGCGTTTCAAGGTTGATGTATTCGAAGACGGTCGTCGCCAGCTTGCGCGGCAGGATGCGGAACGCGATCACCTGCTCTTCCGTCTCAAGGGTTTCGAGCAGGTTGGCGAGATCGGGCGGCGGCAGGCGCTCCAACGTGTCACGCACCGCAACGAAATCGCGCGCGCGGATCAGATGCTCCAAGTCAGGTTGCATGTTGACAACCATATTGCTGTCGACTCCTTCACGTTGCTGTGGTGTGAATGGAACTATAAGGGCAGACGGACGCGAGGACAAACGGTCTCCGTCACGCGCCGGCGTTGAAGCGATAGCCGATCCACGGCTCGGTGAGAATGTAACGCGGGGCACCGGGGTCCGGCTCGATCTTTTTGCGCAACTGACCGATGAAGACGCGCAGGTACTCGGTCTGTTCGACGTAGTTGCCACCCCACACCGCGGCCAGCAGCACGCGGTGCGTCAGAACTTTGCCGGGGTGCCGCGCAAAGTAGACCAGCAGGTCGAACTCTTTCGGTGTCAGGTGAACTTTGCGCCCGGCGACGTCGACCGCGCGGGCTTCGAGGTCGACGCGAAAGTCGCCGACCTCAAGCGTCTGCGGCGTGTCGCTTTCGCGCAGCGCGGGCGCCCGCCGGAACGCGGCGCGGATGCGTGCCAGCAATTCGTCCATCCCGAACGGCTTCGTTACATAATCGTCCGCCCCGGCGTCAAGCGCTTCGACCTTACCGCGCTCCTCACCCTTCACCGACAGCACGATGATCGGCACGTCGGAGATGGCGCGCAGGCGGCGACAGAGTTCCAGCCCGCCGACGCTTGGCATCGACAGATCGGTGATCACCAATTCCGGCGACCAATCGCCGAACAGTTCGAGCGCCGCTTCGCCGTCCGCCACCACACGCACATCGTAACCGTGCGTCGTCAGGCTTCGTCGCAGCACGCGCGTGATCTGCGGCTCGTCGTCGACAATCAGGATGCGTCGATTCTCGTTCATCGGATGGTTGGGAGTCTGAAGTCTGAAGTCTACAGTCTATCCGGAATCTGAAGTCTGAAGCTTCGAGTTTGGTTTGTGACACGGGACTTCGGAGTCCGGGGTTAAGAGAAGTTCCGTGTGTTCTTCGTCACCGATTGGAACGGTGAATGTGATGCGCGCGCCGCGCCCGTCGCCTGCTGGCCCGCCTTCGATCCAAATGCGCCCGCCGTGCGCTTCGACGATGCCACGCGCAATCGCCAGCCCCATGCCGATCCCGGTCGGATGTTGGCCCGCGTCGCTGTCGGCGGTCACGCGAAAGAATTTATCAAAGACGCGCTCGCGCATCCTCGGTGAAACGCCCGGCCCTTCGTCCTCGACGGCAAGGCGAATCATCTCGTGCTCGGCGCGCGTGGCCGAGATACGGATGCGCGTCCCCGCGGGCGAATACTTGGCGGCGTTGTCGACCAGCGTGTAGAGAACCTCTGCGACCGCGCGCGCGTCGACCCGCACGGCTGGCAAATCATGCTCGACAGCAACTTCAACGACATGCGCGCGCGTCAGCGTCTCAGCGCGTTTCAGCGCCGCGCCGATCATCTCATCGACTGTGTCCCATGAGCGGCGCAACTGCATCTCGCCGGCTTCGATGCGCGCCAGATCAACCATCCCTTCGATAAACCGGTTAAGGCGGTCGGCCTCTTCGTTGATGACTTCGAGCAACTCCTGGCGGCCTTCGCGGTCGAGCGCGATGGACCCGCCAACCCCGGCGAGCTCGTCCAGTAGCGTCGTCACAGAGGCTTTGATCGAAGTCAGCGGCGTGCGCAGGTCGTGCGTCACGGCGTCGAGCAACGCCGACTTTAGACGCTCGCTCTGCCGCAGCGCTTCGGCATGACTCGCACGCTCGAACGCGGCGCGCAACTCTTCGTACAAGCGTCCGACCTCGCGCCGCCCGGTCTCTGCTTCGGCGGCGCGGCGGCGGGCGCGCGCCGAGAGTTGGCCGGCGGTGATGGCGGTGACGAGAAACGCCATCAGCGCGATCCAGTTGTCGGGGTGTGCGATAGCCAGCGTGCCGATAGGCGGCAGGAAGAAGTAGTTGAAACAGAATCCGCCGAGCACCGACGCCGCGAGCGCCGGCCCGCTGCCCCGCACAGCTGCTGTCAGCAGCACCACCAGCAACAGCACCACCGCGACCGTCGTCGTGTTGACCTGCGCGCGGAAATGTCCGAGCGTCGCGGCGACGACCCCAACCGCGAGCGCCGCCCAAAGGTAGCCAGCCGCTCGACTTTTCATCGCCCGTTGAAAGATTCCGGCTGCTCGATGACCAACCTCAAACTCCATCAGATTGACCCGCTGCACCGGCATAAATAGGAAGGCAAAAGTAAACAGTTTTGAGTTTTGAGGTTTTCAGCTCAAAACTCAAAACTGCTCGCTGGCTGTAGTTTAATCTTGATGCCGCATACTTTCGCTCACTCACTTAAGCTTTGGCAGACCGCGTGTGTTATGTTTGAGCACAAGAAGGCGTTAAGCAGCATACCCGCGTCCCGACTCTTTCTCAATTTTGCCTTCGACTCTCCACACAGAAAGCGTTTAGAATCTTTTCGATCCACTCGCGCGCTCCGCCGTTTCAACAAAAACTTGCATGGCGCATGAAAGAATAAGCGGCGTAGCTTCAGACGAGCGCGCCCGGTGAAAGAGTTTGTAATGCATCACGAGTTTGAGTTTTTGCTAATTGATCGACGCCGCCGACGGATTCATTCGCTGCTCGTGGCGGCACTCTTTATCGTCATCGCCTGTGACGCGTCCCGCGTCGGTGCTACTCAAATGACTAAGATCAAACCTCAGCGCGGCGGCCCCGCCACACGCGTGTACACGCCGCCGCCGAGTGGCCTCGAACGAAAGGCGATACTCGACGCGTTGCGTGTGCCAGTCGAAAAAGAGTTGCGGCAGAAGATCGTCTTTCGCATCGCGCGCGACGACCGCCTCCGCGTGCAGGACAGCTGGGCATTGCTGCGGGGCGGGCTTCAACTGCCGGACGGTCATCCCGTCGATTACCGCCGGACGGTTTACCAGGCACGCATTGACGACGGCGTGTTCGACGATGGCATCTACGCGTTGCTGCGAAAACAAAGGGGCAAGTGGCGCGTCGTGAGCTACGCCATCGGGGCGACCGATGTGCCCTTCACGACTTGGAAGGGCGCGCCGGCGGCGATCTTCGAAATCCCGGCGGAGCCGTGACGCCGCCCCTCTCTCTCGGCGCACGCACCGATTCCGTCCATCAGATTAGATTTCTCCGGTGCCAGCAAGTAAATGTAAGTCGCCCGAAAAACTTTCGCTTATAAAAACACGAAATCGTGAACCGGCGGGCCGTAAATTACATCTAAGGATGACGTTTAGATGAAAGGAGCTTTTGATCTATGTCACAGTTATTAATCTCGCCTGATTCTTCAACCCAGATACCTAGTGCGCGTGTCGTGGCGCGACTTCCGGCCCAGGCCCGTTGGAGTGAGAAAGGCAAGGAAGTCGTCGTTGACGGCAGCACCGAGAATGTCGGGACGGCCAGCGCCATGGTTTTTCTGCGCCCCTTGCCGCCGGTCGGGAGCGTTATCCTTTTACAACTCATCGATGGCTCGCGCGCCCCGGTCGAGGTCAAGGCGGAAGTGATCCGCGTCGAGCGCGACCCGTCGTTGCCGTTAGCGGCGCTGTCAATCATCAGCAATCAAAAGCAGTGGCAGCAGGCGGTGTGGGAGCGGGCGCGCGCGGCGGCGGCGAAGCCAATCTCGACGCGCGACGATGATGTCGTGATGTAGCGTCCTGATGTAACCAAGCTGCGAGAGCGATTCATTTCATTAATGAGTGACGGCTCGCCTTTCTCGTCGAACGACGAATGGGCGAGGCTATTGACGAGCGAACGGCGCCGGATGAGCAGCACGATGCTTTATCCGGCGCCGTTCGCTCGTCGGACGTTTGCCTTCTCGCGCTCGGCTCGCCGTCAGGGTGCGCGCTGCGTTAAAGTACCTTCTCATCAATTCCGGATTTGTCAGTCTGCCTGATGTGCGTTTATTTTGACGGACTAAAATTTAAGGAGTGATTTCAACTGTGGCGAAGACTACCATCGGTTTTGGCTTGGCTTTGGTTCTGGTCGGCATCGCCGGTTATTTCGGCACTGGTCGCAGCAGCCTGACGGCTTTGATTCCGGCTGTCATCGGGTTGCTGCTGGCGGCGCTCGGTGCTATCGCGCTGCGCGAGAGCGTCCGCGCCCACGCGATGCACGGTGCGGTTGTCGTCGGGCTGCTCGGATTCCTCGGTTCGGCGAGCGGCCTTTTGAAACTCGTGACATGGCTCGCCGGTGGCGTCGTCGCGCGCCCCGCCGCCGTGGTTTCGCAATCGCTTACCGCTATTCTGTGCGCGGCGTTCGTCGCTCTCTGCATCCGATCTTTCATCAACGCGCGGCGGCAGCGAACAGCGACTGGTTGAGGTAAATCCAGTTTTGAATCATCAGTTTCAACTCAATACTGACAGCTTGAAACTGTTCGCTGTTGCCTTCGAACCTGCGATTTCACCCACGCTTCAACTCTTGAAAATCTCGATTAATTTCTTGCCGTCCGCGCCGACCTGCCCGCGATACATGCCTTCGGTGTTGAAGGTCATTGTGATGCGGCCCGTTCGGTCAACCGCGATCACGCCGCCCTCGCCGCCGAGCTTGCCGACTTTTTCGATGACCCGCCTGGCTGCATCCTCGACGGGCGTATTCTGGTATTCGATCATCGCGGAGATGTCGCGCGCGACGCCGAGGCGGATGAAGTATTCGCCGTCGCCGGTCGCTGAAACCGCGCACGTCCGGTTGTCGGCGTAAGTCCCCGCGCCGATGATCGGCGAGTCGCCGACGCGCCCGAATTTCTTATTAGTCATCCCACCTGTCGAAGTCCCGGCGGAGAGGTTGCCGGCACCGTCAAGGGCGACCGCGCCGACCGTGCCGAACATCTCCCGCCGGTCCGCGACTCGCTCCGACGAGCGGCCCGTGCTTTTCGACAGCTTCCGCTGTTTACGCTCTTCTTCCTTGATCTGCTGAAGGGCGCGCCATCGTCGCTCGGTGTAGAAATATTTTTGCGGCACGAACTGAAGACCCTGCTGCCGCGCGAATGCCTCGGCACCATCACCGACCATCATCACGTGCTTCGATTCATCCATCACCAGACGCGCCAGGACAATCGGATTCCTGATGTGCTTCAGCGTCGAGACCGCACCGGCCTTCAGGTTGTTGCCGTCCATGATCGACGCATCGAGTTCGTGCGTACCAGCGCTGGTGAAGACGGCTCCCTTCCCGGCGTTGAAGAGCGGCGCGTCCTCCATGACCTTGATCGCCGCAACGACCGCATCAAGCCCGCTTCCGCCGCCGCGCAGGATCGTGTGTCCGGCAGTCAACGCGGCGTCGAGCGCGGCGCGGTACTCGCGCTCAAAGGACGGTGTCATTTCGCTTTTGGTGAGCGTCCCGACGCCGCCATGAATCGCAAACGCGAACGGCGGCGGGGCGATTTCCGGTGGAACCTCGCGACGTCCGGTGGGGCGGTCACGCGGCGTCTGCTGATCGGCGACGGGCGGCGCATCAGCGGCAACTTCAGAACACGGGCCGAGCGCGGCGGCGCTCAACCCTGCGGCGGCGTGGACCAGAAACTTCCGGCGGCTCTCATGACGCTCCTCCGACTGGGTGCGATGTTCTCTCATTTGTCTTTCAGCGCTCCGTGACGCGAGTGTCAAGTGTGATGACTGTTAACGCGGTGCGGCGCGCATCGGCGTCAGTCGCTGTCTGTGCCGATGCGTCAAACATCGTCCGCGGTTGACGGCAGCTTAAACTACACGGCGGATGAAAAGCCACGGCGACGGTGAATGAATGCCAGAACGCATTCCCGAATGTCCCTGCAAACCGACCCCGATTAAGGCATCACGCGTTTGACGGCTCTTGCCCGACAATGTGCTTAACTTCCCCGGTGACTTAACAACGAAATGAACGCATAATGACCGCGCACTTCCAGCCGAGATACGACCGATGAATTGAATCCATGATGAGTTTACCAATTGACGCCACGCCCGCACACGCTGCGACCGACACGGGAGGCATCGCAGGTCATCCGCGCGGACTGTCCACACTTTTTCTCACCGAGATGTGGGAGCGGTTCAGTTACTACGGGATGCGGGCGATTCTGTTTCTGTACATGACCAAGTCGCTGGACGAGGGCGGTCTCGCCTTTGACGAAAAATACGCGGGACTGATCTTCGGCACATACACGTCGTCCGTCTATTGGACGCCATTGATTGGCGGCTGGCTGGCGGACAAGGTTTTCGGCGCGCGCCGGGCCGTGCTGATCGGCGGCATCATCATCGCGTGCGGTCACTTCTCGATGGCCTTCAACAACATGGTCAGCTTCTACGGTGGCCTGGCGCTGATCGCCGTCGGCACGGGCCTGCTGAAGCCGAACATCAGCACGATGGTCGGTGACCTCTACGCGGAGCACGACGCGCGACGCGACGCGGGCTTCTCCATTTTCTACATGGGCATCAACCTCGGCGCGCTGATCGCACCGCTGGTGTGCGGCTACCTCGGGCAGAAGGTGAATTGGCATTACGGCTTCGCGGCAGCGGGTTTCGGAATGGTGCTCGGGCTACTGCAATACGTCTTTAGCGGCGACCGGCTACGCAACATCGGCGACAAGCCGGCACCCACAGACGCGCGCAACAATGCCGACATCACCGCCGCTGCTATGCAAACGACGGGGGCGGATTATCTGACCGTCGTCTTCGCCGTCGTCGGGGCGTTGATCGGCTTTTTCGTCGGAATGCGATGGGGCAGTGAGGGGCTGCTGTCCGCACTATTTCCGAGCGTCGTCGGCTTCTTCTCCGGTTACATCGCAGGCGTCGTCAGACATCTGAACAGGGACGAAGCGAAGCGCGTCGGCATCATCTTCATCTTGTTCATCTTCTCGATTCTGTTTTGGATGTCGTTCGAGCAAGCGGCAACGAGCCTGACGCTTTTCGCCGACCGCCTGACGCGCACGAGCATCTTCGGGTGGGAATTCCCTTCGAGTTGGTTCCAGTCAGTACAGCCGACATTCATCATCCTGTTCGCCCCCATCGTCGCGGGGATTTGGCTGAAACTAGGGAGACGCCAGCCGTCGAGTCCGGCTAAGTTCACTTACGGGTTGATCTTTGCCGGGGCTGCATTCGCGGTCGTGGCCTTCGCTTCGACCCTGACCGGCGCGGGCAAAGTCAGCCCGCTGTGGCTCGTCTCGGTCTACCTGCTTCAGACGCTCGGCGAGTTGTGCCTCAGCCCGGTCGGGTTGAGCACCGTCACCAAGCTGTCGCCGGCGCGGATGGTCGGGCTGATGATGGGCGTGTGGTTTCTTGCTCTGTCAATCGGAAATTTCATTGCGGGTCAACTCGGCGGTCGCTTCGACGAACAGGCCGAGGGCGCGCTGTTGCGTCTGTTCGGCAGCGTTGCTTTCGTGACAATGGTCGGTGCAGTCCTCCTGGCCCTGCTGACGCCATACATTAAGAAGCTGTCGCCGCGCGCTTCGGAGTAGAGCGGGGTACAGCAACGTTCGTTTAATGTTGATTGAAAAAAGTATAGCGACGGACTGTTCAGTCCGTCGCTATACTTTTTCAAAAGTCATGCAAAAAATCTGAAGCCCGGCTGTGCTCTCCCCTTCACAACCGGGCTTCATCTTCGGACGCTCGCTTAAGCTATCAATCAAGCATCCGAATCTCGAAAGACGATACTTTTAACGGGCCTTAATAACGGCGGCCCTTATTGCGAATTTTGTAGGTGTACACTCCAGCGCCTGCGCCGCCGGTGATAGCGCCGATGGCTGCGCCCTTCTTCCCACCAATCAATCCACCGATGATCGCGCCGCCGACTGCCCCGCCCGCGGTCGTGATCTTGTCACGATGCTTATCCCAGACTGAACGGTCGCGATACTGTTCGTCGTACCGACGCTGTTGCGCTGTCGAACTCGACGACCGCCGTCTGTAACCAGTCTGTGCCCCAGCCGGAACCGCCGCGACCGTGAAGACCACCAAACACATTATCGTCACTAAAAGTTTTTTCATTTCCTGTATCCCCCCGCTGACAGGTATTGGCAACGGGCGTGCCACTAATTGCGACTACGCATGGCAAGGTACGACCACCCCGCTTTACTGAAGTTTTCAGCGGTTAGGGGATGTTCGGCACGATGGCCGGACGTACACGGCTCTTCTATGACGTGCTTATTTGGTAGGTGCGTTTCGCTTTTGGGGTAGTGACCGACAACTCTCTCTCACTATGCGTAGCAGAGATTCATCACTGCGGTGCAATAGACGCTGCATCGCTCAAGCAGTTGCAGATGACGGGCGGAGAGTTAGTGCTTTTCAGGCGGGAGTTGATTACCGAGTCGGAGTGGCTGGCACTTCGCCATTCCCTCCGCGAAACGATGGCGGAGGGAATGATTGAGTGTGACGCAACGGACAGATTCCGAGCGGGCCTTCAGACTATCTGGAGCGTCGACGCGGGCGGAAGGAACGGAGGCCGACGCTGCCTCGGTGATTGATGGACGCGAACGGCTTGGCGGCGCTAAGTTTGGCGGCGCTAAGTGTTGACGGTTGGACACCGCCAAAACCGGGCAGCAGGACGCGCTCGACGGCCTGTCCGGTGAGACGCTCAATGGCCCGCATCGGCAGTTCTTCGACCGGGGTGACGAGTGTAATCGCGCGACCCAGATTGCCGGCTCTTCCGGTGCGTCCGATGCGATGCACATAATCTTCCGGTGCCTGGGGCACGTCGTAGTTGATGACGTGCGAGATTGAATCAACATCGATACCACGCGCCGCGATGTCGGTCGCGACCAAAACGCGTGTGTGCCCGTCTTTGAATCCGCGCAGTGCTGCTTCGCGTTGCGGTTGCGTGCGGTCAGCGTGGATGCGGTTCACTTTATGCGAGCGGGCTTCAAGAATATGCGACAGACGTTCGGCCCCGCGGCGAGTGCGCGTAAAGACGAGCACTCGCTCGAAGCGCTCGCGCTCCAGTAAATCAAGTAGCAGTGCCGTCTTCGATTCCATCGCCACCGGATAGGCGGTCTGTTCCACAGTGATGGGCGCGCGCCCGCGTGTGCTGACTTCGACGAATTCGGGCGTGTGCATAATTGAACGTGCGAGTTTTTCAATCGCGGACGACATCGTCGCCGAGAAGAACAGCGTCTGCCGCTCGGCAGGAAGTACGGCGAGCACGCGCCGGACGGAAGGCCAGAAGCCCATGTCGAGCATCCGATCCGCTTCGTCAAGTACAAGTGTTTCGATGCCGGAAAAATCAATGGCGCCGCGCTCCATGTGGTCGAGCAGGCGACCTGGCGTGGCGATCACGACGCTCGCGCCGCGGCGCAATGCTTCGGTTTGGCGCGACAGGCCTGTGCCACCAATCAGGGTGGCACAACGCACGTCTTTCTTCGGCGCGAGCGAGCGATAACTAGCTTCGATCTGCGACGCCAGTTCGCGTGTTGGGGCGAGTATCAGCACGCGGATGCCGGGACGCACCTGCCGCGACATGCGTTGAATAATCGGCAGCAGGAACGCAGCCGTTTTGCCGGTGCCGGTTTCGGCGCAACCGATCAGGTCAGAGCCTTTGAGGACGATTGGAATCGACTGCTTTTGAATTGGTGTTGGTTCGGTGTATCCGAGAGACTCGCACACGCGCGACAACGCGGCGTCAAGTCCCAGTTGAGAAAAGTTCATGAAAATCCTTCGAGTGGCGCTCAAACGATAGACGTGAGCGCAACCTGTCTTACTTGAAAAATGTGTGAGCGCCTCCGGCGGCGCTGGCCGTCGCCGGAGGCGCTTGACTTAAAAGAGTCACCGGAAAGTTGTCCGAGTGACTACCAACGTGGTTCGCGATTGCCGCCGCCGCCGCTGCTGCTGCCGCCGCCGCCGCCGTAGCCGCCACGACCGCCGCCGAAGCCACCGCCACCGCCGCCGCCGCCACTGCGA
>JALZJL010000099.1 GCA_030859785.1 Acidobacteriota bacterium
GTGTCGCTCGGCCAGCAGCGGTTTTCGACGCCCGGCGGGCTGCCGCGCATCAACGACGAAGGCAAGCTGATGCGCAACGAGCCGACCGGCGCATTGATCGCGGTGATCGGCGACGATAACGACGAGTTCATCTTAGTCGGCGCGAACCGCGAGTTCACCGCGACGCGCGACGGTGTGCTGTTTCTCGGCGTCAACGAAAGCAACCTCGGCGATAACTCCGGCACGTTCGATGTGATGGTCGAGGCCGAGGCCGTCTCCGGCAATAACGGCGGCGACCGTTAGAGGTAAACGGCGCTGAAGTGAATTAACAAAAAACGCGGGCCGTAATTTGTGATGCTGGGGGCGAGCGGAAAACTCCGCGCTCGTTCCCGGCATCTGACTTTTTTCAGAGTCTACACATTCTTGCGAAATGAAATTTGTCGGGCGTTCGCTGCCGACCATGCACAGACACTAACTTTCTTGACCGTGCGCGATGCCAGGCCGTATAGTCGGACATAGCGTTACACATACTGAAACATCCCCCCCACCCCGGTAATCACTAAGAGGTTGTTCCCATGAAGTCTAAGCTCGTTCGTCGCGTCTCTTGGCCCGTGCTGTCGCTGGTCGCGCTGTGGTGTGGATTTCAGGCGATTGGCGTTCCGTCCGGCGGTATGACCCGCACCCCATCTGTCTTCGCGCAGTCGAGGCGACAGCCACCGACCAGCCCGCAGAAGCGGAACCCGCGCCCCGCCGACGGCGAGCAGCAGCCGGGCACCGATCCGAAGGAAGCGCCGCCTCCCGCCGACATCGTGAAAGAAGAGGCCGAAGCGGTCAGGGTGACGACGGCCCTCGTCAATGTCGAGACGGTCGTCTATCACAAGAAGAGCGGCCAGATCGCCACCGGGCTGAAGAAAGAAAACTTCGCGGTCTTCGAGGACGGCGTGCAGCAGGAGATTACCAACTTCTCGACGCCCGACGCTCCGATTACGGTGACGATGATTCTGGAATACAGTCGATTGTCGAGCTATCTCGGCAGCGCCAACGGATTCGAGCCGGGCCGCTATGAAGTCCTTCGTCCAATGGCGGCGTATCTGCAACAGTTCATCAAGCCGCCGGATGATTTCGTGTCGGTCGTCGCCTACGACATGCGTCCGACGCCGCTCACCGATTTCACTAACGACCCGGCGCGCATCAACCAAGTCATCAATCTGCTGTTTAGAAACCGTCCCGCTTCAAGCGAGGCCAACCTGTTCGACGCGCTGAAACTGGTGCTGATCGGCGGCAAGGCTGACTCGGTGGTGTTAGAAGACAATGAGCAACGCACTTCGGAATATGCCGGGATGGCGTCCTTGCAGGGTCGACGCAAAGCAGTCTTTCTGATTAGCTCCGGCGTCGACACGTTCAGCAAAATCAATTACGACCAGGCACGCAAGATTGCGCAGAACGCGGGTGTCCCGATCTACATCGTCGGCACCGGAGAACTCTTCATGAAAAGGTACGGCGATCAGATAGGAGCGACGGACGGGTTGCTCGGCGCGACCACGCCGGGGCGGATGACGCTGTTGCAGGCGAAGAACACGCTTGGCACGTTCGCCAAAGAGACCGGCGGCAGGTACTTCCCCGTCACATTCGAGGGCGAGATACCGAGCGTGCTGCAATCCATCAACGCACTGATGCGCAACCAGTACAGCATCGGCTATCGGCCCGTCGAACGACGCGACGGCAAGCAGCACAAGATTCTCGTCAAGGTCGATGTCAACGGCGACGGCCAGTACGACGACAAGGAGTACATCGTCCAAAACCGCCAGTTCTACAACGCGCCGAAAGGGTAGTGGTTAGTGAGCAGTGAGCAGCAAAAGCAAAGAAAGAAGGCAGTCAGGAAACATAACCTTGACTGCCTTCTTTCTTTGCTTCGGGTTCTATTCTTGCCGCATGCTGACCACTCACCACTGACCACTGCTAAACACCGTGCAGGCGAACGCGAAACTCATCGTTGACGGCGTGGACTTCGGGGCGGCGATTGGCGAAGAGTCGCGCTTCGCGCATCAGCATCGGCAGTCCTCCGTGCGGCAGGTCGAGGCCATAGGCCGGGCTGGTGAACAGTGCCGCCACCTGCGGGTTGATGCGGTGCGGCACACCGTAGCGAATCGAGCGCAGCACCGGCGGCGCGAATCCATTCGTCCGGCGCGGGTTCAAAATCTCCATCGAATGATCGAAGACAAACAGTCGCGTCGTCTGATCGCGCAGCGCAAGGTCGCGGTGAATCAGCGCGTTGGCGACCGCCTCGCGCACCGCGCTACGATGATAGTTAGCACGCGCCACAATCGCACCTGTGTCATCTCTGCCGTTATCGCCGTCACCGCGCGCCCCGCCGGAAAACGAGCGCGGGCGCGCGTCCCACAAATCGCAGTAGCGCGTGACGAAGCGCAACGTTGACTCGAACAGCATGTGCAGGTTGCCGGTCAGTTGCACGGTCTCGATTTTCGGCGACTGCACGGTGTCGCCGGCGAACCGGGTCGCTGTGACGGAAGAGCGCGGCAGCAGTTCGGTGACGCGCTCACGTTGCCCGAACAGCAGCAGGCCAGCGATGGTCGGCACCGGCTCTAAACCTCCAGCCCCACCCGTCGCCAGCAACAAATCACGCTCCAACACTTCGCCTGTCGGATACCCGCCCGCCGCCGTGTAGTCGTAAGCGTCGCCCTCAAACTCGCGCACGAAACTCCACAGATGCGCCTCGTCGATGTCCGCTAGAATCGCGCCGACAGCCGGAATGTTTTCGTAGCGCACGGGGCGCGCCTCATCCATCAACGCAGACAGTTCTTCGCGCGACGCCTCGCGCTTTTCAGCGCCGATGCGGACGTAGAAGCGTCCGTCGCGCGTCCGGTACGGGCGGCGCTTGCCTTCAACGTCGAGCGCGACGATGCGACGCCCGCTGTCAAAAGACACCAAGTCGATGTATGGGAAAATCGCGGGCACGACCCCTTCGCGGCAGATGCGCACCAGTTCATCGCGCACCTCTTCGGCGTCGTCCACGCCTTCGACACGCATGTTGTCGTTGACGCCAAAGACGATCAGTCCGCCGCCCGTGTTGGCAAGCGCGACGATGCCCTGCGCGATCTTCTCCGGGTTCGAGAGTTTGACTTTCAGTTCGAGGAAGGTGTCTTCGCCGCCGCGCACCAGGCGCATCAATTCGTCGCGCGAGGTTTGCGGCGCGGGGGCGGCGAACACGTACTCCTGGTAAGAGCGTTCGGTGGAGGGTTCGTGACGCTGGTTGCGATATTTTCTGCGAGCCATTTGTGTCTGGACGGGGCCTGCTTCAAACCCGCCCGGATGCGCGCGCGTTTCAGAACGTACGGCATCACTGGAGTAACCGCGTGATGGTTAAGATTGAAACCGTTAAGGGAGATGAGCCGCAGATGGACGCGGGTAGACGCGGATTAAACAATTGTTTTTCTGATCGGCGTTGATTCGCGTTTATCTGCGGCTACTCTTTCTCTCCCCACATTCAGCCACCGCCGTTATTCCGGTTTCAATCGGTAATCGGTAAGGAAAGAGGGACGAAGGGAAACATCGTTAAGTTGTTTCATCCCTCATCCCTCATCTCTCATCCCTTAATTCTCAGCTCTCCCGCTGACGGCTTCGAGTACGTCGGACTCGCGTCGCATCAGGGCGCGTCCCTGGCCGTTGATAATCAGACCGTAGAGCGCGATGGCTACCGCCGCCGACAGCGCGAGTGTAGCATATTTTACGACCAAGCTCTGTGCGACGTAGCCTGCTGCGATGGCCGAGAGCGGCAGCACCGCGGCGACCATCACGATGGGAATGACCAGCAGCCCGGTGACGCCCGTCGCGCTCAGCCGCTTACCAAACTGTAGACGCTTCGGGAAATAGATTGAGAGCCAGTTGCCGACAATGGCGAACAGCGCGGCGAACGGCACGAAGCACAGCGTGGCGAACAGCGCCCCACCCGGCGACAAGTCGCGGAAGACAATCTGGTTGATGACGAGCAGCAGGGCCGAGAAAAAGAACGCGAGGCAAGTGACGGCGATGTTCTTGCCGACAAGTATCGTCCGTCGCTTGACCGGCGACAGGATCAGCGCACGCATTCCCCCGTCGTCGAAAGCGAACAAGTTGCACGACACCGAGGTGAGAATCATAAACACATAGAGCACTCCGCCCGCTGCGACCAGACCGTCGCCGTACTGCGTGAAAGCTTCGGTAAAGCGACTGACACCGAGCGACAGCGAATCGCCGCCGCGCCCCGCGCCGCCGCGCTGCATCGCCCGCACGCCGATCAGAATCAGCGGCATCAACGCCACCATCCGCAACTGCGCGTTGCGCACCGCATAGCGCAACTCCTTCTCGACCACTGCCGTCAATTCCGGCGACAATGGTGGCAACTCCCAGCCCACCCGTACCTCGGTGTTGAGTTTCGTGTCCGGATGCGCCGCACTGTGTCGTGCGCCGCCCGCACCCATCGCTGCACGACGCGCGACACGATACGCGAGCAACACGAACAGCGCGGTGTATGCCGCGAGCGTGGCAAGCGCCGACAGATACGCGACGTCGCCGCCCGCGCGCAGCCCGTCAGTCAGCGCGACCGCGATGGCCCCCGGCGGCGTCCAACGCATCACGCGCAGAGATTCACCGTAGCGCCCGAATAACGGCACGAGTTGGCCGAGGAACGCGCCCGCCAGTCCCGCCCCCGCGCCAAGCAGCGCCAGGGCCGTCTCGCCGCGCGTCCGCCACCGACGCATCAACGTACCGACCGACATCGAAACCAGTTTGGCAAACACGATGCCGAACACCAACGCGCCGCCACCGGCGATTAACCCGCGCCCCACGCCCCCGTTCGCCACACCCGCGCCGATGGCGACCGCACAGACAATTGGCACCGCGAAGATCGACGCGAGGCTGGTCAATTCGCTCGCCACATCCACCACGAACAGTTTGCTAAGCGAGATCGGATAGAGCAGCAGACGACCCGGGTCGAACTCGCCGCCGCCACCACCGATGCCGAGCGGGACGACGGCCCACATCAGATAGAGGAACGCGAACAGCGTCAGCAGAAATAAGAACCCGGTCAACTCTGAAACGCCGGCGGCGGGTGCGTCCAGGAGGCTCTGCGGCGAGGTCATAAAATAAGTCGCGAATCCGAGCGCCGTCGCAATCATCAGCGCCAGTGTCAGCGACGCCAGCGTGCCGAGCGTGGCAGCGACGCGGCCCACCACAGCCTTGCGCGACCGCATCGCGTTGCGAAACAGTGTCCACTTCAACCAAATCAGAGCGGTGAGTTGAGACATAAGTAAGTGGAGTCTGAAGTCTGGAGTCAAAGGCAGTGAGGCGGAATCGACGCGCGCCTCTTAATTTGGCGGACGCGGGAATCTGTGCTGATTGATGATGTTACTGATGGTGCCGTGCGCTTGCGGCCCACGGTCAGTCTTAGTGTTCACAAGCGGTATTGTACAATCAGAAGCGTTCGGCATTCACTCGGAAAGTCGATTCCTGATTCCTGTAAAGTGATGCTCATCAATCCCACTCTGAACACGCGCGCTTACATCGGCCTCGGCTCGAACCTCGGCGACCGCGCGGGCAATCTGCTGCTGGCGGTGCGCGGAATGATGAACGCACACATGCGCGTCGCGCGACTGTCAGCCGTCTACGAGACAGCGCCGGTCGGGATGGATGTCGGGCAACCGCTGTTTCTCAACATGGTGGCGGAGGTTGACGTCGCACGGCTCATGCCGGAGCAATTGCTGGCACACCTGCTGCGCATCGAATATGCGCTCGGACGGCGACGCGACACTCTAAACGCGGCGCGTACCATCGATCTCGATTTATTAATCTATAGCGACGAAACGCGGACGACCGAGTTTCTGACGCTGCCGCACCCGCGCCTGCATCTCCGCCGCTTTGTGCTGACGCCGCTTGCCGAGCTTGCGCCGCACGATATTCATCCCACACTACGCCGCGGCTACCGCCAGTTGCTGAGCGAACTGACCGACGCATCGGCAGTCACACGCTGGCGTCCCGGCGGCAACGCGACAAACGAAGAGATGAGTGAGGAGATCAATGAATCGTGACTGGCAATCAGCAGCCGGCAACGCACGCAACGCCAGAGGTCTTTTGAGCGAGAGAGACGCGCTGATGGGTTGCTTTCTTCAACCTTGCCGCCGCGTGCCGCGGTCGCCTATAATCCGGCTCGTAACTTTGCCGTAACACAAAACATCGAGAGAAACACCGACGACATGATCCGTCTCAAACTCCGCCTGCTGATCGCGGTGTTGACGTTCGTTACCGGCGTGGCCGTTGATTCGTCTGTCCGTCGAATTCAGGCTTCTACAATGCCCGACTGCTGGTGTACGAGCGCGAAGTGCCGCATTGTCGCCATCGCCGACAATCCCCTGGACGCCCTGACCCATCCGGCAGACACACTTCAATCTCTATCTCAAGCGCACTGGACTGACTGATCTGGAAATCAAGAAACTTGTGGGTGATCTTCAATGGCCTATCTTAAACAGCAGCGCCCCGAAAAAGTGACGGTGCCATCGTTACGTGAAAGCAAAGCGCGCGGCGAACGCCTCGTCTGCCTGACCGCTTACGACTATCCGACGGCGCGCGTCGTCGACGAAGCGGGAACTGATTTAATCCTGGTCGGTGATTCGCTCGGTAACGTCGTGCTCGGCTACGACAGCACCGTGCCGGTGACGCTTGACGAGATGGTGATGCATACACGCGCGGTGCGCCGCGGAGTCGAGCGCGCGTTACTTGTGGCCGACATGCCTTACGGCTCTTACCACACCGGCGCAGATGACGCGGTGCGCGCCGCGCTGCGCCTTATCAAAGAAGGCGGCGCCGAGGCCGTCAAACTCGAGGGCGGAAATGCGCGCGCCCCGCTCGTCAAGCGACTGGTCGAGGAAGAAATTCCGGTGATGGGCCACATCGGGCTGACGCCGCAATCGCTGCACCGGCTCGGCGGCTATCGTCTGCAGGGCAAGACTGTCGACGCGGTGCGTGCGTTGCTCGACGACGCCCGCGCGCTGGAAGAGGCCGGTGCCTTCGCGCTGGTGCTTGAAGTGGTGCCGCGCGAGATTGCGAAGCTCGTCACCGAGAGCGTCAACATACCGACCATCGGCATCGGCGCCGGCGATGGATGCGACGCGCAGGTGCTGGTCATCCACGACCTGCTCGGTTTGTCGTTCAGCCGCACGCGCCCGCGCTTCGTGCGACAGTACATGAACCTGCGCGAGTTGATGACCGATGCCATCAACCGTTACGCCGAAGACGTGCGCTCCGGCGCGTACCCGACCGAGGCCGAATCCTATCCTCTGCCTGCGGAGACGGCTGCCGAACTCGAAGCCGCAACCGCCACCGGCGATGTTGACGCGGCGACCGCCGCCGAACCCGAATCAAGGCGAACGTAAACCCCCTCGCGACTTCACCTCAACTGTTTTTATGGAGATCATTAATCGTCGCCAACGCATGAGTTCCGTGGCGCGCAAACTGCGGCGCGAGCAGGATCAAACCATCGGGCTGGTGCCGACGATGGGCGCGCTCCACGAAGGACACCTCAGCCTTGTGCGCGAAGCGCGCCGGATGTGCGACGTGGTCGTCGTTTCGGTCTTCGTCAACCCGGCGCAGTTCGGCCCCGGCGAAGATTTCGAACGCTACCCGCGCGACCTGACGCAGGACACCACGAAGCTGTCGGATTACAACGTCGAGTACATCTTCGCGCCATCGGTCGAGGAGATTTACCCGAAAGGCTTTTCGACATACGTCACGGTCGAGGGGCTGTCCGACCAGTTGGAAGGTGCCGCGCGCCCCGGCCACTTTCGCGGTGTCGCGACCGTGCTGACGATTCTCTTCAATACAGTGCGGCCTGACTTCGCGTTCTTCGGTCAGAAGGACGCGCAGCAGACGATGGTCGTCAAGCGGTTGGTGCGCGACCTCGCGTTAGACACCGAGATTGTCGTGTTGCCGACGGTGCGCGAGGAATCCGGCCTCGCCCTCTCGTCGCGCAACGCATACCTCGACGGGCGAGAGCGCCGCGCCGCCACGGTGCTTTATCGCGCGCTGGTGTATGCGCGGGAGGCGTACTACGCTGGCGAGCGTTCCGCGCGGCGGCTGGCTGAAGTCGTCCGCACACAGGTTGAGATTGAGCCACGAGCGCAACTCGAATATGTCAGCATCTCCGACGCCGAGACGATGGAGCGGCTCGACAAGCTGCTCGATGACCGCCCGACGTTAATCGCCATCGCCGTCCGCATCGGCCGCACACGACTGATCGACAACATCCTGGTTCTGCCCGCGCGGCAGAAGACGCGCGCGACGGTCGAAGCGTAAGAGTCCGTTAGATTACCCGCCGCAAGTTCGCCCCGTCTTAACCCCATCGCGGTTGAAGCTGTTATCATTTACCTGCCTGCACACGAATCAAGAAGCATCATCCGGTTGAAAGTTAAACTCACGCTGAACTTACCGCGTCATGTTGTTGTAGAGAGGTTGTCCTTGATTCTGAAGTCGTGCGCCGGCAGTCGATGACTTGTTAGAGCATTGACGGTGATTTCTTCAGTGAAGAGTAGTTCTAAATGACACACAGGTTAAAGCAGAAAGCTCACATCGAATTCACCTGCAACGGCGAGCGCGCCGAGGTCGTGTTCGCGCCGCACAAGACGCTGCTCGAAGTTTTGCGCGAAGACATGGGGTTGATGGGCACGAAGCACGGCTGCGAACTCGGCGAGTGCGGGACGTGCGCGGTGCTGGTTGACGGGCGCTCGATCCTCTCTTGCCTGATGCTCGGCCTCGACGCCGAAGACCGCACGGTAGAAACCATCGAAGGCATGGCAACCGCCGACGGCCCGCACCCGTTGCAGGAAACTTTCGCCGACACGGGCGCGGCGCAATGCGGCTACTGCACACCCGGCTTCCTACTCGTCGCGAAGGAACTACTGGCCGCTAATCCCGAACCGACGCGCGAAGAAATTAAGGAAGCCCTCTCCGGCAATCTCTGTCGCTGCACCGGCTACATCAAAATCTACGAAGCCGTCGAACTCGCCGCAGCGCGCATTCGCGGCGAACAGTTGGAACTGCCGAGGGAATCCGTCTACGGTCTCGAATAGATGGTCATCATTAAAAGCTGTCGCACAAGTCAGCGAGGGGTAAAAGCAAATGTCACGCGCGCGCGCGGTATCAAATGGTCTTAACAACCGGCTTTATGTTGAAGATGCCGCCGCGCATGAATGGTATCGCTTCGTGCTTTCGTTTCCGCCTCATGTGGTACGCGATTACCTTGAGCGATTTCACGTCCGCAGTGAACACCATCTGCTAGACCCATTTTGTGGCACTGGTACAACACTGGTCGAAGCCAGAAAGCTAGGCATTCCGAGTATTGGCATTGAGGCCAATCCGATGGCTCACTTTGCCAGCCAGGTTAAAGTTGACTGGACTCCAACACCTGAAGGCTTGATTGAACATGCCCACATAGTTGCAGATGCAGCACTAACCCGACTTCAAACTGATGGCGTAGTGGAGGAAGTTCCCCCAAGAGCGATCACTCACCAGTTGCGCACTCTGCCGCCTGAAAGTTTCAAGCTGCTGCTCACGGATTCAATTAGTCCGCTCCCACTCCACAAAACGCTTGTCTTACTAGAAGCGATCAGAGCGCATTACGATGAGCGTTACCATCGGCACGAACTCTTAGCGTTAGCCAAAGCCCTTGTCTTTTCAATTAGCAATCTTCACTTCGGGCCAGAGGTCGGAGTCGGCGCAAGTAAAAAAATTGATACCTCGGTAATTGCGACATGGCAAGCTAATGTGTGCGCGATGGCTAACGACTTGCGCGAGCTGCGAACGCATGGAGACGCGCCGGCAGAAGTTCACCATGCCGACGCTCGCCATCTTGGAGACGTCATCAAGCCGCGCTTTATTGACGCTGTTATCACTTCGCCGCCATATCCGAACGAGAAAGATTACACGCGCACCACCCGCCTCGAATCAGTGCTCCTCGGCTTCATCAACAACAAGGCGGAACTACAAGCCATCAAGCGCGGGCTGCTACGCTCAAACACGCGCAATGTTTACAAAGGTGATACTGATGATTCGTGGATCGCAGAACATAGTGAGATTCAGCACATCGCCAACACCATTGAGGCACGACGGATTGAACTCGGCAAGACGAGTGGTTTTGAGAAACTCTACGCGAAGGTCACTAAACTTTACTTTGGCGGTATGGCTCGTCATCTCGGAGAATTGCGTGCCGTTCTCAAACCCGGCGCGTATCTGGCTTATGTGGTTGGGGATCAGGCATCGTACCTTCGCGTGATGATTCGCACGGGTCAATTATTGGCGAGTGTCGCTGAGTCGCTCGGCTATCAGCTTGTCGACATAGACTTGTTTCGCTCGCGCTCAGCGACCGCGACGAAAGAACAGTTGCGGGAAGAAGTTGTGGTGCTCCACTGGCCGGACAATACGAGACGGATGCTTGCGCCGACAAAACATTTTAGCGAGGACAAAAGTTCGATGACCAAAGGCGAAGATGTTAAGGCCGCTGCCAACCGCTACGCACAAATCATTGAGCGAATTTTCTTTTCGCATTACACCGAGGGAGCGACGGAGGTTTGTTTCGAGAGGAAAGAACTTGAAACTGTCGCGCAAGACCTACACATTAATCTGCCCAAGAATCTCGGCGATATAGTTTACAGTTTCCGCTATCGCGTGACGTGAATTCAACTTGTAAGTGCAACTCGGTTAACTGCTCAGAGGACGCCGGTTAGTGTCTCCGGTTAGGGGCATAACTGTTGCAGGCAAAAGGGCTTCAAAAACAGTCGAGCGACCTTACCGCTGC
>JALZJL010000107.1 GCA_030859785.1 Acidobacteriota bacterium
CATCCTGTGTGCCGGTATTTCCCTGACTGTCAGCCATTGTGATTCCACCTTTCTTCCCTTTGGTTTGATTACATGTCGAGGGGGCGTTCGTCTATCCTGATGGCGAATTTTAAGAATCATGTGCATCAAAGGTCAAGTAACAAAAGTGTGTCGCGTGCAACAGGGTCTATTCATTCTCCCGAACGCGACAAGCAATTGCACAGGTGGCACGAAATTCATGCCTAGGCCCAACCGAGAATCAACGACTTAGCTCAAGAAAGATGGCGTTGCAGCTGTGGAAAGAATATTGCATGGCCGAGAATGAATAGAACCTGGTGTGTCGCGTGCAAACTTTTGTATTGACAAGATTTTGGACGCGATGTATAAGCCACCACGTTTGCGAAGTAATGCTTCAGCGCCGACACTCGTTCGCAAGTGTTGGCCGGGTCGAACTCATTCTAAATGATTCGCGGCGCGCTTCCGCTTCGTAGTTACTTGCCGGGCGCGGCGTGGACCGTTGAGAGCTTCTTTCAAACCTTTGTCCCAGCACCGGCCAGGCCTCACGCCAGACCGCTGATCGTCACCGCCGTCATCAACCTGGAGTCACCCCAACATGGCCTGCGGGGGTCGCTTCGCGCCACATTCAACATCTCTTTGCTGCGGACCTGAACGGGTGCCGAACCTGACGGCGCACACCCAGTCCGTACCTACTTCAAAGATGCTTGCCACTACGCTCTGACTTAAGTGCGGCGCCGTTCGTTGATGGACTCGGCGGCGGGCCTCGAAACATTTCCGACAGTTAAAGATTGGAGGTTTCCGATGTCGACGCAAGCGACCAGGTTTCAAGATGGAAAGGACAGGAAATCGTGCGAGGTGAGGTTCGGCCTCGTCATGTACGGCGGCGTTTCGCTGGCGATTTACATCAACGGCGTGGCGCAGGAATTCTTTCGGGCGGTGCGTGGTCGGGGAGTGTTCAAGCTCATCAAGGCGCTCACCGATTCGGACGTGGTGGTCGATATTATCAGCGGTACTTCCGCCGGCGGCATCAATGGCATCATGCTGGCGTACGCGCTCTGCAACAACAAAGATTTTCGCGGATCATCAACCCTGTGGCGGCGCGACGGGGACATCCGCGCGCTGCTGCGAACACCGTCCGGGAAGATGGATGGCACCAGTTCGCTACTCAACAGCGAAGGCTATTACCAGCCCCGGCTCGAAGAGGCCTTTCGCTACATGCCGCAGTATGTCCGCGAAGCGGGCGAGATCGGTTCGGAATTTTCCGAACTTGATTTGTTCGTGACCGGGACGGATGTGGACGGCAAAGTCTCGACACAGTTCGATGACGCCGGCCATCCCATCGATGTCAAAGACCACCGCGCCGTCTTTCACCTCAAGCACCGCCGGGGACGCAAGGAACCCTTTAATCCAACGCCATTCTTTGAGCGGACGGCGAAAGCAGACACGACTTACAGAGCGCTCGCTAAACTAGCGCGGATCACATCGTGTTTCCCGGCAGCATTCGAGCCGGTGCGCGTCGCAAACGACAAGGAGGGCGAGGACGGAAGGTTGCAGGAGTGGGGGCGGCTCGGCAAAGAGTGTTGCTTTCTCGACGGTGGCGTGATTGACAACAAGCCGTTCACCTACACGCTGAGGGAGATTTTTCACCGCGCGTCGACGCGAAAAGTTGATCGTAAGCTGTTCTATGTCGAGCCTGACCCGGAACATTTTACGATTCCGGAAGTCGCGACGCAGCCCGATTTTGCGCGGGCGATTACCGCTTCGTTGATCGGCATTCCGGGCTACGAGAGCATCGCCGACGACCTCAAGCTGCTCGCCAATCACAACACCAAAGTGAAGCGGTTTCACCGCCTGACTTTTTTGCTGAGCCAATCTAGTTCGTACAACCCGCCCGCCGGCTTAGTCAAAGAACTCTACCGGCAGAGTCGCTTGATCTCGATCAGCGACCGCGTCGTGCAGGGCTTGCTGAAGGTCAACGGCAAAGATGAGTTGCTGGAGCCGAACATGCGTCAGGCGGCCTCGAACCTGGTCAGAGAGTTTGACGAGATGTTGAGAGGGGCGGGCGGCGGCGCGGATAAAATCCTCTGCGACTTTGACGTCTACTTCCGCCTCCGCCGTCTGTTCCGCATTGCCTATTTGATCGAAAGAAAGATTTATTGGGAAGCCCCACCCGACGACGCGGCGAAGTCGGTGGAGCATCAGTCACGGCTGAAAATCTACCGTGACTTGTGGGGAACGGTGAATTGCGTCATCGAGTTGCTGGAAATCGTGCGCGTCCGGATGGAAGAGCTAATCGATCACGCGCCGATTGAGTGGAAGTTGGAGATCGAGAAAAGTCTCGGCCAGCGTGAGGCCACTAACAAGCCGGCCCGAGAGGTTTGGGACATGGTGCAAAAGGCTCTGCGGAGACTGCTCGATGTTGATCAACCGATTGCGGAGTCGCTGCCTCAACCCCTGAAGGATTCTTACGACAGGAATTCTTACGGAGTCTTTCTCGCAGCCGTCGCCAGCGACTCCGAGCTGAAGGCGGGCGAGGCGAAGTGGTTGGCGCAGAGTAATCTGTCGGCTTTTAATAACAAGTTGAAGGACAAGGCGAAGGGGATCGAGAAAGAAATCAGGGAAATGAATATTTCCGCACCTGCGCCGCGCAAGTTTCGCAACCTGCTCCATGTGATCGACAAGTACGAGCGAGCGTTGTTCGAGGCGTCGTTGCGCGATCCGAAAGATGAGGTATGGCAGGCATACAAAACCTTCGAGTCGTTGGACGCCCAACTGTTCCCCATCGAGTTGACTGCGGATTTGCACGAGAAGGACCTGGTTGAGACCATCCGCATCAGCCCGCGCGATGCCGAGAAGGGGTTCAGCAACAAGGGCCTGTCGGATAAAGTGTCGGGTGACGCGCTGTATCACTTCGCCGGGTTCTTCAAACGTTCCTGGCGCTCCAACGACATTCTGTGGGGACGACTCGACGGTCTCTGCCAGTTAATCGAAACGCTGCTGACGCATAAACGTGTCACAGAATTGGTGTCGTCAAGTGAGCGGCGCCACAGGGTGCGCGCTTATTTCTTCGACGCCGGTGACGACGGCTCTCTGAACAAGTGGAAGCCGAGCATGGAGCCGTCCGCGTTATTCCCCCGCGCCGGAAAGATGACACAAGGGGTTTTGAAGCAGTGGCTTGAAGATCTTCTCTCCGAGAACGACGAGACGCGCCGGGCGGCGCTGACGAAAGAAGAGTTCGAAGACAAGGTTGCGCTGATCATCGAGGCGGCGCAGTTGGAAGTGATTCAGGAAGAGTTGCCGAACGTGATTAACGACTCGCTCGCGGAGCAGGCGCGGTGGAATCAGTTTCGTTTATCCGAGGACGAGCGGGAGCAGATCGTCACCAGAGCCGAAAGGGATACGCGCCGGGCGCAATCGAACGGAACGCCATCGAGCGGAACGCCATCGAACGGAGCGACGGCGCTCGGCGAAAGTCCGCGCCGGATGAACCCGTTTGCCTTCGAGCCGGCCACCGGCAGCCTCGACCCGTTCGCCGCCATCATCGCCGCGGCGGGGCGGGGACAGACCGTGATGAAAAGCTTTGAGGAGGGGGAAGGTTCAGACCCACCGACGCCCGCCGAGACAAGGCTCGGTCAGTTCTTCAAACATCAGTATCAGGTCGGCGCCGAAAAACTTTTGGAGCACATGCCGAGATTGATTCTGATGGAGATACTCGCCGTGTCGCTGCTGGTGCTGCGGAATTGCATTCTCGGTGTGTTCGGCGACAAAGCCGAAAAGATCAGGAGCAGCCCGCTCTATCTGTTCGGCGTCGATTACCCGCTGCGTGCCTTCTACGGCGCGGTGCTGTTTTTACGGCGTGCCCCGAACTATTGGGTCTCCGTTCAGGTTGGAGCATTAATCTTCAGCGTGCTCGCCCTCGTCATCGGCATGTTCTGGTGGAACCCGATCATCTACGAAAAGAGCGCGGGCTTCAGCATCAAGTTGTTCATGCTCTTCATCGCCGCCCCGCTGACGATTCTGTTTGCTCAATCTTATTATGCAAGTCGGCAAAGGCGGGTAACTAAAGTCTGGCGGGGCGTATGTTGGATGGGAGTATTTGCGCTCCTCGCGGCGGCGGTGCTTGGGCCGTTGCTGCTGGTCGTCATCGCTTTCGCGGAAGTTGCCATCGAAGAGCAGGAAAGAATAGCGAGTAGCATTCAAAAACGTTTCATCGCTGAACACCTCTCTGAAGAACACGCCGCGATGTTTGCGCAGATGCTCGCGCAGTACGGTCTCGGCATAGCTTTCCTGCTCTCCTTAGCGGCATGTGGCGTCGGCTACTATTTGATGATCCGGCTCGGCCGACGAGGGCGACCCAAACCTAAACAGTTGAAGAGAGTGTTAATCGATTCGTTCAGCTTCGACGAAATATCAGCCCTTGCCGACCGGCTGGTGGCTTCCGCGATGATCGCGTGGAAGGAACTGAATGATAAGCTCACCACTTATCTCGGTGAGCCGGTCGCGCAACCTTTGCTGGACAAACTTGAGGAGGCAAAAGCGTACGAGTGGGGCCAGGTAAAAAGCATTTTCGCTGATTACTTCGGCAGCGACGAGATGAAGCTGTTCGACAAGAAGTACAGCGACGCGGATGTCATCACATCACCGGAGTTGGATCAACTGTGCAAGCATTACCTTTTCATCGAAGCGGTGGCTGACAAGAATCGATTGATTGAGAAGCTGAAAGAGCGTTTGGCGGGATTCGGGCAGGTTCGATGGGTGAGAGTGCGGGGTGTTGTTGCCGAGCATATCGCCGTCTCACAACTGGCCTCAATGATGTTGGGGAAGGACCGCCGCGCCTCGCATGTCGAGTTTGCGAGCCTGAAGCCGGTGCTGAAGGATTACATCGGAGCCGATGGCATGTATCTGTTGGAAAAGCATCAGGCGGGCCGGGACACGCTTTCCAGAGAAGAGTGGCAGAAGCTTCTCGAAGAGCATCTCAGCATCGAGGAAGTGACCAGGCGCATCGCTAAAACGCTGACCATACCCTCATCCGTCGACAACGATCAGACCGTTAATGAGAAGAGGAAAGCATTAGCCGCCGACTTGGTCAGATGGGCCGAAAAGACCGGCAACATCACCAAGCTTGAGACCCAGATGGGATTTTGCAATCCGGAAGCGATGCAATCAATGTGAGCATCCGCGAGGTGTTGAGGTTGATACCGGGGGCGGGACTCGAACCCGCACGACCTTACGGTCAACGGATTTTCTTACCACTTCGGCTTTCGCCGCCTGCCACGCTGATCGATTCAGCAGTTTGTGGTCTGGACTATACCTTCACCTTTTATTACTTTAGCCGTAACAGTCAGGTGGGAGCCGTCTAGTCTCTACACTTTCCCGGAGGTTCAAAAAAACATTCTCTCCAGGCTTAGCTCGGTGTTGCCATCTCAAAGGTTTCACCGAATTTGACTCCATTCACACCGAAGTTTTCGCTTCGGGTGCTCAATTATTTAAGTCCGTTGCGTCTGCCATTTCGCCACCCCGGCACCTTGCGCGGCAAGATAGCATGAGGTTTGAGCACTTTCCAACTTCTTCACAGCCCGCCCGCCGCGATGCTAGAATGACCACACCATCGTCAACCCCGATAGCCGCACTTTGAGCGAGCGGGTGAACCGTGATTTTATGACCGAAGAGAAAGAGATATTCCACCGCCACATTCAGCGCGCCGGGCTGAAGCGAACCGCCCAGCGCGACTTGATCCTGGAGGTCTTCCTGCGCACCGAAGAGCACTTGTCGAGCGAAGACCTCTATAACCTCGTTAAGCGCGAGGACTCAGGCGTCGGTCATACCACGGTGTATCGCACGCTCAAACTGTTGGCCGAAGCCGGACTCGCGCGCGAGGTGCGTTTCGGCGACGGGCGGACGCGCTACGAGCACAATTACAAACATCAGCACCACGATCACATGATCTGTACCGAGTGCAGCACCACGGTCGAATTCTTCTCCCCTGAGTTTGAAGCCATCCAGGATGCCATTGCCGCGCAACACGGGTTCGAGACGGTGCAGCACTCGCTGCGCATCTTCGGCATCTGCCCGAACTGCCAGTGCAGTGCGCGCGACAACGACCGAAAAGAGTCAGCCGCCGAACCCCGCGTTCGATTCACCTCCGCGCCGGGCACACACTAACGAAGGCAAAAGTGAACAGGCGAATGTTAAAAGTGAAGGCGGAAACTCCTTCGCGCTGTTCCCGTCCGTTTGCCACCTTGCTTCTTGCAACGGAAGCGGTGTAAGTTTTCAAACAGTTCCCCAATACAAATCAGAAACAGACGCCTTGACTGGAGAGAGAACCGGAAATGAGTGTAAACGTCGAGTTGAAGATGGAGAGCGGCAGCCAAATCGGGGTCGTGGCCGAGGGGACGTATCTGTGGGACGCAGCCAAACGTTTCGGCGTGCGGCTGCCCGCCGAGTGCGAAGGGCGCGGTGAATGTGACACATGCGCGGTGATTATTGAAGAGGGTGCGACGCTGCTTTCGGGGCTGACCGAAGCCGAGCGTGAACGCCTCAGCCCGGAGCGACTGGCGGCGGGCGAGCGCCTCGCATGCCAGGCGAAACTCGTCAGCGGCGGCGATTTGATTTTAAGGCCGGTGCAGAGTACGGAGCGCGCCGAGACGACCGAAGAGACCGTGACCGACTTCCGCAAAGAGTTCAAGCAGATGCCGCTCGATAAAAAACTTACGACGCTGGTGCAGCTCGAAGCGGTTGCCGCGTTCGAAGCGATTAACGCCGTCGCCAATCTGCCTTACGTCGTGTTCGAGAAGGGGCTTGATCTATTGGCCGGTCGGGGCCGCACACTCTCGCGTCGTGAACGCGATGCGCGCCGCCCGGCGGAACACCGTCCGGTCACACCACCAATCGTGGATGAAGTGAAGAATCCTTCGACCTGAAGCCTATCGGTTATTGCCGTTGCCCCCCACACATGTTTGAAGCAAAGCTCCGACATTGAATGTTGTCGATCCTTCCGCGTTTCGAGTTGAACCGGTGCGATGCTCGTCTAAACTGATTTGTCTGTCGCTGCCAACGACTCGCCACGCGCGTCCGGGGCGCGGCGGCCCGACATGTTCCACACTCTTCCTCGCAACTTTAACCTTCGTCTTCTTCCCGCTTTCGTCCGCTGTCCGGCCTTCGTCTGACAATCAGCAAGTACATGTTAAAGAGTCCCCGGCGCGCTCGACCAAAGCGGAACGTCGTGATTTTGAGACGACGGCGGGCGTCGTCCGTCAGGAGCGCAACGGGCACGAAGCCGGGGATTCGTTCAGTGGCGAGCGGGCTTTCGCGCATGTCAAAACGATGGTCGAGTTCGGGCCGCGACCGTCGGGGTCGAAAGAATTAGTCAGGACGCGCGAGTACATTGTCGGCGAGTTGAAGTCGTATGGCTTGGCGGTGACGATTGATGAGTTTCGCGCGAAGACGCCAATCGGCGAGCGGCGCATGGCTAATGTGACGGCGGAACTTCCGGGGCAGACGCCCGACACGATCATCATCGCCAGCCATTACGACACGAAGCTGTTCAAGGAGTTTCGCTTTGTCGGCGCGAACGACGCCGGGTCATCGACCGGGGCGCTGCTGGAACTGGCGCGCGTCCTCGCCGCCGCGCCGACGAAATCGCGCTTCACTTATCGCTTCGTCTTCTTCGACGGCGAAGAGGCGTTCTGCCGCGACTGGGATCAGTGCGGGAAACCAAACGCGCCCGACAACACTTACGGAAGCCGTCGCTACGTCGCGCGCCTCGGCGAAGCCGGCGAGTTGAAGCGCGTGCGCGCGTTGATACTTCTTGACCTGATTGGCTACCAAAAGTTGGAGTTGGGACGCGACTCGGAGAGCACCGATTGGCTCGTCGACATCATCTGGGAGACAGCCTGCCAGTTGGGTTACGGCGCGGAGTTCGTTGACCGCGAAGAGAGCGTCGGCGGCGACGATCATCTTCCGTTTCTTCGCGCGGGTATTCCATCGGTGGACATCATCCAACTAAATTCATATCCGCACTGGCACACGCGCGAAGATACGCTCGACAAAATCTCGCCGCGCAGTTTGAAGATCGTCGGGGATGTGGTGCTCGCCGCGTTGCCGCGCATTGAGGGCAGAATGCTGAAGTGATGACGGTGAAAGAATTTTCGTGAGGGCCGTTTCATCGTCTTTCATCCACATCAATTGAAAGGAGAGTTGGTGACAAATGTTCAAAGCCGCAGACATTCTGGTGCCGATTGATTTTTCGGCGTGCTCGCTGAACGCGGTGCGCGTCGCCGTCTCGTTGGCCGCGCCGGACGGCGACCTGACACTGTTGCACGTGATTGACGAAGGGTTTGTCAAAGAAGCCGCCGCCGCTGCGCTGGGGATGACGGACGAAATTACGGCGCGCCTGCGCGAGCAGGCCGAAGCCAACTTCGTCGGCGCGCTCGAAGAGATCGAGACGGGCGGCGTCGAAGTCGAGCGGATGATCGTCGTCGGCGTGCCCTTCGTCGAGATACTAAAAATCGCTCGCGACCTTGATTTACCGATGGTCGTGATGGGCGTGCGCGGGCGCTCGACGCCGGCGGAAGAAATGCTCTTCGGTTCGACGGCGGAAAAAGTTTTACGCGGCACGCGCGTCCCGGTGCTCTGTGTGCCTTTCTAAATTGAACCACACTGCGACTTGCTGTAAAGCGAGACGAATGTAACGGAAATGATTCAAGTTCGCAGTCGGTGTGTGATTGAATGATTAGAGCTTTTGCAAAAATCAATCGCCATGTTTAGAGGCGGGCTCCGCCCGCCGGTGCATGGTTCAATGTCACGGGCAACGGCGGGCATAGCCCGCTTCTAAACAAACGGATTTTTTACTTTTGCCAGAGGCCTACTCAAGAGGATGGCGCCGGACGGTCGAGGGCAATGAATCACAGAACATTTTGACCGCGCCAAGAGACAATTCCAATCAGTCACAGGAGAATGAAAAGATGAACACAAAACGTCATGCGGAGACGGTGATGTTGCGGGGCGAGTACGCGCTGCGTGGTGAGCATGGAGAAAAATTGTTGGTGAACGGCGAGCGGATGGCGTTGCGCTTGTGGGAGCGTGAGGCCGCCGGCGAGAAGAAGCCGGAACACTCGAACCCTTATGAGTACGTCGCCTTCGTGATCGACGGCGCGTTGCGCGTAACGATTGACGGACACTCGTTCGAGGTACGGCGCGGCGATAGTTACTGCGTTCCGGCGAACACAAAATACTCACTTGAGATTTTAGAAGAGTCGACGGTCGTCGAAGCCACCTCGCCATCGGATCGCGGCGCGCATACGATGCCCGAAGAGCGATGACACGAGACGCGAAAAGAATCGCGGTTATCGCCGGCGATGGCATCGGCCCCGAAGTGATCGCCGAAGCGGTGCGGGTGCTTGAGCATGTGCGCGAAACTCACGGCGTCACACTTGAGCTTCAGCACTTCGACTGGGGTGCCGAGCGGTTCCTGCGCGACGGTGTGACGCTGCCGGAGGGCGCGCTCGAAATGCTGACGCGCGATTTCGACGCGATTCTCGCTGGGGCATTCGGCGACCCGCGCGTTCCGTCGAACAAACACGCCGAGGATATTTTGCTCGGCATGCGGCGTGGCCTTGATCTGTACATCAACCAACGCCCGGTGCGCCTGCTCGATGCGCGTCTGACGCCGCTCAGAGGGCGCAAAGTTGAAGAGATTGATTTTGTCGTCTTCCGCGAGAACACCGAGGGCGCGTACTGCGGCGCGGGAGGTTTTTTAAAGAAAGGCACACCCGACGAAATCGCCACGCAGGAGGAATTGAACACGCGGCGCGGCGTGGAGCGAATCATCGTCGCCGCCTTTGAGTACGCGCGAGCACACGGGCGGCGGCGGCGCGTGACGATGGCCGATAAGTCGAACGTGCAGCGCTTTGGCGGCGACCTCTGGCAGAGAGTCTTCAGAGAAGTCGCCGCGCGCTACGCGGAAGTTGAAGCAAACCACCAATATGTCGACGCGATGACGATGTTTATGGTGCTCGACCCGGCGCAGTACGACGTGATCGTGACGAACAATTTGTTCGGCGACATCCTGACCGACCTCGGCGCAGCGTTGCAAGGGGGCTTGGGGGTGGCGGCGTCGGGCAATATTCATCCGGGCCGCGTCTCTCTGTTCGAGCCGGTTCATGGCAGTGCGCCGCCGCTCGCGGGCAAGTCGGAGGCCAATCCGACAGGTGCTATTCTCACCGTGGCGATGATGCTAGAATACCTCGGTCATGGCGCAGCCGGTGCGTCAGTTGAACAGGCCGTCGGCGACAGCATTCAACACCACGAAACAACACGCGATCTTGGCGGCGCGCTTTCGACCGTCGAGGCAGGCGCGGCGATTCGACGCAGAATCAACGCCGCATCCCACGCTTGACGGTTGTCAAGACCGCGCTTTTTCCACACGGGTTTTTCCAGCATCAGGCAATTTATGAGCGGCAAGGGAAAAGAAGCGGCGCAGAGAGTTTTAGCCATCCTCGTCATCATGGCGATGCTGATGGTGATGGGCATTCCACCGACCGTGATTATCTTCTTTGTGACAGTCGTTTATTTCGTGTGGCGCGCCGTGCAGCGTTCCGAGCAGCAGGACGTGCGCTCCATCTTCGACTTCTACATCGTGGCAAACGAGATTCTGCGCGACGAAGACCGGCGCTGGTATGGGTTCGAGGTTGAGCGCGTGATTGAGCGCGGGGACTGCATCCTGGGCGCGATCAGTGACCCGCCGCCACTTGTTTATTACACCCTAGGCGCACTCTACCATCGCGCGGGAAAGCACGAAGCGGCGGTTGAACACCTCTCCTACGTGTTAGAGAATGAGCAGGGTGACGAGCGCCACCGCCTCCATCCGTCGCCGGAGTTGCGCCGCTACGTGCAGGTGCTGCGGCGTCTGGAGCGCGAGCCAGCGGACGCTCCGCAGACGATGGCTGCGATTCGCAGCCTTGACCGCGCACGGCGCACGCGGGCGGCAGCGATGCTCGAAGAGAGTCGCGCACACGTCAGCAGCAGTGCAGCGTCCAATCCGGCCATCACCAGTGGATCGAAGCCGATGTTCTCCACGCCGCCGCCGCTCAGTTCTCCACCTGCCAACTTTAGTGCCGTCTCCGGCAAGCGACAGACGCCCGCCCTCGCGCCGGCAGCGCCGACGATGCCGCCGCCGATTGCCGACGTGCTTCGCGACGTGTACGAGGAAGAGAAGAAGACTGCTTAAAAAAGAGAAAGCAAAAAAGGCTCAAGGCAAAAGTGTAAGCAGGGTGACTGTTTTCCTTTTGCCTTTTCGCTTTTAGCTTCGGCCTGTAAATATATGCTCACCGCAGAAATCATCGCCATCGGGTCCGAATTGCTGACGCCGGATCGCACCGACACCAACAGCCTCTGGTTGACCGAAAAGCTGAACGGCATCGGCGTCGAAGTAAAACTCAAGACCGTGGTCGGCGACGACGACGCGCGCCTCGAAGAAGCGATTCGCGACGCGCTCAGGCGCTCGCGGGTGGTGATTACGACCGGCGGCCTCGGCCCGACCGAAGACGACATCACGCGCAAAATCGCCGGGCGCGCAATGGGTCGGCGGCTGATGTTGAATGAGAAGGTGCTCGACGGAGTCCGCGCGAAGTTCATCGCGATGGGGCGCGCGATGCCGGAGATCAACACGCGGCAGGCGATGGTTATCGAAGGCGCGGAGGTGCTCGACAACCCGCGCGGCACCGCACCCGGACTGTTCGTCGAACATGAGGGCCGGTCGGTCGCGTTGCTGCCGGGGCCGCCGCGCGAGATGCGTCCGATGTTTGAAACATTGGTGCTGCCGAAACTGGCGGTGAAGGCCGGAGACGTGCGCGTCGCGCGGCGCATCCTGCGCGTCGCCGGGATGGGTGAGTCGGCGGTCGATGAACGCATCGCCCCGGTCTACACGCAGTACAAGAATCCGCAGACGACCATTCTTTTTAACAAGAGCGAAATCGAAATCCAACTGACTGCGCAGGCCAAGACCGAGCGCGATGCTGAACTGTTGCTCGACGGCCTCGCCGGTCAGATCGAGGAACGTCTGGGTGATGCAATTTTCGCCTTCCGTGGCGAGATGATGGAAGAGATCGTCGGGTTGCGGCTCGCGGTCGGCGGCTTCACTCTCGCCGTCGCCGAAAGCTGCACCGGCGGCCTGGTCGCGCAGCGCATCACCGAAGTAGCCGGGTCCTCACACTATTTCAAAGAAGGCGTGGTCGCTTACGCGAACGAATCAAAGGTGCGTCTGCTCGGCGTGCAGTCCGACTTGATCGCGGAGTATGGCGCGGTGAGCGCGCCCGTCGCGGAAGCGATGGCCGAAGGCGTGCGACAACGCGCCGACGCGGATTTCGGAATCTCTGTGACGGGCGTCGCCGGGCCGGGCGGCGGCAGCCCGGAAAAACCAATCGGCCATGTCTATATCGCGCTTGCCGACGACGCGCACACAGAGCACCGCAAGCTGATGCTGCCCGGTGACCGTCAACTCATCCGTTGGCGCGCTTCGCAGGCAGCGCTTGACCTTTTACGACGAAGGCTTATTTGATGTTGAACAGTTTTGAGTTTTGAGTTTTCAGTTTTGAGCTGGAAACTCAAAACTGTTTGCTTTTGCCTTACGACGTGTGTCGCGGGGAGTGGATTGAATGCTTCCGGTATTGGTCGTGGTGGCGGCTTATCTTTTAGGGTCGATTCCGTTCGGCTATCTGATTGTGCGACTGAGTGGGGGCGGGGATGTGCGCGAGGGTGGTTCGGGTGGAACCGGCGCGACCAATGTGACGCGCCGTGCGGGGAAGGCAGCGGGAATCGTGACGCTGATGCTCGATGCGATCAAAGGCGTGGCGGCGGTCGTGCTCGCGCGGTGGTTGTTGACGGTGGATTTCGGAATCAATTGGTGGGTGGCGGCGGCGGCACTCGCGGCGATCATCGGACACATCTTCCCGGTGTGGCTCGGCTTCCGCGGTGGCAAAGGAGTCGCTACCGGACTCGGTATCTACCTCAGTTTGTCTCCGCTCGCGGTGGCGTTGGCAGCGGCGTTGTTTGTCATCATCGTGTGGGCGACGCGCTACGTTTCACTCGGCTCAATCACTGCCGCCGCCGCGATGCCAGTGTGCGTCTGGCTGCTTAGTTTGCGCGGTGGGCCGAATCTGAGTCTCGCCCCTCTGATGGCTGCCACCATCGCCGGTAGCGCCATCATCATCCTGATGCATCGTGCTAACATCGACAGACTTTGGCGCGGAACAGAGAACAAGTTGAAGTAGCAAATAATGATCGTTCATGAAACGAATCGCGATCATCGGCGCCGGCGGGTGGGGCACGGCACTGAGCATCGTCGCCGGGCGAGCCGGGCATGACGTGCGTCTGTGGGCGCGCAGCTGTAATGTCGCTGAAGAGATTAATCGTGAGCGCATCAACAGCGCGTACCTCGCTCGGCAGTTGATACCAGAGAACGTTTCGGCGACTACTGATCTGACCGAGGCTCTGCGCGGTGCAGAGAGTGTCGTGTTAGCCGCGCCATCGCACGCGACGCGCTCTGTGTTGGAGCGTGTGATGCGAGACGCGAGCGAAGAGATGATCTTTGTCAGCGCCACCAAGGGAATCGAGGCGGAGACCGGTAGACGCATCTCGGAAATCGTCACGGACGAATCGGCTGGATGTTTCGTGCCGCGCTTCGTCTGCCTCTCCGGCCCGTCGTTCGCGCAGGAGGTTGCGGCGGGACAGCCGACCGCAGTTGTCGCCGCCAGCGCGGACGAGCGTTGGAGCCGCACGGTGCAGTCGGATTTCGGCCATCAGAACTTTCGCGTCTACACGAATGATGATGTGGTCGGGACAGAGTTAGGCGGCGCGGTGAAGAACGTCATTGCACTGGCGGCAGGCATCGTCGGCGGGTTAGGATTGGGCGCAAACAGCATCGCCGCTTTAATCACACGCGGTCTCGCCGAAATGGCTCGATTGGCGACGGCACAGGGCGCACGGCCTGAGACGCTGATGGGATTGGCGGGGCTTGGGGATTTAGTTCTGACATGCACCGGAGAACTTTCGCGCAATCGTCACGTCGGGCAGGAGTTGGGACGCGGGCGTTCGCTCGAAGAAATTCTGGCCGGGATGAATGAAGTTGCCGAAGGCGTGATGACGACGCGCGCGGTCAATCAACTCGCCACACGGCTCGGCATCGAGATGCCGATCACGAGCAGTGTTCATGCTGTGCTGTACGAAGGCAGGCGCGCACGCAAAGCCGCCGAAGGTTTGATGGCCCGGCCACTGCGCGGAGAGTTTGAAGGGTCACGGTTTTGAACGACATCACGGGCATCATCGAAAAGGCTGTGGCAGGCGGAGACCTCGTGCGCGACGAAGTTGTGGCGATGCTTTCGGTCGTCGACGAGGGCGCGTGCCGCGAGATGTACGCCGCAGCAGATGATCTCAAGCGACGGCTGTGGGGCGACCGCGTGACGTATGTCGTCAATTTGAATCTGAATTGGACGAATGTCTGCGTGCAGCACTGCGGATTCTGCAATTTCCGCCGTAGCGAGTCGGAGCGGGACGCCTATCGGATGACGCTCGAAGATTGCCTCGACAAAATCGCGCATCGACTCTCGTACGGCATCACCGAAGTGACGATTCAGGGCGGACTCGATACCGAGACGCCGGTCGAGTTCTATTTCACCCTGGTCAGCGAAATTAAACACGCTTTTCCACACATCCACATTCATGCGTACTCGCCCGAAGAAATCGCGTTCCTGCGTGAGCGCACAGGCTGGGCTTACGGGCACATCATTGGACGCCTGCGCGAGGCGGGGCTCGGGTCGATGCCGGGCACGGCGGCGGAAATTTTGGTCGATGATGTGCGTCGCCGCCTCTGTCATCAAAAGGTGATGAGCGATGAATGGTGCGAGATTGTCGAGACGGCGCACCGTGTTGGGGTGCCGACCACTTCGACGATGATGTACGGTCATATCGAAACCGTCACAGACCTCGCGGAACACCTGCTTCGTCTGCGTGCGGTGCAGCGCAACACCGGCGGATTTACCGAATTCATTCAACTGCCGTTCGTCGCGGCGCGCGCGCCGATTGCGATCAAGCGCGGTCTGCATAGCCCTGAAACGCGCGAGACTTTGAACACCATCGCGGCATCGCGTTTATTATTTCAGCAGGAACTGCCGCACATTCAGGCCGTCGCATGGGTCAAGCGCGGACTGGATGAGGCGGTCGCATCGCTCAGTTGTGGGGCGGACGACATCGGCGGGACACTGATCGAAGAGAAAATCACCCGCGCGGCAGGCGCTGGTCACGGCTCGTACGTCCCGGCGGACGAGTTGCGCGCGCGCGTCGAAGGAGCGGGCATGCGGCCCGTCCAGCGCACCACACTCTACGAACCAATCGAGGTTGTCGTTTGATAGCGTGTTGACCGTAGTCAATCCGAACCCAACTGCTGTAGCTGAAACGAGCCATCCACACATGTCCGACGAACAAGCGATTGTGACGAACCGCGCGGCCTTCTACGAGTACTACATTCAGGACAAGTACGAAGCGGGTATTATGCTGACCGGAACTGAGGTCAAGAGCGTGCGCGCCGGCCACGTCCAATTAAAAGAATCATACGTCACGGTGCGCGACGGCGAAGCCTGGTTGTTTAATGCCCACATTTCGCCTTATGCTCACGGCAACCGCGAAAATCCCGACCCGGTGCGAACGCGCAAGCTGCTGCTGCACCGGCGCGAGATTGATCGTTTAGAACAGGAATTAACACTTAAGGGAATGACGCTGGTCGTGACCCGTGTGTATATGAAGAATGGTCGTGTCAAGCTTGAGATCGGCGTGGCGCGAGGTAAGAAGATGTACGACAAGCGCGAAACGGAGATGCGCCGCACCGTCGAGCGCGAGACACGTGCCCAATTAAAAGAACGTAATCGATAGCAGAGGAGACAAACAGAAAATGGAAATTCAAACCGTCATCGGGCGTTACGCGGATGCGGACGTGCATGCACTGGCCGTCGCCGTCTTCAAAGACGAGAAGGCCGACGAAGGCTTTCTGAAGAGTCTGGATGCGGCGACCGGCGGCATTGTCCGCTCGATCATCGACGCAGAAGAGATCAAAGGCAAAGAGGGTGAGACGGCTTACGTGCATCTACCCGCCGACAAAGCCGGAATGAAAGCCAGGGGGATACTGTTGGTCGGCGTCGGCGAGCGCGACGGGTACAAACTCGCGCAGGTTTCGCAGATGGCCGGGGCTGCCGTGAGGGCGCTGCGTGCGCGGAACGTGAAGACCGTCGGATTGGTCTTGCGCGGGCCGGAAGCAGCGGCCGAAGGTGCAGTGGCGAAGGCGGTCGAAGGCGCCATCATCGGTCTGTTCGAGCCGGATAAGTACCGCACGGTCGACAAAGAGGAACGCCAAATCGAGCGGTTGGTCGTTGTCGCTGACGAGGGCGCGGATGAAAGCGGCGTCAAGCGTGAGGCCGAGCGCGGGCGCATCATCGGCGAGTCCGTTAACTTTACGCGCGACCTCGCGAACGAACCCGGCGCCTTCATGACACCAACCATCATGGCCGAACGCGCACAGGATATCGCTCGCGAGTTCGGCCTTGAGATTGACGTGCTCGACCGTGGGCGCATGGAGCAGGAGGGAATGGGGTCACTGCTGAGCGTGGCGCGCGGCTCCGATGAACCTCCGATGCTGATCATCCTGAAGTACACGCCGGAGGGCAAGGCGAAAGGCAATGGCGGGCAGTTGGCGCTCGTCGGTAAAGGCATCACGTTCGACACCGGCGGCATCTCCATCAAGCCCGGCGAGAATATGGAGTTGATGAAGTATGACATGAGCGGCGGCGCCACCGTGCTCGGCGTCATGCGCGCGATTGCGCAACTCAAACCATCCGTCCCGGTGATCGGCGTCGTGCCCGCAGCCGAGAACATGCCTTCCGGCAAGGCCACCAAACCGGGCGATGTTGTGCGCGCGATGTCAGGCAAGACCATCGAAGTCATCAACACTGACGCTGAGGGGCGTCTGGTTCTCGCCGACGGAATCTCTTACGCGAAGAAACTCGGTGCGACACAGATCATCGACTTGGCGACGCTCACCGGCGCGGTCAGCATCGCGCTCGGCGACGTTAACACCGGCGTCCTCGGAACCGATCAGCAATTAATCAACGAGATCATCGAAGCGGGCGCGGAAGTCGGTGAAAAGTTTTGGCAGTTGCCGCTCGACAAAGAATACTCCAAGCAGATCAAGTCGGACATCGCCGATATTAAGAACGTCGGTGGGCGTAAAGCCGGCACGATCACCGCCGCCGCCTTTCTCAAGGAGTTCGCCGACGGCGTTTCGTGGGCGCATCTCGACATCGCCGGGACGGCGTGGGGCGATGATGCGAAACCGTTCCGTGCCAAAGGGCCGACGGGCGTCGCCGTCCGCATGCTGCTTAACTTCATCGACCGTGCTGCACGCTGAAAGTTTGGTCGAAGCGTCCATTTATAAGTTGCTCGATCATCCTCGCAGGCGTTTGAGTTAGAGTCTACAAACGGAGACACTTGGTGTCTACATATATGGACACATGTAACCCGAAACAATTAAGAATCGAATGAATTGTTAGAATTCTCGCTTGCAAAGATTTGGCATGGGTGTTGCACATGAAGTGCATTACTAAAGAGGGAGCGGTTACTACGTAAAAACGTCCTCGCCCCACTCGGTAGCCGACCGAGAAGCCAGGTGCCGCGCCTTTACTTTGTCCTCACGCGCATTCGTCTTACCTTACCTCAAAGTTCCCACCCCGTGCGGTTGACGGGTGGGACGAATGCGTTAAAAAGTGGTATATTCCCGCCTAGGGCAAACCATTCAGTGCCCGCTTGAATTACAACGAGCGTCACCCGAGACGTTCCATCGTCAGCTTTTGTCACATCGAAGGAAAGCGCGGTGGTTGATTACTATCAAATTTTAGGAGTGAAGCGTCATGCGTCGGCGTCAGAGGTCAAGACGGCCTACCGGCGATTGGCGCGCCAGCGTCACCCGGACATGAACGGTGGGACGGATCAGTCCGCACGTGAGTTCGCCTTAATCGCGCTCGCTTACCGTACCCTCAGCGACCCGCAGGAGCGTGCTTATTACGACGCGCAACGCGAGCGGATCATGAGCGGTGGCGCCTCCTCCGTTCTGCACTCTGATAATCCACACGCCAGGCGGATGCGGCGCGTGGCGGCGCAGGTGCGGTGGGACAGAGCGGTTGATCGCTGGATCGAGGCTGAGAGAAGAGAAACGTTTGCGCGTACCCAAGCGGTCTTTACGACTGTCTCGTTGTTCCTTTCAACTTTCTTCGTAGCCATGCTGAAGCCCCGTCTGTGGCAGACCTTCGATTACGTCGGGCGGGCGGTTTTAATCACGCTGTTTTTGATCGGACTTTGGCATCTGGCTATCAGATTGCGCGCCAGCTTTGAACGCTACACCTACCAACCCAAAGCGATCCAGGATTCGATTATGAACGGGCCAAAAGAGGAGGAGCCTGCCAAGCCGTTTACACGCTTCACCGCCTCGGCCTTCCTGGTGGTGGGGTACGCGACCAGCCTCGCCGCCGGACTTTTCGTCGGCTCGCACGTGCATTACATCTTGCTATTCAATGAAATCCCTTATCTGTTTGGTCGAAACATCCGGCTTGACCTTTTATTCTACCCACCAATAGCCGTCCTGATCGTCGACACGATGCACACGGTCGCTTCAAAGATTGATTAACCGGACAGACTTCGCCTGCCAGTCTCACTTCGTCTTGATGCACGCCGTCTCGAGCGGACGCGAAGTTGCGATTTTTAACTTGGCTCGTGTATATTTCCGGTCACGCGGTCATGCAAAAGCCGCCCCCCCCTCAACCATACGGGTCGCTTGGGAAACTTGTACGATCCGGACGCGCAATATACGCGTTCTTATCGTCCGAAAAACCACACCCTCAACCACTGTTATCTTGAACTCGGCGGACGCAGGTTTAATGTAGAAGCGTAGCCTCGACGTAGAGTTTGTAAAGGCTGGAGACTCGCAAGAAGCAGGTGATTAAAAAACTAACGCGCGCGCATCATCGCGCTGAAAACGATTCGCCGACGGCCTCCCGAACGTCGCTTCCATACTCCTTGCAGAGTTGACAGCGTGTTGGCCGCTCGGCTTCGACGAAAGAGGAGCCGCAAGATGGTCAAGCGTATCACTGAACGACATCGCCTCGCTCTCAAACTCGACAACCTGAACGATTCGGAAGTCCGAGAAGTCCTCGACTACATCTCGATCATGGAATCAATGCGTCGCGCGACCACGCTCCCCGATCTGTGGGAGGACGAGTTGGTCGCGCTGTTGGCTGACGCTCGTGAAAACCAGCGTGCGCGTCAGGTGTTTGAATGGGAGGCCGTCCGCCGTCATGCAGAGCGCCGGGCCGCCACCGCCGCGGTCGCCGTGCACGTATGATTCAGCGCGGCTCGACGCCGAACAAATTCAGGTCCGACACTGCTCCGCCGCGACGGTGCGCGTCCTGGTGCGTGCTTCTCACGATCTGCCTTTGCGTCGTTCCGGCCAGTGTCCTCGCGCGGCATCACCCCGGCGAGTGGTTGCTTGTGCAGGACGCTTTGACGCCGCTTCAACTGGCGGTCGAGGCGGAGCGAGCGCGACTCAGTTCCGATGATTCCGAAGTGCGGCGCGACGCCGTGCTCCGATTGGGTGCTATTGCGCGCCCGGAAAGCGCCCGCGCCGCCGGCCTCGCGCTCAATGATTCGTCGCCTGCTGTCCGCGCTACTGCGGCGCATGCCGTGACGGCCCTTCCCGCAGCGGAAGCCGCTGCCTTGATCCTGCCGCTGCTTCGAGACCGTCACGAGTTCGTCCGCCAGGAAGGTGCTTACGCCCTCGGCGCGGTGCGCGATTCCACTGCGGTTGTGCCCCTGGTCAACGCCCTCGAACGTGATAAGAGCGCCGGGGTGCGTGGCGCGGCGGCGGTAGCTCTGGGACGGATCGGGGATGTGTCGGCAGTCTCGGCGCTGGCAGAGACTCTGGCCCGTCGTGTGCTGCGGGGCGGATTCTTGAACCGCATCACGCGTCGTAGCACTGAAGAGAACGAATTTGTGCGGCGGTCGGCGGCCCGCTCGCTCGGTGAGATCGGTGACGCCGGAGCGGTTCCCGCGCTCATCAGCGTGCTCAACGACGAGCGGTCGGCTGATGACTTGCGGCGTGAAGCGGCACGGGCACTCGGACTGATTAAAGACCCGGCGGCGGTGCCAGCGCTGCGCGGCGTGCTCAATGCTCGCGACCCTTATCTTGGGGTCATCGCTTTAGAAGCGTTACGAAGAATTGAGAACCGCGTTGGCGCGCCGCTGAGCCGTTCACTCGTCGTCGGCCAATCCGTTCAACAGGGCCGACGCGACTAACATAAATCCATTGCTTGGTGTCGCTCACACATTTTCAATGGCGGGTACGGAAGCACGTTGGTGAAGGCGGGTGGACAACTCGGTTCAGAGATATTCAT
>JALZJL010000179.1 GCA_030859785.1 Acidobacteriota bacterium
GAGCAGGCGCTGATTAAATTTGCACGCACGCCGCAAGAGATTCTGGCGCTGTGCAGCCTGCCGGAAGAACTGGCGCTGGCGGCGTGAAGCACGCTATTTCAGATTCCCTTTTTCTTGAAAGCTATAGGTATCTACATCATCTTGCACGAAGCGGGTATTTGGCCGTTTTGTGCGCCAAATCTGCTTTTTATGAAGGTAGATACCAGGTATACAGCGGATACCTGGTATTTAATTAGAAGGTGAGGAGCTATGTGATGAGGTGAGCCGCAAGTTTTCGACAGTCAATTAATGCAAGTTGGTAGTCACAGCTTGGCAAGCAAGCTAAAGACAAAGAAAATCCCCTCCACTTCAATGCCAATTGAAGTGGAGGGGAACATGATCAATCACGCGACGGCAATCTATACCATCATCGACGATGTGCTCAAAGCTGTCGGCCACCAGGAAGACCCGCGCCGCAAGGTCACTGACGTCGGGGATTGACCGCTTAGGTTATTTATGGACAACGAAGAGATAGCGCGGCGCTTCGCGCGGTTAGCGACGCTGATGGAGATTCGCGGCGACGACCGTTACCGCATCCGTTCGTACCGTAACGCCGCCGAGACAATTGCGACTTGGCCGACGCCGCTCACGGTCATCGCGGCGGAGGAAGGCGCGCGCGCGTTGCAGGCCATCCCCGGCGTCGGTCGTGCGATCAGCGGTAAGATCATTGAGTTGATTGAGCGCGGCACATTCGCGGCTTGGGAAAAGCTCGTCGCGGAAACACCTCTCACCACACTCGATCTGCTGCGGGTCGAAGGCATCGGCATCAAGACCGCCGCGACTCTGCACCAGCAATTCAAAATCGCATCACTCGACGACCTGCGAAAGTTTGTGGAGGGCGCCGGCCTTGAAATGATCGACGGAATCGGCGAGAAGACCGCCGCCAAAATCGAGTCGAGTGTCAAGAGTCTGACGACATGAACGAGTCCACGTGAGCAAGTCCGCGTGAACAAATCATGAGCGACGTTGTTTCGTGAACTGCCGGGGCGGGTTCGCCGAACGTCTATCCAGAAGCTTCAGCCCCACGGCCCACGTTGCGCGGGAGCGTCGGTCTTCATCAAGGCCCAGATCGTGTAGACGCCGAGCGCCGTCCCGATGGGAAAGTTCAGCAGATTGATGAAGCCGAGAACCAGCACCAAAACTCTCGCCCACGACTTTCCATTAATCAATCCCACTCCTCCGATGATGGCCGGCAACGAAAGAACCGCGAGGAAGACAGCGATGACCGTGCCCACCAACGCGGTGACTGCCATCGCTCCGGCGTCACCCGATAAAAGGCCGCCGCCGGCTATCGCAAGAAACACGACGACGGCGGCGAGTAGCCCGAAAGCCCCGAACACGGCGTGCAGGATACCGACAATCTTGGTGTGATTTTGCATTTCCTCTCCTTGCCCTCGTCGCCGATTGATTAGGCGGCTCAATCAACCAACTGACCGATTGAACAAATGACGACGACGCTCGTTCGCTTGGAATCATTCCGCGATTCGTCGCTTCTCCAAGTTCTTTACTCCTTCAACCTTTTGACAATCACCATCGTGATGTCGTCAACGGGTGGCGTGCCTTGTGCGAAATTCGTGAGTGCGGCTTCGATGCGGTCGCGGATGCCGGCGGCAGAGCCGTCGAGGTTGCGCACCGCCACCTCCTTCAATCGCGTCTCGCCGAACTCGACGCCCTGCGGGTTCTGTGTTTCGGTCACGCCGTCAGAGTAGATCACCAGCGCGTCGCCGGGTTCGAGCCGCGCGCGTCCCTCGCGGAATTTGGTTTCGGACAGAATGCCGAGCGGTATTCCGCCGGGCGCGAGCGTCTCGACGGTTCCGGCGGCATGCACAATCAGCGGCGGATTGTGGCCGGCGTTGACGAATGAGAGCGTGCCCGCCGTCGGGTCCAACTCGGCGTAGAAAAGCGTCACGAAGCGGTTCGCCGGGGTGTTCTCCGCGAGGTAACGGTTGACTGCGGTGATCGTCGTTGCCAGTGGCTGGCACGATGCGACTTGTGCATGCACCGCCGCGTGCAGGCTGGACATCAATAGCGCCGCCGCCGTCCCCTTGCCCGACACGTCGCCAAGCGCGATGATCATGCGCCCGTCGCTGCACTTGATGAAGTCGTAGTAATCGCCGCCGATCTCGTATGACGGGAAGCTGATGCCCTGAAGTTCGTAGCCCGGCACAGCGGGCGGCGCGGTCGGCAGAAACCGTTGCTGAATCTCGCGCGCCAGTTGGAGTTCGCGGTCGAGGTGCTCGCGTTCCAGATGCTCTTCGATGAGCCGCGCGTTCTCGACGCGAATCGCGGCGACCGAGCCGAGCGTCGTCAATACCTTCAGGTGATCCTCGGTGAATCGCGCCTCGGCGAGCGGAGAGTCGGCGTAGATGATGCCGAAGATTTTCTTACCGACGCCGAGCGGGACGGCGAGCACCGAGCGGATGCCCTGAAATGTGACCGTACTGCTCATGAAACGCGGGTCGTGCTGCGCGTCGGAAGTAAGCACCGAACGCCCCTGGTTGATGACCTCTTCGATGATCGTGCGACTGACTCTAATCTCGCCGACCTCGCCTTTGCGCTGGCGGAGTTCCGCGACGCGCGCGCGCAGTTCGCCACCGCTTTTATCGTCGCGCAGCATAATCAGGCAGCGCTCCGCCGGGACTGCTTCAAAGACCAAGGCGGCGACCTGCGCCAGCGTTTCATCGAGCGTCGCGGAGGCGAGCAGCGTCACGCCGACCTTACTAATCAACGCCAGCAGGGCGCTCTGTTCGTCGCCGCGCGGCGTCGTGATGGCGCGTCCCTCAGTGACCTGCGAACGTGCGCCCTCGATAGCTTGGAGCAGTCCCGAAGTGGTGCGGTGGCTGGCTGACTCGAATGCAATCGTGGCTCCGGGGAGCGCCGTCGGGAGGTGGTCGTCGATGCTTGCGGCGGTCAGTTCGTCGGCGACGGGCTTATCTCTGAACTCAATCTCGGTCTCGCCGATTTGGATGCGCCCGCCGTGCGTCAGTTGAATCGGGGCCTCGGCGCGCTCGCCGTTGTAGTAGGTGCCGTTCGCCGAGCCGAGGTCCTGCATCATGTACAGGTCGCCTTCGCGTCGCACTTCAGCGTGGACGCGGGACGCAAACGGGTCAGAGATGCAGATGTCGTTGCGGGCCGAACGACCGATGGTGATGCGCAGGCGACCAAGCGGGCAGGTGTCCGGGGCGCGGTCTGGATACTTAACGATGAGGTCGGGCATTTTTTCAGTGACTTGTTAACGAGTGATGAGCAGCGAGCGACGAGCCGATGTAAGTTAAGTGACGAGAGCACGGTCAACTGTCAGTCGCTCGTCAATTATTGTTGTCTTGGGCCTGCTCTGATGCGGTCGTACTCTTTGCCGAGCGAGTCTTCGTAGCGTTGCGCATCGGCGCGGAAGCGGCCTCGCTTGGCGGTTTGAAAGTATTGCATCGCGGTGAGCAGTTCGGCGCGTTTCAGCGCGCTCGGGTCACGCCCTTGGGCGATATTCAGGCCGAGGTAGTAGTAAGCGTCAGGATTGCCGGCGTTGGCCGCGGCGCGCATCTCCGTCAATGCCGCCGCGCGATTCGATGACCATAACTCGACTCCGCGCTGATAGCGTTCGGCGGGTGACAGGGACGCGCTCGGAGCCGGCGTCGGCGCGGGCGTCGGCGTGGCGGCAACCGTCGGCGCGGGCAGTGTGACGGGCGCCTCCAATGTACTCACCTCAGGCGTGACGTTGCCGGTTGCACCACGCGCTTCGCCGGAGCGGGCGAGCGGCGGCGGTTGCGGGACCACGCTACCCGTCGGCGTCGGCTGCGCATCGCTCCCGCTCAGTCGCTGGCGCGCCAGGCTTGCCACCTCCGGCACACTCGAAGTGGAGAGTTCTTGATAGAGTGCGCGCGCTTCAGTCTTTTGTCCGGCGTGCTGGAGCGCGTCGGCGTAGGCGAGCCGGTCGTTGGGATCCCGGTCAGGCTCTTCAATCAGATCGAGGAGCTTACGATAAGCGTTGGCCGCTTCGGCGTAAAAGCCTTCGCCTTCGGCCAGCAACGCCGAGCCGAGCGTGCGCCATGCCGCGCGGTCGTTCGGGTCGTTGCGCGTCACCGCGCGGTACTCATCAATCGCTTCGCGCCGCCGATTGTTATCACGCAGTAAGTCACCCAGACGCCAGTGTGCTTTCGTGTTCGCCGGGTCGAGCCGGTTCGCTTCGCGCAGACTCTCAATTGCACCGTTGAGGTCGCCAGAAGCGAGTTGGGCTTCGGCCTCAGCCAGTTTTTCATCGAACATCTGACGTGGGTCAGAGGTAATCGGGATCGGGGGCCGCTGACTATCATCGACAACCTCGTTCGACCCACTGAAGTATTTCACCGCGAGCCACGCTCCAATCGCAGTGGCGACGATTAGCACCAAGCCGACAGCAGCAAGCGCGAGCCATACCTTCTGCGCACGCGACTCGGTCACAGTTCCCGCCGCCGGACGCGCGACAGTGTTTGCCACCGCCGGCGTCCGCCGCTCGGACATCGGTGGCGACGGGGCAATGGTGTTGCCCTCTGCTGCCGGCTTTGTGGCCGGTGGCAGCGTACGTGACGGGCCGGTGCTGGCTGTGCTGTGGTGAATCTCGAACGCTGGGGTCGAAGTCGGTCCGGGCCTCGGGGCGACGACGGTTAAATCGTCATCTTCATCGCCGGCATCCGATTCGCCGAGAGGCGTGCTGCTGTCGGGACGGTCACGAACCTCGCCTGTGCGTTTGTCCGCGCTTCCCCGGTAAGAAGCCTGATCATCAAACGGCGGTATGGTGAACGCGGCCGTGGCTTTCAAATCACCGCTTGGCGGAAAAGATGGTGGCGGCAACTCGTCGAAGTTGGTCTGCGGTTCGTAATTTGCGACAGTGGCGTTCAGATCGGGGCGCGGAGGTGGTGGTGTTGGCGGCTCGACCTGCTTGGGATTCATGATCGCATCAAGATCGGCGCGGTTGACGCGAGTCGTTTCGGACGAGCTAAGCCACGGCTCGTCCGAAGGGTTAAACCCATCGGTGGTGCGCCCCTCACTGGTCAGCGGAATGGTGGGGGCCAGCGGCGAGACGGTGTCGGGGCTGTTGACCGAAGCAGCCCCGGACAGCGGCGTTCCACACTTGCGGCAAAAGCGCGTCTCGCTGGTCGCGACCGCGCCGCAACTTGGACAAGTCTTGGTCATCTCCTCTTTTTCTTTCTCCCCAACCGTAACGATTCTAGCGCCGCGCGGCCCGCGCCCGCTTCCGCTCACGCACGACGGTTGTTCCGGCAATGACGTCATGAAGGGCGCGCCCTTCCCGGTTAAAGGCCGCCAGTAGGAAACCGAGTCCGAGAGTTGCCAACGACATCGGATAGCCGATGAGGTGGCGCAACGTGGCGCGCCCGAAGCTGAGCGGCGCGCCGTCTTTTCTTTCGATGCGCAGACCCGTAACCCACTTTCCTACCGTGCATCCGCTGAAGCCTGCGAGGACCACAAAGTTTAGTGCCGTCAGCGACAGCGCAGCAAAGTAACCAAATGTCAGCGTTGTCGAAGCGGTCATCTGCGTGCCGCCGCCGAATGCACGCGCCAGCAGCGTGGCGAACGCGACGACCGCGACGAACAGCGTGTAATCAATTAACATCGCGCCGCATCGCAGCGAGAACGGGGCGCGCAAACTCTCGGCACGGGGCGCGCCAATGACCGCCGCGGTCGAGTGACGTTCGGTGCTGCGCCGTGTGCTGGTGAGTGACATTGGTTCGGTGCGCGCTCTCATCGGATGCTCTTAAGGTTTTCGATACCGGGCTTCCAGTTTACACAAAAGAGACAGGTACATCTTGACAGGTGACAGAACCTTACGATTGCGGATTGGAAGAAACAAGAAGCACAGTCTTCGCTTAATCTGATAATCCGCAATCCTCTTGTCACCCGATCAGAAAGTGAAGCGTCGTCTCGCCGAGACGCAGTTTGTCGCCGCTCACTAAGCCGCGCGGCTGGCGCGGCGCGAGCCGCACCGAATCGTTGATGACCGTACCGTTGATCGAGCCGAGGTCTTCGACCAGAAACATCTCGCCCTCGCGCCAGATGCGCGCGTGGCGGCGCGAGATTTTGGTCTCCGGGTCGAACTTCGACAAATCGATTTCAGGAAAGATGTTGGACTGCGGGTCACTGCGCCCCACCAGATTACTCTCCTTATGTAACTGAAACGCTGCGTCCAGTTCGGTGGTTCCAGCGACCACCAGTTTCGCCGTGGCCCGCGCTTCGCGTAACGCGGCACTCGCCACTGCCAGCGGCTGCTTCGCCCCGCAGTGTGCGCAGAACACATCGTCGACCGCGATTCGCCCGCCGCAGAAACCGCAGAACACAATCTCGACCGCCGTCGTCTTCACATCCTGCCCGGAGCCGGCCACGCCGTAGGTGACTGCCCCGACACGGAGTTTATCGAGATGCACCGCGAGCACGTCGCGTAACTCGCCTGCCGAGCGAAAACGGTGCTCCGGCTTGTACTCGACGACGCGCATCAGGATGCGCTCCATCTCGTTGCTGAGCGCCGGATTCAACTTGCGCGGACGCGGGTTCTTGGAGAAGTCGAAGATCAACAGCGGATTGTCCTGCGGGTCGCTGCCGGTCAGCAGATGAAACATCGTCGCGCCCAGACTGTACAGGTCGGAGCGCGGCTCGACGTTACCGCTAAAGAGTTCCGGCGGCGCGTAGCCCATCGTCCCGACCGCCGTCACGCCCTTCTCCTGTTTCGTCACCCAGCGCGCAATGCCGAAGTCGATCAACATCACGCGCCCACTGTTGCCGTCGATCATCAGGTTGGCAGGCTTTAAGTCGCGGTAGATGATCGGCGTCGGTCGCGTGTGCAGGTAGTGCAGCACGTCGGCGACCTGCATCGCCCAGTCGGTGACGGTCTGCTCGTCGATGCGACCGCCGGGCGCGTTACGCAGTCGCGAAAGAAAGTCGCCGCCGGAGATGTACTTCATCACGAGGTAGAAGCGCGCCGCCCCCAGATCGTAAAAGTAATCGTAGATGGTCGGGATCGAGGGGTGCTCAAGCGACGATAAGAGCATCGACTCGCGCCGGAAGTCGCCGATGGCTTTTTCATGCTGCGACTCGTCAAGTTGCGACTGAATCATTTCTTTGACGGCACGCGCCGCCTCGCCGAGGTTCTTATCCTTCGCGTAATAGACCGCGCCCATCCCGCCGCCGCCGATGCGCCGCACAACTTCGTAGCGACCGTTCAGCACAGTCCCCGGTTCGAGTTGCTTGGTTGGCGAGCGCAGGCCACCGGTTGAGTCGGCGCGCGCCGTCCGCGGAACAGACGCGGGTGGCAGCTTCTCCGATTCCTGCTGTACCGGCTCCGGCTTGATCGGCATCTGCTTGTCCGGCTCCTCCTCCTCCTCCGACACTGACTCCTCCGGCGCTGGCTTCTCCGACACCGGACTCTCCGGCATTTGCTTGTTCGGTGCGATGGCAAACGGCTCCGGCGAATCTTTCGCCGGAGGTTCGGTCGCGCGCGAGACTCGCGGCGTGGACGGAGGTTGGGGCCCAGGGATCACAAACGTCTCCGCCAGCGGGTCCACTTCCGGCCTTGCCTCATGCCGGACTCCCTCGCTGCCACGCGCCGCCGGCCCGGCATCTTCGTCGGACATCACATTCGACATCACGGTAGACGGAAGCCCTGTCGCCGGGACCAATTCAGTTGGTAGCGGGGTGGAAGCGGCGGCATGTACGCGCGGCGACGACTCGGCTGCGTGCTGGCGATCCGGCGAAGCAGGCGATGGCTCGCCCATGACAGCTCCGCAGTTGCCACAGAAACGATCATCAGGCGCGACACTGGCGCCGCATTGGAGGCAAGAGGACATGTCTGAAATTATTTACTTTGAAGCTACTGGCGTGCGGCGCGGCTCCCAATCAACCGTCCGGACCGCCGGGCCGTTACTTGACCACATGAAATCGCAGAAAAGTTTTGCCGACAATCACTTCGTCACCGTCGTTGATCTCCTGACGGTCGCCGGGCAAGAGGCGTCTCCCACGGTTGATGAATGTGCCGTTCGTCGATCCTAAGTCTTCGATGTAATACTGCCCGCTGCGACAGGTGATGCGTGCGTGTCGACGCGAGACCTTTGCCTCCGGGTCGTCGGCGTCGAGGTCGACATCCGGAAAGATACCGCCATCAGCATCCCAGCGCCCGATGTGAGCCTCGTTATCGTTAAGATGAAACTCTTTGCCTACCGAGCGCCCACGATAGATAACGAGTTTGGCGTGTGGGCGTTGGCCCGGCACCAGATCATTGGTCGACGGGAATGAAGGCTTCGGTGTGGCGAGGTCGTTTGCGCCGGAACTTTCAGCGAGACCGGCAAAGAGCGTCCCGCCCAGGTTGAGAGATGTTTCGACGACGTTGCCGGTGGGCTTGAATGGTGTGCTCGCGTTCCCGGACAGTCCACTGTCGGGCACTTTCGTGCGCGCCGCGGAGGTCAATGAGGCCCCACATTCATCGCAATACTGCGAGCCGTCAAGGTTCTCCGTATGGCACCTTTCGCAGGTGATCATGTCGCTTCCTCTATCCGTTTGAGTTTCGCCGCGCGAGTGGGAAAGCCCTGGAGCTATTCGGCCCGGCGCGGACGCTTCGGCTTTTTAAGGTCGCGCCAGAAAGCGCCTCATTGTAACGCGAAACCTAAACTCGCGCCAACAGCATCTAACGCGAGGAATAATGCTCTGAAGACTTTGATGATGTCTGCGGTTTTCCTTTGTGACGACGATGGCCATGACCGCCGCCTTAGTCGTCACCGTTTTTGAAACCGCTGACTCGTTTCCGACGTAAAAGAGTCACCGGTGCGAAACGCGGCCTTTACAAGCTTTAACTTTGCGCCAGATTGTGTGAAGTCAAACTGTTCTGCTTCAGACGGAATTGGAGTTTGGTGGCTTCTGGCTTAGACACTCTTCACCTTGAGGAACCTATGTCCAAGAAGCCACGCAAGAACTACACGGCGCAGGAGAAAGTTGCTATCCTGCGG
>JALZJL010000192.1 GCA_030859785.1 Acidobacteriota bacterium
GCCACGAATGCGTAACAAAACGCCATTGTAATGCGAAACAATTCGTCTAAAACTATCGACTCGCTGTGAAGCATCCGAATAACGAAAACAAAATCATGTCGAAACAGAAAGGTCAAAACGGTTATGAAATATAGTATGCGGAGCATCAATCGCGGCGGCAGGCCGCTGTTCGTTGCCAGCTTAATTCTTGTCGTCGTCGCCGCCGTTGTGTCATGTGTCGGCGCGATGCAATCAACCCAACAGAGTGCGGCGGTGAGGCGCGCCGAGACCGGCGGCGAAGCTAAGAGCGCGGCGCCGGGGAGCGTGCTGACGGGTGAGGCCGCGCTCGGCGATTGGACGACGGACGCGCCCGGCGTGAGACGCCGCATTACGACCGCCGAACTGGCCGCGCCGTTCGCGACCGAGTCGGCGCGCAACTTCGCCAAAGTAGTCCCCCGTCCCGAAGGCGCGATGCCAAAAGTTCCGGCGGGCTTCAAAGTCGACATGTTCGCAACCGGACTTTCCAAGCCGCGTCAGGCGCAGACCGCGCCGAACGGCGACATCTTTGTGGCCGAGAGCGAAGCAAACCGTATTAGAGTGCTGCGCGACGCCGACGGCGACGGTAAAGCGGAGGTCAGTGAAGTCTTCGCCGAAGGTTTGCGCCAACCGTTCGGCATCGCCTTTTACCCTGTCGGCAACAAGCCGCAGTACGTGTACATCGCGAACACCGATTCAGTAATACGATTCCCGTACAAGGCCGGCGACACCAAGGCGAGCGGCGCGAGTGAAGTAATCGTCAGCAACGTTTCGGGCGGCGGGCGTCTCGCCGGTGGCGGCCACTGGACGCGCGACATCGCCTTCTCGAAAGACGGTAAGAAGCTGTACCTATCGGTCGGCTCGAAGTCGAACGTGATGGAAAAGCCGGAGGATGAGGCGATTGAAGAACGCCGCGCGCGTATCTTCGAATACACGCCCGACGGCAAGAACGAGCGCGTCTTCGCCCACGGCATCCGCAACCCGGTCGGCATCGCCGTGCATCCGGGGACAGGCGATTTGTGGACCTCGGTCAATGAGCGCGACGGACTCGGCGACCATCTTGTACCGGACTATGTGACGCGCGTGCAGTCGGGTGGTTTTTATGGCTGGCCGTGGTATTACATCGGCGGCAATCAGGACCCACGCCACAAGGGCAAGCAGCCTGAGTTGAAGGATAAAGTGATCGTCCCCGATGTGCTGCTTCAATCCCATTCGGCGTCGCTCGGGATGACGTTCTATACGGGCCGCCAGTTCCCGCGCGAATATCAGATGGAGGCCTTCGCCGCCGAGCATGGTTCATGGAACCGCGCGCGGCGCACCGGCTACAAAGTTGTTCGCGTGCCGCTTAAGAACGGTCGCGCAACCGGCGAGTACGAAGATTTTATGACCGGCTTCGTGACTGCCGAGGGCGAAGTGTGGGGTCGCCCTGTAGCCGTGACAGTCGCCCGCGACGGCGCGCTACTTGTCACCGACGACGGCTCGAACACAGTGTGGAGAATCTCTTACGGCGGCGGCGGCAAAGGCCGCACCGCCGACGAGTAAAATTCACGTCATCATTGAGAGGCGGGCATGAAGGCCGCCTCTCAACGGCGTTAAGGCAAAATCATGGCGCGGGTAAAAAACTCGTCAACGGCTCGAATTCAAATGAGCACTAACACATCTTCCCCCACTCAGCCCTCAGCCCTCAGCCCTCAACACTTCTACCGCTGGCTCAACCGCCTCGGCCCGTTCCTCGGTTTGGCGCTCGTGATTACGATCTTCGCGGTGCTGATGGAGAACCCGGAGCGTTACCTCTCGCCGTACAATTTGCGCATCGTGCTCGCGCAGACCGTGATCGTCGCCATCGGCGCGGTCGGGATGACGATGATTATTATCAGTGGCGGAATCGATCTATCGGTCGGTTCGACGATTGCTTTAACGAGCGTCGTGACGGCGCTCGGACTTCGCGGCGGATGGTCGCCGGTCGTTGCGGTGCTGGCGGGCGTGGTGGTCGGCGGCCTCATCGGGATGATCAATGGACTCGCCATCACGCGACTACGCGTCGTGCCATTCATTGCGACGCTTGGCATGCTCGGCATCGCGCGCGGGACGGCAAAGTGGCTCGGCGACCAACAGACCGTCAACGTCCCAGCGACGTGGGTCAATGAACTGGTCGTCACAATCCCGACGCAAAGCTGGATGCTGGTCGCGCCCGGCGTATGGATCACGATTCTGCTCGCGGTCGCAATGGCGGTGCTGTTGCGCAACACGGTCTTCGGGCGGAGGGTCTTCGCGCTCGGCTCAAACGAATCGGCGGCGCGCGCGTGCGGCATCCCGACTGATCGACTCAAAGTGTGGATTTACGGATTGGCCGGACTCTACTTCGGTCTCGCGGGCGTGATGCAGATGTCGCGCCTCAGACAAGGCGACCCGACCGTTGCCATCGGCACCGAACTCGACATCATCGCGGCGGTGGTGATCGGCGGCGGCAGTCTGAACGGTGGCGAGGGCAGCATCCTCGGCTCGATGATCGGCGCGCTGGTAATGTCGTTTCTGCGTAGCGGCTGCCAACAAATGGGTTGGCCGAATTACATTCAGGAAATCATCATCGGCGCGATCATCGTCGTCGCGGTCGCGATTGACCGTCTCCGCAGTTCACGTTCATACGCTTAAGACTTCTCGAACTTAAACGCGCGGCGTTGCCATCAGTAAACTTTCGACTTCGCCGCGCGTCGGCATGCTCGGCTGTGCGCCGCGTCGCGTCACCGAGAGTCCAGCGGCGGCTGTCGCGAATCTTCCGGCCTCCGTCTCAGCCCGCCCGTCGGCGAGGGCGACGGCGAACGCGGCGTTGAAGGCGTCGCCCGCCGCCGTCGTATCAACGGGCGTGACTGGCACGGCGGGCCACGACTGAGATTCTTCGGTGGCAACCAGCAACG
>JALZJL010000196.1 GCA_030859785.1 Acidobacteriota bacterium
GTGAACGTGGGCACGGGGACGACTCAGGCGACACACCAAGCCGGCGTCCGCTACTACGAACTGCGTAGCAGCGGCGGCGCCTTCAGTGTGAATGAGCAGGCGACCTTCGCGCCCGATACGAATAATCGTTGGATGGGCAGTGCGGCGATGGATCACCAAGGAAGTCTCGCCGTTGGTTACAGCGTCTCCAGCACCACAGTCTTCCCTAGCGTTCGCTACGCGGGCCGTCTCGCCTCAGACCCATCGGGCGGCCTGTTCCAAGGCGAAGCGACGATGGTCGATGGCGGCTTTGTCCAACAAAATACTTCGTCGCGTTGGGGCGACTACAGCCAGATGAACGTCGATCCTATTGACGACTGCACCTTCTGGTACACGCAGGAGTATTACTCGACTGACGAACCGGCTATCAACGCCGAGTGGCGCACGCGCTTCGGCAGCTTCAGGGTCAACGCGGCCTGTACAGCCCCGGCGCAAGGCACGCTGCAAGTCAACGTCACTAACTGCGCCACGGGCCTGCCGATTCAGGGTGCGACGGTCAGCATCAACGGCAACATTTACGACTCGACGGAGGCAAGTGGTCAGAGCTTGACCCAACTGCCTCCGGGCACCTACACCGTGAACATCGGCGGCGGCGGATTCGGCACCGTCACCCAGGCCAATGTCGTCATCACCAACGGCGGCACGACCGTCGTCAATGTCTGCCTGACGGGCGCGCCGGACATCGACCCTGCCGGCACGGCGATTACTGCTGAGAGTTGCTCGCCCGCCGACAACGCGCTCAGCCCCGCCGAGACCGTCACTGTCAACTTCGGTCTGAAGAACAGCGGCACCGCCCCGACGACGAACCTCGTCGCGACCTTGCAAGCGACCGGCGGCGTCACCAGTCCGAGCGGGCCGCAGAACTACGGCTCAATCCCACCTGACAACACAACGGTCGTCACCCGCCCGTTCACCTTCACGGTTGATCCGAACGCCGCGTGCGGCAGCACCGTGACGGCCACGCTCCAACTGCAAGACGGAGCCACCAACCTCGGCACAGTAACGTTCACCCTACAGGTGGGCGCTATCGGCGGTGCGGTCACAGCCACATACAGTTCGGGCAACATTGCCACGCCGATTCCCGATGTGAACACGGTTGACATTCCGATCAACGTGCCGGATGGCGGCTCGGTGCAGGATGTCAACGTTCGCGTGCGGCTCAACCACACGTTCGACGGCGACCTCGTCATCAGCCTAGTCCATCCGGACGGCACGATCATCCCACTCTCCACTAATCGCGGCGGCGCGGGCGCCAACTACGGCACTGGTGCAAACGACTGCTCCGGCACACCGACCGTTTTCGATGACGAGGCGGCCTCCACCATCGCCACCGGCACGGCGCCGTTCGCCGGCTCATTCAAGCCCGAATCGCCGCTCTCAGGCCTCGACGGCAAGCTCTCGAACGGGACTTGGAAGTTGAGAGTCAGGGACACGGCTGCGCTCGATGTCGGCACCATCGGCTGCGTGACGCTTGAGATCACGCGGGGGCAGTTCGTCTGCTGCGGCGTAGCGGGCACACCCAACATCGTAGCCGGCGCCGCGACCCTCACCAACGAGAGTTGCCCGGCTTTCAATGACGCCATCGACCCCGGCGAGCGCGTCACTATCAACCTCGCGCTGACGAACAACGGCACCGGCGCGACCGGCAATCTGGTAGCCACTCTGCAGTCGGGAGGCGGCGTCAACGCGCCGAGCAATCCGCAGAGCTACGGAGTCTTGACGGCCACCGGCCCCGGCGCGACGGCGGCGAGAGACTTCTCGTTCACCGCCAGCGGCGTCTGCGGTGGCTCAATCACGGCGACGTTCCAGTTACAGGACGGCACCACCAACCTCGGGACGGTAACGAAGACGTTCGTGCTCGGCACAACCGTCAACTCGACGACGACCTTCGCGAACGCGACTCCCATCATCATCCCGGGCACCGGCACTTCCGGCCCGGCCAACCCGTACCCGTCGACGATCAACGTCGCCGGCGTGTCAGGTAATGTCAGCAAGGTGACGGTCACGTTGAAGAACATGAACCACACCTTCCCGGATGACATCGACGTGTTGCTCGTCGGCCCCGCCGGACAGCGGCTCTTGCTGATGTCCGACGCTGGCGGCGCGGCCGATCTCGTCGACAATACGTATACATTCGACGACACCGCGGCGGCGACTCTGGCCGACGGTGCGCTCAGCCCGTCCGGTAACTATAAGCCGTCCAACTTCGGAACGGGCGACACCTTCCCGGCACCTGCGCCGGCTGGGCCGTATGCCGATCCGCAGTTGCTTTCGGTCTTCAACGGCGTCAATCCGAACGGCACGTGGAGCCTCTACGTGGTTGACGATGTCGGTGGCGACATTGGCAACATCAACCTGGGTTGGGAGCTGAACATCACCACCAGTGCTCCGTCCTGCACGACACCATGCGGCAACGTGCGGTTGGTCGTGACCTCAACGCTGGCGCGCTTGAACGCGACAACGGTTCAGGCCACCTACCGTGTCCAAAATACCGGCACGGCGATGGCTACCAACGTCATGTTGACAACGGCCAAACTCGGTGCCACCAACGGCGCGCCGTTGCCGCAAGCCTTAGGCAACATCGCACCGAACGCTACCGCAGGCCCGTTCACAGTTAACTTTACTAACTCGTCGCCGGGCGCGAGTTCAACGCTGACGTTGGGCGGCACCTACACGGGCGGCACCTTCACCAGCACCAAACGTGTCACCATTCCATAATGGAAGAAAAGGAAGTACACCTCATGCACAACAACAAACTGTTACTCGCGGTGGCGGCGCTGGCGCTGTTCCTGCTTGCTCCGGTGGCCGCCAAGGCCGACCCAATCATCCTGACGCTCGACGCGTCGCAGACGGTCGCCGCCGGCGGCACCGTGACCTTCAGTGGGTCACTGTCAAACGGCGGGGAGCCGGGACAGTTCATCAACGGTACGTCGATCACCTTGAACGTGGTCGGGCTGAGTACGGACGACACCGCGTTCTTCGCCAACGTGCCGGCTTTCCTCGACAACGGGGATAGCACCGGGCTGGTCGCCTTCTTCGACGTGATTGCGTCTTTGGCGGCGCTACCGGGCACTTACACCGGGTCATTCTCGGTGATTGGCGGCGACCCCGAGAATGACAACAACACCCTCGCAACGCAGGACTTCGTCATCAACGTGCTGCCTGCGGGTGGCGACCCGATCCCGGAGCCGGCGACGATGGTACTGTTGGGGACGGGACTGATCGGGGCGGCGGCCGCTAAACGGCGGCGCGCGAAGGCCAGTCACTAAACGACGCCGAGTCGTTACCGCGCTCGGCGAAGAGACGGTAAGATAGTTGCCACCTCTTCGCCGGACGAATCTCATTACACACGGAAAGAGAAGCGGGAGTTGACATTGCCAACTCCCGCCTCTCTTTATTACTTCGGGCACATGCTGGGGCGACTTGCCCGCGCCGGCGCCTTACCGCGCTGAAACCGAAGCCGTCGCTAGAACGGCTATCAACAGCGTCGAATGCCACACGCCGCTTTAGAGGCACTTCCGCAGACGTGCGTTTTTCCCGTGCGTGACTGTGTACGTGGCGACCACATCCTTAGAGTCCGCCAGTTTGATCGTTAGCGTCAGCAGCTTTTGGTCGCTCAAGTCGCCGATGTAAACCACGGGCTGGCCCTTCTCTTCCGCGCCGATCCGCACCGGCCCGCCGCGCTCTCTGACGTATGTCCCTCTGACTTCAAAGTGTCCGTTTTCGTCCGGCACCAGCGGCTCGCTGATCGTGCCGTGGGCGCAATCAAACTCAACGGTTCCGCCGCCCTCAATGACATCGAGACGAGCGCCCTGCCCGCCCCACGTCCCGGTCTGCGCCCGCTCCGTTTTCGTCGTCGGCATTGTAGTATTATCCTTGTGCGGGCAAGCTCCATCCTGGCCGAGCACGGTGATGATTTGAAGCACGAACACGGCGGTCATCAGTTTTGGTATTTTCATATTTCCTCTCGAGTTCATCTTATGAAATGTATCACCGCTCCGGCAAGCACTTTGAATCTCGGCCAGTGCTCGCCGAATGCCGTCCGCTCTTTCGCGGTCAGGCAGCATTAACACCTGCAACCCTCGATCACATCCTTCAATGTTATGCAGCATGAACGATCAAGCGGCGGACTGCTTGCGCATGCGCTCGAAATAGTTTCCCGCTAAGGCATAAAGTGCGCAACGAAGGGCGAGGCCGCGTGGAACTTCGGCACTCACCAAGAGAAGGACGGCGTTTCCGTGACGCACAGTTTTCATCGTGGACAAAGACGGCAAAATCGCTTACAAAGACATCCACGACATCGCCGATCAGCCGGATCACAAAAGAATTGTGCGAGGGACTCCGCAAGTTGCGACGGTTGAGTAAAACATTATCACTCATCATTCATCACTCATATTCATCATTCATCACTCAGTAAGGTTATGCTTAAAACCATCGGCATCGTAACGGGTGGGGGCGACGCGCCCGGGTTGAACGCGGTGATTCGTGCCGCGGTGAAGACTGCGGTCGGCGAATATGGGATGCGTGTCATCGGTATCGAAGACAGCTTCGAGGGATTGCTTGGCGAGACGGTGACGCGCGAACTCAAACCATCGAACGTGCGCGGGTTGCTGCCACGCGGCGGCACGATTCTCGGCACACGCAATCGCGGCAGTTTCATCGTCCGCGAACCCGGCGGCGAGTCAACCAAGCCGATAGCGATTTTTCAGGAAGCGGTGCGGAATCTTGAACGATTGGGGATCGACGGCCTGATCGTGCTCGGCGGCGAGGGGACGCTGGCGATTGCCGCCGAGTTCGACCGACTCGGCTTTCCCGTCGTCGGAGTGCCGAAGACGATTGACAACGACTTGGCGGCGACCGAGTTAACATTCGGGTTTGTGACTGCGCTCGACATCGCGACCGAGGCGCTCGACCGTCTGCACACCACCGCTGAATCTCACGACCGGGTGATGATTCTCGAAGTAATGGGGCGGCACACCGGATGGATCGCGCTGCATTCGGGCGTATCCGGTGGGGCGGACGTGATTCTGATTCCGGAAATTCCCTTCTCGATGGAGGCAGTCGCGGAGAAGGTGCGCGACCGCGACCGGTGCGGCTCACAGTTCAGTATCATCGTCGTTTCGGAAGGCGCGAAGCAGTTGGGTAGGTCCGAGATGTACATCGAGGCGGGCACTAGCGACAGCGCCCCGCGGCTCGGTGGGGTCGGCAATTTGTGTAGCTACGAAATCCAGCGTCTGACCGGCAAGGAGACGCGGTGTGTGGTGCTCGGTCACCTCCAGCGCGGCGGCTCTCCGAATGCCTTCGACCGGATGCTCGCGACCAACTTCGGCGCGACGGCGGTGCGCGCCATCAAGCGCGGCGAGCATGGCGTGATGGTCGCGCTGCAAGCGGCCAACATCGTCACCGTGCCGCTTTCGCAAGCGACCGGCAGCCTCAAAACCGTGCCGCCGGACAGCCAACTCGTCCGCACGGCGCGTGATGTCGGCATCTCGTTCGGGGCACCGAACGAGTACGAGTATCATCACAGTGATACTTGTCAGTAAATTACGCCTCTCGCAAAAATCAATTGTCATGTTGAGAGGCTTGGCTCGCGCCCGCCGGTGCATGGTTAAATGTCACGGGCAACGGCGGGCGCAAGCAAGCCTCTAAACAAACTGATTTTTTACTTTTGCAAGAAGTCTTAAAGTTACCAGGCGCATCAAGAGATGACCGGCCCGGACTTCTGATCCGCAGAGTCTGGGCCTGTGATTGATATTGCAAAGATGAGTGTCAGCAATATAGTCTTGGTTAGCGGCACACCCGATGCCGTAATTTCCACCGTATTTAGATCGTCGTCACCCGTCGCATATGATGGGCGATTGAGATAGGAACTGACGTGACTGACGTAACAGAGGATATTAAGAACCGGCTTCGAGCGGAGTTGGAAGAACTCGACACAGAGTTACGCGTGCATCTCCCGAAGGAGATTAAGCGTGCCCTCGAGTACGGCGACTTGCGCGAGAACGCCGAGTACCGCGCCGCGCTCGACCGTCAACAGTTTCTGCAAGCGCGCATCGGACAACTGCGTCAACGCATCCGCGAGATTGCTTCAATTGACTTGTCGAAAGTCCCGCACGACACAGCGGCCTACGGCTCAACTCTCGTTCTTTACGACGGGGAGCGCGAGGAGGAGGTCACCTACCGGCTGGTCACGCCGGAGGAGAGCGACCCGCAGGCCGGGCTGATCTCGACCACCTCGCCAGTCGGCAAAAGTCTGATGGGCAAAGAAGAGGGCGACGAAGTCGTGGTGCGGACGCCCGCCGGCGCACGGACGTTTGAAATCAGACGCTTGACGACGCTTCACGATAAGGCGATGGCAGCCGAACAAGCGGTTAAAGACGAGGCGACGATTTGAAGCAGCAGGTCGAGGAACACATTCCTTGACAAGCCGTTTGGCGCGTCCCTATGATTGGTCACTAGAGTGGGCGGGCTATAACTCGATGCTGTTGCCGTCTATCATCATTGTGACCGTTAGAGAAGAAAGGCTACCATTTGTTCGGGGCGAGTATCGGACGCGGCGCGGGTCGAATCATCAACGCGATGGTGCATAGCTTGGCGCGTGCTTCGATCAGCCCGAACGTGCTGACAGTCATCGGTGTTTCCATCAATATCCTCTGCGGCCTGCTCTTCGGCTTCGGCCACTTCTTTTGGGCAGGCGTCATCCTGATCGTTGCCAATTTGTTCGACATGCTTGATGGCAGCGTCGCTCGTCTGTCGGGGCGTGTGACGAAGTTCGGTGGCTTCCTCGATTCATCGCTCGACCGCCTCTCTGACATGGTCGTGTTCGTCGGCTTGATGATCTTCTACGCCCGCGACACGGAGTTCCACTCAACACTCAATGTATTTTTGACCGGGGCGGCGATGATGGGGTCGGTCCTCGTCAGTTACACCAGCGCACGCGCAGAGAGTTTGATACCAAAGTGCGAAGTGGGCTTTTTGCGGCGGCCTGAGCGCGTCGTGCTATTGATTATCGGCGCGCTCTCGACGCACCCCGGCTCATCCAGTCTGTTCGCCAATCGAATGCCGGCAGTGCTCTGGATTCTCGCGGTCGGTTCTTATTGGACATTTGCACACCGGATGTATCACACCTGGCGCGAGGTCACGAACGCCGAACGGGTCGCGCATCCGGACGAGAACGCAGTCATCTCGCCTTTGTCGAAAAATATCGAAGCATCCTCGCCCGCCGGGCCTGCGTCAAACCCCGGCGCTGAGCCACGGCACATGCCGGCCAAAGCCGTCGGCAGCGCATCGACATCCTCTTAACTTTTCAAGCTGGGTTCGGCATCTTGTCCCTATCCTTCACGTGAGGTGTACTAAAGTTGACTACTTGCCCCTGTTGCGGTTCTAAACTTTCTGCCGACCTGCAACTCGAAGCCTGCGCGACATGCGGCGCGCTCGCGGTCGGCCCACCGCTGGCGCGTCCCGCGCGCGAGCTGCCATCGTACATTCGCGCGCTGATGATTGGCGCGAGCGGAATGCTTCTCCTCGCGGTCTTTTCAATCAGCACCCTCGTCGCGCTGTTCGAGCGCAAATCTTCATCGTTCAGTTTCTGGGATTTGATTGCGGCGGGCGAAACAGCGGCGTGGAACTTGAAGTGGTTGGCGCTGCCAACATCCGTGCTCGTCGTGTGGGCAAGCATCATCGCTTACCTGAAAATGCGGCGCGACCCGACGCGGCACCTCGGCTTGGCGGCGGCGCGCGCCGGGTTGGCGATGTCGGTGGCGGTCGTGTTCGGCGTCACACTGCTGACTGCCGTCACCATCCCTGAACGTCTGCGGCAGCGTGAACTGGCGCGGCAGGCAGCCGACGATGCGGTGCGCCATCGGATTGACCGTGTGCTGCTTGCGTACAAAGCGATTCACGGGACGCTGCCGGCGAGCATCGAGGAATTGAGCAAACAACTTCCCGATGACCAGGATGGTTCGGTCGCGCGGGTGATTGACGCGCTGCAATCCGGCTCTTACAAGCCCGAAGCTAACCTCGCGTCGATTCCGCCGGCGAACGCCAAAGGGCGCGGGCGACGCATCGGGTCGGTACGGCTGCGTGCCGTCTCATCCGCACGGGACAGGAACACGGACGACACGCCGGGTCAGGGGTTTTCGCTAACTAACTACGAAATAGTATTGCCGGGACGAGACGAAGTTTTCAACACGACCGACGACATCAGAATTCGTGACGGACTTCCGGTCGAGTCGTCGCCGTTACCCGCACGCACTTCGCCAACACCCGCTAAAACAAAAAACAGCACTCTTTAGATTGAGCATTTCAGCATGGGAATATTTAACATCTTACGGCGTAAAAAAGTGGACGGCGAAGACGCGCGACGCGCCCAACTTCTACGCGCCGGGCGTATTACCGAAGGCACGATCTTCGACGTTGCCACCGACGAGGCGGGAACGATCATGCATATTTTCTTCAGTTACAGCATCAGCGGTGTCGAGTATGAATCCTCGCAGACACTCAATCAGGATCAACACCTGCGCCAATCCGACTACGTTCCCGGCTCGCGCATCGTGGTGCGATTTCAACCGCAGCAACCAGGCAACGCCGTGGTCGTCTGAATGCGACGGCAGGTGACGCGACAAGTAGACAGTTTTGAGTTTTCAGTTTTAAGCTGAAAACCGAAAACTCAAAACTAAAAGCTGTTCGCCGGTTGTTTCAAACCACTGACTCGAAGTGCCGCGCGTTGCTTCTCGATTGTTCCTTGCCGCCCGTCCTGTGCTGCCTTTGTTTTCATGTTTCGCAAAATCATAATCGCCAACCGTGGCGAGATTGCGGTGCGCATCATCCGTGCATGCCGCGAACTCGACATCGTGCCGGTCGCGGTCTACTCCGCGGCGGACGCAGCGGCGCTGCACGTCCGCCTCGCCGATGAAGCATATTTAATCGGCGCGGCCCCATCCATCGATAGTTATCTACGTATCGAACGCATCATCGAAGCGGCACGCGCGTGCGGCGCGGAGGCAGTTCATCCCGGCTATGGATTCCTCGCCGAAAACGCTGACTTCGCGCGCGCCGCCGCCGCTGTCGGACTGACGTTCATCGGGCCACCGCCGGCAGTGATGGAGTTAATGGGATCGAAGATGAATGCGCGCCGCGCGGCGATGGCGGCGGGCGCGCCGGTCGTGCCGGGCACCGTCGAACCGCTCGATTCATACGAGGCGGCGCGCGACACAGCGGCGCAGTACGGCTATCCAGTGATGTTGAAAGCCACGGCGGGCGGCGGCGGTAAAGGCATGCGCTTCGTCGCGGCAGAAGGCGAGATGGCTTCGGCTTACGCGGCGGCGCGCTCCGAGGCGGCGGCGGCATTCGGCGATGACGCGGTCTACCTTGAAAAAGCAATTGCCCGCCCGCGCCACATCGAGATTCAGATTTTCGCCGACACGCATGGTCATGTCGTCCACCTCGGCGAGCGCGAATGCTCGATCCAACGTCGCCACCAGAAGGTCATCGAAGAATGTCCGTCGCCGATCAACGACCCGGACCTTCGTGAACGGATGGGTGCGGCAGCCGTCGGAATTGCGCGCGCGGTCAACTATGTCGGAGCCGGAACCATTGAGTTTCTCGTCTCTGACCTGACGCGGGAGTTTTATTTTCTTGAGATGAACACACGCTTGCAGGTCGAGCATCCGGTCACCGAACTCGTGACTGGCATCGACCTGGTGCGCGAACAGATTACGGTCGCCAGCGGCGCTCCGCTCTCTTTCACGCAAGCCGAAGTCCGCTGGCACGGGCACGCCATCGAGTGCCGCGTCTATGCGGAAGACCCGAATCACAACTTCCTGCCTTCGCCGGGCCGCATCACGGCGTTGCGTGTTCCGGCGGGGCCGCACGTGCGAGACGACGGCGGCGTCTACGCGGGCGCTGAAGTGTCGATCTACTACGACCCGATGATTTCGAAGCTCGCCACTTGGGGACGCACCCGCCGCGAAGCGATTGAACGCCTGCGCCGCGCGCTCGGTGAATACGCCGTCGACGGCATCAAAACGACGCTGCCCTTCTTCCGCGAAATCGTCCGCGATACCGAGTTCATCGAAGGCCGTCTCGACACGGGTTTCATCGAACGTTTTAACGAACGCCGCGCCGCCGTCCGTGTCGCGGTGGTCAACAACGACGGCGCGAGCGACGAAGCGACCATCGCGCGTGACCTCGCCGCTATCGCTGCTGCGCTTCACTATCAACAGCACACGCCACGCGCGCCGCAGATGAGCGACGCCGACCAGCCGACCAGCCGCTGGCGTCTGGCCGGGCGCGCGGCACTCCTCAATAACCGGGGCTGATGGGCTGTGTGTGGTCGTCGCTTCAATCGTCAACCGCTAACTCGGAAGAGCACGGCCACACTCGCCCGGCCTTTCTTTTTAATCTTGATCGATGAAACTAACCGCACAGACTGATGACCAGTGCCACACGCTGGATGTACGGCGCGAAGGTGAGCACGTGACGGCGGAGATTGATGACCGTCATTATGATCTCGTCGCGCACGAGCCGGAGACGGGCGTCTATCTGTTCATCGTTGACGGTCGGGTTTATGAATGCCGCGTCGACACGACGGGCAATCAACGTGGCGCGTATCAAGTGCGCGTCGGGGCCGATACGTTCGCCGTCGCGCTGAGCGATCCGAAGCGTCTGCGCGACGCCAAGAGTTCCGGCCCGGACACGGGCGGACGAGTATCATTGATTGCGCCGATGCCCGGTAAAGTCGTGCGCGTTTTAGTCTCGGTGGGCGCGGCGGTCGCAACGGGCGACGGCCTGGTGGTGGTCGAAGCGATGAAGATGCAGAACGAGATGAAGTCACCGAAGGACGGGAACGTGGTCGAGATTCACACACAAATAGGCGCCACCGTGAATGCGAGCGACGTGCTGCTCATCGTCGAGTGATCAAATCGGCCACCGTTCAGCAATCAGCCAGGCGCGATCATGTTAGAGGGTAGTGGCTCAGTCGGGGAGACAAAAAGAAGGCCGCGGATGTACGCGGATGAACGCGGATCAGAAAAACAATCCATTGAATCTGCGTTCATCTGCGTCTCATCTCATGGTCTTCGGGCCTCTACCTACGTCGAACAAAGAATTCGATTCGACAGTCGTCGGCGACGCTTCAGCAACGATCAGGCGTATTCGATGAAACCTTTGTTGATTTGTGCGATCTTGCGCTGTGTGCGCCGAAAGACGCCGATGCCTTCGCGGCTGCCGCCGTCGTTGGTGTTGCCTTCGATGGTCACCAGTTTGCCGCTGGTCACTTGTTCGACCAGGCCGGTGTGACCGGCGCCTTTGCCGAAGTCGATGATGAAGATGTGTCCGGGTTTAATGAGCGAAGGATTGTTGGTCGCCTTCAGCTTGGTGATGCGCGTGGCGCCCGGTTGGGGCCCCGCCCCATTCCAATGCGCCAACACGCCGGCGGTTTTGACAACCGGATTCTTGCGGGCTAAGTCTTTTGCAGCCTGGTCGAAACACCAATAGACGAACGCCGCGCACCACGCAAACTTACCCTTCGGGTCGAGGCCACAGCACGTCACGTACTGGTCGACTTCGGGGCCGCGGTTCGAGCCGGACGGTTGCTCCATGATCCCGATCTGAGTCTTGGCTTTTTCGACGACGCGCGCCAGCAAGTCGCTCGCCGCGATGTTGGTGACCGGCACGGTCTGCGAACCGAACATGCGCGACCACGTCAGTGTGCCGATCTCGCCGTCAACTTTGAGCGGTTGCCCGTCGGCGTCAGGGAAACGAATCTGAAACAGTTTAACGGCTTTCTCGGTCTCTTCACCGTAATCGCCGTCCGTATCGACGGGGCCGCAGCCCATCTCGTTGAGTCGGCGCTGAACGGCTTCGACAATTGTTTTATCTTTCTCTTTGCGCTTAACGATGCGTCCCGGATAAGGTAACTGTTCTACTGCACTGCTCGTCATAATCGCGCCGGTTAGTTCGGGCATGGTTTTTTTCTCCAGTCTAATTGAAACGGTGGGGTTGATGTGGGAATCAAGCGCCGGACGTCAGCACGCTGGGTAACGTGACGATTGAAAGATTAGCTCTGCTCATCGGAGCCGGTCTTGATTCGAATGGGCGGCAACGAGACTTTCGTTGTTGATGCGAGGTGTGAAACTAACTTGGCTTACGTAATCAGATAGTGCTGGATGGAATAATTGGTTTTCAACTCCCCTGGCTTTGCACCTATGATTTACATCAACCGCTTTTGTTAGCTTTGCGCTGTCGGCGAATTATTGCTGTGATTCCTATTAGACTTGCGCCAAGCAAAAGCAACGTGGTCGGCTCAGGAATCGGAGTACCAACTTCATATGTAATGCTCCTAAAGTTGTACCCGCCGGTAGAGATATCGCGATCAATCTTTAATATCGCTATTCCTTGCCCCGATATCCCTCGTGAGAAAATGAGCTCTGAAGTTGGCGTAAATCCTAACATCGTGCCACCGAAGGTGAATGACGCAGTGAGTGTGAGCAAAGGCAAATCATCAAACGGAAGTGTGACAAACGTATTCGTCCCGAAAACCATCGATCCACGGTAAATCAGTCGCGCATAGTCGATGTTATCAATCACTGCTGGCCCCGCGCCGAGATCGTCTTCGAAGCGACTAAGCAGCCATATACGATCACCGGCAAAGCACGGATGGCAGAGTCGTGCAGCTTCAACTCGGCCCATGCCCCCCACGCCGGCAACAGCTAAGTCCTGCCCGGCCATTGAGAAAACGGGACCACCGGTGATACCCGTGACAGACAAAGCACCGCTTGTGATGACAATATCAGAGGCGCGAGTTGGAGACGGAAGAAGCAGAAAAGTGAAAAGCACTAGCGCAGGCCCCAGCCTGGTCAGGTGACGCATGGTGTCACTCCTTACCTGTACCAAAACCATCATTCCTCGGTCGAGGAAAGCAAAGAAAGGATCGTCCCAGTCAAGCTTGATGTTTGTTGTGCGGCGCACAATTTATGACAACTTTGGCTTTTGGTGAAAACTCGATAACCCTATCTTAACCCTTTCGACCGCCATATTTTGATGTAACACTGGGATGTTGATTGGCTCATTACCGCCACCTCGTCACTGGCCCACTGCCCACCGCGCTTACCGTTAACATCATCTCAACTCGCCCAGTACCGCAAGACCCACCATCACCGCCCCCCTGCTTCCAGGCAGTTCAAGCCGCGCTTCGATCGCTGCATCGCCGTTGTTGAAAGTCAGCGCGCCAATGACAAAATGCTCTTGTCGTCGCTTTTGCAGTCCACGAGTACGTGCCCGCGGCGACGTTGCCCGATGTGAAGCTGTAAGGCGCGGTTGCATCTTCACCGAGTTTGGTTACACCCTGGAAGAACTCGACCTTCGCCACTGTGCCATCTGTGTCTGATGCCGTGGCATTGATCGTCACGGTGGCTGGCGCCGTGAACGTCGCTCCATTTGCAGGAGAGACTATGGAGACTGCGGGCGGAGTGTTAATACCTCACGGATGGAACAACAATCCGCTGACCACCGCATTGGGGCCCGCCGTTCTCGTCACCCTGATCCTGACCTGACCCATCAGATTCCACACCACATACTGTCCTTGTGTAAACGCTGAGATGCTCCGGCTGTCGAGCACCGCGTTGTTCGCGGCATCGAGAATCTCGATGGTCTGCGCCCGCCCGCCATTGTCCCAATCCAAACAGTAGAGCGCGATCTGGTGTGTTCGACCGTCAGTTAAATTCACGTCGATGGTGAAGCTGGTGGATGAATACCAAGTGGCCGCAATCCGATCATTGACGGCAGCCTTCTGCAAAGCACGTGCGTCGCCGGTTGACGCCGTCCACGTCCAGGC
>JALZJL010000209.1 GCA_030859785.1 Acidobacteriota bacterium
GCTATCGGCCACGCGCAGCAGCGTCGACCATCGCCGCGCATCAAGGCCGAGCACGACATGCAGCGTGAGGACGAGGTTGCTGGCGTGCCACGCCCCCATCCCGAACGCCAAAGCAAGCAGCACGCGCTCGATTCGATTAAGCGCATGGCGCCGCCGCCACAGCAATTCGCCCAACCACAGCGGGAGCGCCGCCGCCATGCTGTAGCCGATCAACTGCAAGACTTCAAGCAGCGACATAATCTATAGCCGCGGCGTCGCGTCGCGTGACGTGTGGCAGACGTGCGTTGCGCCTTGCCTCTCTACGCATCACCCCGCCCACGTCTTTCGTTAATTTTCGTTCGCCGCGCCGGTCGCGCTCGACTCGGTGGTCGGGACGGGAATCAACGTCAGTTCGGTGCGACGGTTGCGCGTCCGACCGCTGGCGGTGGTGTTCGGCGCGACTGGACTTTGGGCACCCATCCCGTTCGCTTGCAGACGCGTGTTGTCGAGTCCGGATGAAGCCAGCCGTGCGGCCAACGTTTCGGCGCGATTCTGTGTGAGATTCTGTAGCTCCGTCTGGTCGCCGCGCCCGTCGGTGTGCGATTCGATGACGATCTGAAAATCCGGGTAGTTGGCGAGTAGCGCTGCCAGCGGATCAACCGTCGCGGCGGACTTCGGCGACAACTCGGCAAGGCGCGCCCCTGACCAGAGAGTCTCCGGCAACACCACGACCAGCCCGCGCTCCGTCTCACGCACCGTGCCAAAGCGCGCCAGTGTCTGCTTCAAAGTGGCAAGCGCCGCGCGCTGTTTCGTCGCGCGCTGCTCGGCGGCCAGCCGCGCTTGCTCAACACTTCTCTCTCCTTCAATGCGAGCTAATTTGATTCGGGCATTATCGGACTCTGCACGCACCGTCTGCAATTCATCGCGCAGACGTGCCACTTCCGAGCGCAAGTCACGGAGTTGCTGATTGGATGAAGAAGCATCGCGGTCGGCTATTTCGCGCGCGCGTTGCTCGCGTTCGAGTGCGGCACGCAGATCGGCAATCTGTGTGGTGGAAGACGCCACAGTCTCTTCGGCCTCGCGCACGGCGACATCGCGGCGGGCGATTTCGTCACGCCGCTTGCGCGCCGCGAGACGCGCCTCAGCCGTCTCTTCGGCACGCGCGCCGAGGCTGGTCGCGCGTCGCGCCAACGCATCGACCTCTTCTTCGGACTGTCGCAGACGCCAGGCGTTCTCGGCCTGTTCGAGTTGCGTCACGGCCTCTGTGAGTTCGGCTGAAGCGTCACGCTCAGCCCCTGCGTAGCGCGCGAGGTTGACGGCCTGACGTGCGCCGAGCAGCGAGACCGGTGTTTTGACGTAATCGCGGTCGGCCACTTCGGGCACACGCGAATCGTTAAAGTAGTCGCTGGTGTTGCCGAGGTATTGAACATTGACCGTCGCCACATCGGCACTGCCGGGGTCGCGCGGCGGAAGGTTTTCCAGGACGACCATCCGGCTCGGCCCGCGCACCAGAAAGTGCGGCTCAGCGGTCACGAGCATCGCGAAGGTTTGGAGCGGCGTCGTCACATCGACCTTCGAGTTGATGATGAAACTACCGCTCCGCTTAATCTCGCCGAGGTTGTCGGCCCGTCCTTCGGGTGATATCGCCCACAATACGTAGGTCGTGTAAATACCGCCGAGTTCGAGGGCGCGCGGAAGATTTTTCAGATCCATCTCGACCCGCGTGCCACGGCGTCCGGTGCGTCTGACTTTGGCCTCGCCGCTGATCCGCGGCAGGCGCGTCGTGCCTTGAAATCTGACCGTCACCGCCTGGTCGAGCGGGTATGTGATGGCGACCGTCTGGCGGCGCGCGTCGTTCTGCGCCCGGACGGCAGACGAAGCACAGAACAACAACGCCAGCATGACGGTTAGAGCTTTGATCGGGGTCGCCCGCAAAAAGCGCAAAGTGTTCATCGGCTCAGCTCCTTAAAAATATATGAGATGTGAAATTGTTGATGCGACGGGGGCGGCGGCGCAACCGATTTGAATGTAACTGTTAATTGATGCGCCGGCAGCGCGTGTTGTTGCCGCGAAACTTCGGGCCGTGGCGTTAACGAACGAACGGGAGCGCGTCCGCGCATCGCCGCTCAGTAACGCCCGGAGCGGTGGTTGGCGACCAATTGCACCACGCCCGTGCTAATCGCGGTCAGGAGTAGCATATGTATGAAGCCGGTCTTGCCAAGGAACATCCAGCAGAAGAACCAGATCGCAAGCAGCACGGCGGTGATGATGAAAACCAACATAGTCTCTTTCGTGTTGCGATGGCTACGCGCAATGGCAAATCACTATCACTAATCACGGCGACTCGTTCAGCTTATAACCGACACCGCGCACTGTCAGAACGTAGCGCGGGTTCTGCGGATCGGCTTCGATCTTCCGCCGCAGACGGTTGATGTGCGGGTCGACGTTGCGTTGATAACCTTCATATTCGGTGCTCCACACTTCGTCGAGCAAATCGTTGCGCGACCACGCCCGCCCCGGCTCACTCGCCAACCGCTCAAGAATGTGAAATTCGAGCGGCGTTAAATCAACCCGCGCACCGGCCAGTGTCACTTCGTGGCGGCGCTTATCAACCACCAATTCGCCAATCTCCAGGCGGTCTGCGACGGGCGTCGGGGCGGTCTCGGCGGGCGGCGGAAAGCGTGCCGCGCGCCTTAAGAGCGCCTCGACCCGCACCTCCAATTCGCGCGGACTGAAGGGCTTCGCCAGATAGTCGTCGGCCCCGGCCTGAAAGCCCGCCACCTTGTCGTCCACTTCATCATGTGCCGTCAGAAACAGCGCCGGCGTCTGCACGCCACGGTCGCGCACGTGCCGGAGCAGTTCGAGTCCGCTCATGCCCGGCATCGACACATCAAAGATGAAGCAGTCGAAAGCCCCGGACATCGCCGGCTTGAGGGCGTCCTCGGCGTTCTCCTTTTCCTCGACTTGGTAACCGAGCCGTCGGAAGTATTCCGCTAACAGGAGGCGCATCGCGGTGTCATCGTCAGCAATCAGCAGTCGTTGAGTCACAGGTCTCCGGTGATGTCTATCGTTTGAATTTATATTTGAAGCTTGTTCCGTGAATTATGAAGTGAGCCGGGATTATAGCGCAACTCCGCACCGAGCGTGATAGTGTTCGCTGCTGTTGCGGCTGGCGATGTCCGATGAACGGCGATTTGTCGCGTGTCCGATGCGATAGCCGGTGCGCCTCTCCATCATTGTCGCGCATGGCTCTGGTCCCGACAACAGCAATCTTCTACAGCAGGTTCTCTTTCCCAACGAACTTCGGAGACAGGACAAAACTTTTCAAGACAGCGAAACTCGGAGACCCTGAGTTCCTGAAGAAGTTGGCGGACAGAAGGCAAGATGTTGATTCAGAGGTGCTTGGTGTTTGGGACTTGCAAAAATAATTCGTCCAAGAGGAGTGAAACTATGAGGTTGATTCTACTCGCAGCAGTTGTGACCTTCGTCGCACCCGGTTTGATGTTAGGACAGAATGCGAAACACAACGATGCGCTGGAACAGGAAATCAGAAAGCTCGACCTCGCTCAAGCCGAAGCTATTCGGCTAAAAGATTTTCAAGCATTAGAAACGCTTTGCGCCGAGGATTTTACCGTCAACAATCCGCGCGGCGAAATCAGCAAAGGCAGAGAAGCCGTCAAAGAATTAATTCGTTCCGGCGTTGTCAACTACTCTTCGTTCGTGCGGGAAGTCGAGA
>JALZJL010000261.1 GCA_030859785.1 Acidobacteriota bacterium
AGCGGTAAGGTCGCTCGACTGTTTTTGAAGCCCTTTTGCCTGCAACAGTTATGCCCCTAACCGGAGACACTAACCGGCGTCCTCTGAGCAGTTAACCGAGTTGCACTTACAAGTTGAATTCACGAAACACATGACATTGGGACACTCGGTGATTCGTGACGTGATGGTTGCGCCAACAACTTTCACCGTAGAGGCGCAGAGAGAGCCACGCAGAGAAAGCGCAGAGAGTTGAACTGTTAGTTCTCTGCGCTCCTTCTGCGGCTCGGCTCCTCGGTCTCTGCGGTGAGGACTTCCATTGATAGACCATTCTTGTGTGCTTCAATTTAGTGTTATTATCCTCGCCGTAGTTCCATCTTGCATTCAAATCTCACACGTCTATTCGCATCGTTCTAATGAAGCACAAGATTCTCGACATCTTGCGCCGCGGGGTGATTTTGGTGCTCGTCGTCTGGACGGTCGTCTCTCTCGTCACGCTGCTGATTGAACTCGTGCCGGGCGACCCGGCGACGGCCATTCTCGGCGACCAGGCGACGCCGGAGCAGATCACACAGTTTCGGCGCAAGCACGGCCTTGACCGGCCAGCATTTTTCTTTTCCTTCAAAGCTGACGCCGAAGGCAACGAACGGGGTTTCATCTGGCACGGCACTGACAACCGTTATGTCGATTATTGGCGCAACCTTCTGCGCGGCGACATGGGGCGCTCGTTTCGCAGCGACCGCCCGGTGTTCGATTTGATTCTGTCGCGTTACGCGGCGACGATTCAACTCGCTGTCGCGGCGCTGTTGGTCGCGGTGGCGATTGCGATTCCGCTTGGCGTGATTTCAGGAAAGAACCGCGGCAAGCCACTCGACAACATCCTTTCGGTGGTTGCGCTGATCGGCATCAGTCTGCCGAGTTTCGTGATGGGGCCGATGCTGATTTTCATCTTCGCGGTCTGGCTCGGCTGGCTTTCACCGTCCGGGCGTTTCGAGTGGTCTGATATTATCCTGCCCGCTGTCACGCTCGGCGCGGCGCTGTCCGCGCTGCTGACGCGGATGGTGCGTTCGTCGGTAATCGAAGAACTCGGCGAAGATTACGTCCGCACGGCGCGCGCCAAAGGTCTCAGCGAAAGCGTCGTCGTCTACAAGCATGTCTTAAAGAACGGTCTCATTCCGGTCGTCACGATTCTCGGTTTACAGGTCGGCGTGCTGCTCGCCGGCGCGATCATCACTGAAAAGATTTTCAACTGGCCGGGACTGGGGTTGCTGCTGATTGACGACGGCATCGGCAAGCGCGACTACCGTTTGGTGCAGGGCTGCGTGCTGTTCATCAGCGTGACATACATTGCCGCCAACACGCTGACGGATATGATCTATCGCTGGCTCGACCCCCGCATCAGAGTCTCTTGAAACCAGCAGCGATGTGATGAGGCCACCGCTTATGCTGGGAGCGCGGGCATCTTGGCGAGTCACAACTGTTCGCGCCCTGAGCGCTCATGGCAGGCAAGATGCCTGCGCTCCCGGCTACAGGCAACAGCTAATTGCGTAAACTATCTTGTTGTTAACTACAGCCCACGAATCCTTATGAATCGTCTCGCTCTCTTCGGTCTGATCTTCGTCATCATGCTGGTGCTGGTGGCAATCTTTGCACCGTTGATTGCAACGCACGATGTTGGTGCAACCGACTTGACGGCCCGCTATCTGCCGCCATCTTCCGCTCATTGGTTTGGCACCGACGCGACCGGGCGCGACATCTTTTCGCGTGTCGTGTTTGGCGCGCGAATCTCGCTCCGTGTAGGTCTGATCGTGGTCATCGTCTCGGCGGTGGTCGGGACGGTGATCGGCGCGCTGGCCGGTTACTACGGCGGGTGGGTTGACCGCATCGTGTCCGGCTATGTGTTCAATGTGTTCCTCGCGTTCCCCGGACTGCTGCTGGCGATTGCGATGGTCGCGTTCCTCGGTGCCGGATTGAACAAGCTGATCTTTGCGTTGTGCATCATCGGCTGGGTCGGTTACGCGCGTCTGCTGCGTGGGCAGGTCTTGAAGGTGCGTGAGTATGATTTCGTTCAAGCGGCGCGCGCGCTCGGCGCACGTGATTTGCGGATTCTCTTCGTCCACATCATGCCGAACGCGATTCAACCGCTGATTGTGCAGGCCAGTCTCGGCATGGCGGGCGCGGTGTTGGCGGAAGCTTCGCTGTCATTCCTCGGCCTGGGCGTTCCGCCACCCGCCCCGTCATGGGGCGTGATGCTCGAAGAGGCGCGCGATCTGGCAACGCTGCAAGCCGCGCCGCACGCGCTCGTCTTCCCCGGCATTGCCATCGCGCTGACGGTGCTCGCATTCAACTTTCTCGGCGACGGTTTGCGCGAATACCTCGACCCGCGCCAGCGCACACGCTGACATACTGAGCTACGTTGTCATCAGACTTTCTAGTCGCGGCTTTCCGGCTTCCCTTCCAGCTATTCCTGATTCTTTCGTTCACACGCTCGCATCGATCACAGATTCGCGAGCTTTAGGAATACAAAACCGCAAATCAATCATCGATACTGCCTGACTGAATGCTGCGCGTTTCTTACACACCCCGCTACTATGCCGACATCGGTGAGGGCCACATCTTTCCGATTCGCAAGTTTGAGTTGGCGCGCGACCGTCTGGTGCGCGAAGGCACGCTTAATTCGCGTGATGTCATCGAGCCGCAACCGGCGCCGGTCGCAGACGTGTTGCTTGTTCACACAGAGGATTACGTGACGCGTCTGCGCGCCGGGACGCTGACGCCGCGCGAGGTGCGGCGGCTCGGACTTCCGTGGTCGAAGGCTCTCGTGCGTCGCTCGTTCTTAGCGACCGGCGGGACGATCAACGCGGCGCGATGGGCACTCGAAGTCGGTGTCGGCTCGAACCTCGCCGGTGGGACTCATCACGCCTTCCCCGACCACGGCGAAGGCTTCTGCGTGCTGAATGATGTGGCGGTGGCGATTCGCGTGCTGCGCCGCGACGGGATCATCAAACGCGCCGCAGTCGTCGATTGCGACGTGCATCAGGGCAACGGCACGGCGACTATTTTCGACGGTGACCCGGATGTGTTTACCTTCTCAATGCACGGCGCGAAGAACTATCCGCTCTTCAAAACACATTCGTCGCTTGATGTTGAGTTGCCGGACGGCATGAGCGACGACGAGTATCTTGCGCGGCTCGCCCTTCATCTGCCGCGCGTGCTGGCGACTGCGCCCGACATCGTCTTTTATCTGGCCGGGGCCGACCCGTATGCCGGCGATAAGCTAGGACGTCTGGCGCTGACGATCAACGGTCTGCGCGAGCGCGACGAGTACGTGCTGCGTGCCTGCCGCTCGCAAACGATTCCAATTGCGACGGTGATGTCCGGCGGTTACGCCGCGGATGTCAGCGACACCGTCGAGATTCATTGCAACACAATTCGCGCCGCACGCGCGGTTTTCGATTCGGCTCAGACCTCAAAGCCTGAAGCTCAGAATCAGAGCGGCGTGGCCCTTGAGACGTGAACGCGCGTCACGTGGTGCGTCTTCGTACTGTTAGTTTCGAGCGTTGAAGATTGAACATACTCAAATGAAGATTATCGTTATCGGCAGCGGGTTCGGCGGACTGTACGCGGCGGTCTGTCTGCGGGCGCAGGGTCACCACGTCACGGTCATCGAAAAGCGCGACAAGGCGGGCGGGCGGGCATACGTCTACGAGCAGGACGGTTTCGTTTTCGATGGCGGCCCGACGATCATCACCGCGCCGTGGCTGATTCACGAACTGTTCGCGCGTTCCGGTAAGAAGACCGAGGATTACGTTAAACTTGTTCCCATCGATCCGTTCTACAACGTTCGTTTCGAGGACGGCTCGGTCTTCCGCTACAACGGCGACAAAGATTTTCTGCTAAGCGAGATTCGCCGTTTCAACCCCGACGACGTGGCGGGCTACCACCGGTTTCTCGCCGCGACCGAGCGAATTTACAAGACCGGCTTTGAATTAATCGACAAACCATTCACGCGCTTCAGCGACATGATGCGGGTCATCCCCGACATGATTAAGCTGCGCTCCAACCAGTCGGTTGCGACGTTCGTCAATCAATACATCAAGGACGACCGTCTGCGACAGGTCTTCAGTTTTCATCCGCTGTTGATCGGCGGCAACCCGTTTCAGTCGACATCAATCTATGCGCTGATTCACAAACTTGAACAGGAATCAGGCGTCTGGTTCGCAATGGGTGGGACGGGCGCGTTGGTGCGCGCATTCGTTCGTCTGCTGACGGATGCGGGCGGGCAGGTGTTGACTGAAACGGAGGTCGCTGAGATCGTCATCGACGACCGGACGCGGCGTGCGAAAGGCGTCCGGCTCGTGTCCGGCGAAGTGTTAGAAGCCGATGCAGTTGTTAGTAACGCGGATGTCGCATTCACTTATTTGAATCTCGTCCCGGCACGTTTCCGGCGCAAGTACACCGACCGCAAAGTTAAAGGCATGCGTTATTCGATGTCGCTGTTTGTGATCTACTTCGGCACCGACCGCCGGTACGAGAATATCGCGCATCACGAGATTCTGATGGGGCCGCGCTATCGCGGACACATCGATGAAATCTTCAGACACACGCATCTGCCCGAAGACTTCTCGCTGTACCTGCACCGCCCGACAGCCACTGATCCGTCGCTCGCGCCGGCGGGGTGCGATTCGTGGTACGTGCTGTCGCCGGTGCCACACCTCGGCAGCCCGACCGACTGGAAGGTGACGGCGAAACCGTATCGCGACACAATCATCAAGTATCTCGAAGAGCGTTACATGCCCGACCTATCGAAGCATATCGTCACCGAGCACTACATCGACCCGCTGCACTTCCGCGACACGTTGAACAGTCACCTCGGTAGCGCCTTTTCTGTCGAGCCGATCCTGACGCAGTCCGCGTGGTTCCGCCCGCACAACCTGAGCGAAGATGTTCCCAATCTTTACTTCGTCGGCGCCGGCACGCATCCCGGCGCTGGACTGCCCGGCGTGATGAGTTCCGGGAAGATCGTCGCGCAGATGATCAGTCTTAAGGGATGAGGGATTCTTAAGGGATGAAGGATGAGGGATGAGTGAAAGATAGAATACGGAATGCAGGACAAAGTACGTGGCAGGGGTGAAGCCGCCCATTAACTGCGATGTTCTGTATTCTGTATGCTGTGTTGTGTATTCCGTGTTCTTTATTCCAACCTCTGAATCATCATGTGGAAGATTATTAAGACGATTGTGCTGGGCGTGATGGCGTTGGTGTGCGTGTGGGTGGTGTACGAGGTGGTGACGTTTCCGCGGGTCGCCGGCTTGCAGACGCACGACCCGGAAACGACGACCATGATTGAAGCGCGTGCGGACGAGGCGCGGCGCGAGGGGCGCGAGCCGAAGCGTGTCCAGCAGTGGGTCTCGCTCGAACGCATCTCTCCAAATCTGCAACGCGCGGTACTGGCCGGCGAGGATTCAAACTTCGCGACGCACAACGGCTTCGACTATCAAGCGATTCAGCGGGCGTGGGAAGAAGCGCAACGCGAAGCGGCGAAGGAGGCGAAGGAAGAGGGCGACTCCGACCCGTCGGGCTGGATTCCGGCGATGCCCAGTTTCAAGCGCGGCGCGTCGACGATCACGCAGCAACTCGCCAAAAACCTCTACCTCTCGACCGAGCGGACATTCCTGCGCAAAGGCCGCGAGGCGCTCATCACATACTTTCTGGAACGCAGTCTGTCGAAGCGACGCATCCTCGAAATCTACCTCAACGTCATCGAGTGGGGTGACGGCGTCTACGGCGCAGAGGCGGCGGCGCGCACCTACTTCGGCAAGCCGGCGGCGAACCTGACCGCGCGCGAAGCGGCGTTCCTCGCGGCGATGATCCCCAACCCGCGCACCGTCTTCAATCCCAAAGTGAATCCGCGCCGCGTCGCCCGCCGCCAGCGAGTCATCCAGCGCGGCATACCGCACGTCAAACTGCCCGCCGCGTGATTTTCAATTAGAGTAGGCCTTACGTAATAACTGAGAATCAACCACCGATGAACACCGATGAACTCGGATTTATGGCTCTTTGTTTCGGCTTCAACTTCAATCCGTGTGAATCTGTGTCCATCGGTGGTTAATCACTTCTTCTCTGCGTAAGTCCTATGAGACTGCTGAATAAGCTGATGATGCTGATGCCGAGGATTGATGAAGACAGCGGTTAGAATTCGCTCACGCCAACCACAATATTGCCAACATTACTCAAGGCGCCACTCAGAGCAGCCGAATCGTACTGCAATTTTGAGCTACCGCCACCGCTCGTATCGAACCATGGAGCAAGAAACGGATGCGGATCGCCATCTTCAATTGCCGGCCAGGTCCGGTCAAACTTGGCGACCACCATCGAGCCGTAAATATCACCACCACCGCCGCCGCTACGGTTCACTTCACCTTCACCGAGCACAAGGATAAGTCCGTCAAAGCTCGTACCGCCGCTCATTGTCAACTCGCCCGTCACAATCAAGAGCCCTGAGCCGCCGTATAAACTACAGTCACCGTTGACAAACGTGAAGCCGTTGGTATAGCCGGCAAAGCCGGCGGGGTGGTGAGCAGCGTCGCCACCTTCCTCCAACGCCAGCGCCAACGTCTCCTGGCTATCCAGGAATGTGCGTGCCTTCAGCGCATCCCCATTTGCTTCCGGCACAAGCCACGGCATATTAGACGCGAGACTTGAATTAGTGACAACTTCGGCGCGAGGGTTTGAGAACGTACCCTTATTGGAAGAATCCCTCGCGATGCTTTCGTCGGCGGCTGAAGTGGTTCCGAAGACAGGCAGTTGGGCGCTGAGGGAGGCATTATCAACCCCCGAATATGTCTTGGCGGCGCTGCTGCCGGTCGTAAGAGTCATTGGGTCAGGGGACGTTCCCGTCGCGCCGCGCATAAAGACCGTTGAGTTGGGGGTGAACTGAAAGGCGACCCGATCAACCATCGCTTGCATACGCTTCTCGGCGCCGCGCGGACCGAAGCCGGTTGAGGTGATAAGTAAACGATTCGGGACGTAGTTTGGATTCGCAATCAGAAGAGCATTTAGTGCGGCTCGATTCGGATTAGCCGGGTCGGTGATTTGTACCGTATACCGAACACCATTACCGACATTGACGCGAGCGGTCGGGGCGTCACTGGGAGTTCCGGTGCCGTCACTATACGGAAGCCACCTTGAAAGTCGCGCCTCGGTCGAAGTATCACCTCCCGCAACATCGTTGGAGTTGGCGATGGTCACGGCGTTGCGGAAGCTCATCTTTTGTCCTACAGCCAACGCCGGGCTTGCGGGGCGATTGCGCCGGATGGCGTTCAGCGCGCCCTGCAAACCGGCTTCCGCCCCGTAGTAAGCTTGAGCCTCAGCGGTCGCGTTGACGGCATTCACCGTCGATTTCGCCGTCGTTAAAATCAGCGCGCTGCCTGCGGTCAGTAACAGCGTTGAAACTAATAGCATCGTGATCAGCGCCGCGCCGCGCTCGCTCGAAGCAGTACACATCCGAATCTTTTTTCCAGTGCTTGTTGTGATCATCATATTTAACTCCATGTAGTAGTCACCTAAATAGTAGTAGTCACCTAAACCCGGCGCGCGCGCCTAATACTGACTGGATGTCGTGTTACGCAACCCGACATCGGAAACAAGCTGCACATTAGATTCGGGCTGATACCCCTCTGCATTCGGTGTTCCGACCGCCGGAAGCCGGACGCGCACCACAATCACGATATACTTGGCGAGCGCCGGAGCGACCTCAGCTTCCGCGGCATTGGCCGCGTTCAGCACGCCGGTCAGCGTGCCGTTGACCCGGCCGTTTGCGTCCGTCGCGGCGGTGTATCTCACCCGCTCATCGTAGTAGTAGAAGTTTAATGAATCGATGGCGTCAGCTAAGACCGTCGTCTTGTTGTTCGTCACGTTGTTGTCGTAGCGCGCAAGATAGTTACTGCCGTTATTGACCGCCATCGCAAACCGCACATCTTCACTTTCTTCTGTTGGCCCGACAACCGGATCGGCGGCAGCACCATTGCCCGGATCATCGAGGTTGGCGATGATCCGAATTGAGTTCAAATTAGAGTTGATCGGGATGATTCCGTTGACTGGCAATGCAATCTGCGCCGCACCCGAGGCATAGGTCAGATCGGGCGGCAAGCGGAAGCCGGTATTCGCGATTTCGCGCGTCATGATGTTGAGCGCGCGTTGCGCATCGGCAAGCGCGAGCGAACGACGATCTTCACGCGAGCGTACACGAAACGAACCTGCCAGCAGCGTGCTTGCGAGAACCATCACGACAAGAGTAATCATCATCGCCAGCATCAATTCGATAAGCGAAAAGCCGCCTTCCGGGCACGGCGAATGAGGTGTTTTAAGTTTATGCATATTTTTCCTGTCTCGCGCTCCGTGGCCTGATTCCTTCAGCCCTACGGAAGCTGTCAGTTAGTTCCCGTCGTGCGAGATGAACGTTGTGTAGTGAGGATGACAGGGGTTCGCATCCAGCCGATCTGCCCGCCCTGCGGCGTGACGGTAATCGTAATCACCTTCAACTTCGCGTTGCCTCCGCAAGCCGCCGTGATGCAGACAACTTTGTTAACCGTGTAGTTGCGTCCGGCACTGGCGACGGTCGTGTTTACTCCCGCAGTGACATCAAGGCTCACATGGGTGAATGACGGCACACTACGGATTCTCTCTAGTTCATGCTGCGCGACAGCCGCCGCCAGAGTGCGTTCGCTTGCGCCTGAGTTGTTTTTAATCGAGTAGCTAAACATTGCAGCCGAGCCGAGTCCCACAACCATCGAGATGATGAGCGCAATCGTTATCTCAATCAGCGTGAAGCCACGCTCGTCGGTCGCGAGTTTTGACTTGGCACAACGTGCGCCGTGCGTCTGTTTTTTGTTGACTGATTTCATCATGTTCACTTTTTTAGAAAGAGAATGAAACGGTTTGTGGTATGCCCCGGGCTGATCCGGTAAAGGTTGCTCATCCTCTTTCGCTGCCGTCGTCGCAGCTCACCGTAGAGTCGGTGCCGGCTATGGGTTGGTTACACTGTTTAAAGCGGCGACATTCGGGTTTGCCGGAACAAACGCGTTTGTGTAAGTAACGTCACCTGAGCCGGTGAGTGTTACGTTAGCTGGACTACTACCTGTAATGCTCGTGTTGACAAGTGAGAAACTAACCGTCTGGTTACTGATCGCAGTCGAACCAACAGCGGTAAGAGTTTGTATTGTGCGACCGCGTAGATTGAATGTAATTGTTTGTGCCGCGACATTGTCGAATGTCGCCCCGTCGGGCAGCGTGATCGTGCGCGGCGCGTCCACCGTGCCGTCACTGTTGAAGTCCATCGTGACTTGGTAGCTCGTGTTATCGAGAATTTCTACTCTCGTCGTGCCTGCCGTGTCGCGGCGACGAACCGCATCAAGACGAGCCTGTTCCAAAGACTCTCCGAATTCGTGCGTCGCGCCTATCAACCGCATCGAAGCGCGTGCCGTGGTAATGCCCATCGTCGCAAACGACGCGACGATGGCAATTATTGCGATGACAATCAACATCTCTAACATTGAGAATCCGCGCTCGTGCCGCCGCTGTTGATTAACTTCACCGCATATGATTGATTTATTCATCTTGATCTCCACAAGAATTTGTTACTCGAATAAGTAGCAGGGCAAAAGTAAATAAGGTGAAAGGCAAAGGTGAAAGTCGATAGAAACTCAATATTCGTTCAGCCTTATGGACTGGAAGACTTTTGCACATGTCCTCAAACCGGGTCGGAAACGGATTCCGCAAGCATTGAGTTGTGCAATGCTCGTTCCGCATCACCAAAGAGTTCGTTAACTCCGGCTAACTCCTTAAGCGACAACAACGGCGCGCTTTGAGAGGTTGAACCTCGCCTGCGTCGCCGCTGCTCGATTGTCACTTTGAGTGACAGGTGTGAGAACCGCCCTTCTCTTTTCATAACCGGAGAAGGCATTGCCAGAAGATCACAATGCGAACTCCCGCGACAAATCAAGTTCCGCCTTGCGTAACTCGAAGCGCCCGCGACCGATGTTGCCATCCGAATCAAGCGCGAGGACGATAAAATATTCGTTGCTCATTTGCCGTATCAGGAACGTGGCGTTTTGCATGCACACGACGAGTTCGCGTAAGGAGCCGAACCCGACATTGTGACCGGTGCGTTGGGCGTTACGGACGAGTGAAGTCATCTCAGTGGCGGCGATGTCAAGGTTGTCCACGCCCGTCCCCGGCATGATCACCTTCTCGACGGAGATGCCGTCCGTCCCCATCAGCATCACGCCAATTGCGCCCTCAGTGCTTTCAAGAATATTTCCAAGCGCTTTCTTAAAATTACTCATGGTCTCCCCTAATCATGATTTTCCCGGTCGAGGCTGTTCATTAGGGGCGCGCTCCAGAGCCGTTCGGTGATGACGGTGCCGAACTGTCGGGGAACTGCTGAGTATTCTGCTGCGACTGTGATTGTGAACCCGAATTGCTCTGCGGGTTGCCGAGCGGTACCGGCTGCGCAATTGAATACGTACGATTGCTGGTGCTGACCGCGCCGGTGGTCTGGTTGCCGTTATAGTCCGGGCGGTAGATGCGCGGCGTGATGAAGAACAGAATCTCGTTGGTCTGACGCGAGGTCGCACGGCGCTTAAACAAGTTGCCAATCACCGGCAGGCTGCCCAATCCGGGAGTGCGGTTGCGCAGTTCAGTTTCATTGTCGGCCAGCACACCGCCGACCACGGTCGTTCCGCCATCAGGCACCAGCACTTCGGTCTGCATCCGCTGCGTGTCGATGCCGGGCGTGCCGGCCACGGCAATCGCGGTGTTGATGCTGTTGTTCTCAGCGGTGACGCGCAGGATGACGGTGCCCGCGTCGGTAATCTGTGGCGTGACCGAGAGGCGCAACGGGACGGAGACGTAGGTCGTCGTGAAGATGACGGCGCCGCCTCCCCCGCTGAGTTGCGGCGTGACCACTGGAATCTGCTGGCCGGCTTCGATCTGAGCCGTACGGTTGTTAAGCGCGGTGACACGCGGGGTGGCGACGATCTTGGCCTGGCCTTTACTTTCGGCGGCGGTGATCGCCGCGCTGATCTGCGCGGTGCCGAAGATGCCGGTGGTCAATCCGATCACGGTGCTCGGAAGGTTCGCGCCGAGCGATGATGTCGGCTGCGTGATACCGGACAAACCGACCGGCACGCCGCCGGGCTGCAACCCGGTGGTGTTGGAACTTCCGTTCGGCAACGTGGCGAACGAGCCGGCAGAGGTGGTGCCGAATACCGCGGCGGAAAGTTGCACGCCGAGGTCGCGGCTGAAGTTGCGGTTGGCGATGACGATTCGCGTCTCGATCTCGACCTGCGGCTCCGGCTGATCGAGCAGCGACACGAGTTGCTTGATTGCCGCGATGTTCTCGCGCACATCGGTGATAATCAGGGTGTTGCTGCGACCGTCGACCTCGATGCCGCCGCGTCGCGACAGGCGTCGCTGGATGATCGGCAGGATACCTTCGTCAGCACCGCGGCCACTTGCGGAGCGGCTCACGGATGCCACTTCGGTCAGCCGACCGGCGACCAGAATGGGCGAGTTGACGGCGCCGCCAGAGAACCCGCCGCTTGATCCGGCGGTCTGTTCGAGTGTGCCGGAGGCGCGCGCATAGTTGAGGCGGATAAACTCCGTGACCAGCGGCGAGGCGTCCAACTGCGAGTTCCTGATGATTTGCTGCGACGCTGCTTCACTCACAATCACTTCTATCGTCGCGACGCGCAGAATGCTGCCCGTGACTTCGACCCCCAGACGATTCGCCCTCAGGATCGAGTCGAGCGCGATGTTCCATGGAACTTCCGTGACGTTGACCGTGACCGGGACGGCCTTCACCGACGAATCGATGATGAAGTTCACGCCGTACTGTTCGGTGATGTAATTGAGAATGTCGCGGATGTCGGCATTAACGACGTTCAGGTTGGTCGGCTCGCCGATGAATCCGGGCTGGCCGTACTGCTGACCCTGGCTCGACTGTGAGGCGGCAGGCGGCGGAGCGGTGGAACTGGGGGTGATGGAGACGCCGGGGCTGGGAGGCGTCGGGCGGGTGGCGGGCGTCTGCTGATTGCGCGGAGACGGCGACGGTTGAACGCGCGGCGTCGGGGTCTGAGTTCCAATCGCGGACGGCGTGTTCGCACGGGCTGCGTCAGCAAACGTTGTCAGCGAACACACGAGCAGGAGAACGAGCGTGCCTCTGCCGGTCACCGCTGAGCGTGGATGTTGGTGGTAGGTCATATTTTTCCTTTGCAGATTAGCCGGCCTCGCCCGCCACGCGCCCACGCTCTTCAGAGCCGCTCGGAATCGAGTGCTCCTTAGAATGCGCGCGCCGCACAATACGGGTCAGCCCGGCCTGATTAACTAAATGACTCTTGATGTTTGCAACGACTCGTGCCGAGCGAGTTTGTGACTCGGCGCGACTGAACAGGTATGTCGTGAGGGGGCGGCGGTCAAGGTTCGGACTTCCGGCTCACCCGTCCCGCCATGAAAAGCAGAATCACTGTTTGTCAGTGACGGGTACAGTATCTTCCCGACCCTTGATCGTCTCGGGCGGAGCGGCAGCCTTCGGCGCGGCGGAGGTGCTTGATGTCAGCGATTCTTCGACCGCGCCCGGCTGGCGCAGAGGCTTATTCTCAACTGAGACTTCGAGGCGTCCGTTGCTCATCTTCGTCTCGCGGCGAAACACTAAGCGGTTTTCTTCAATCGCGACGAGTAGTCCGTTGAAGAAAGATTCGCCCGGATG
>JALZJL010000274.1 GCA_030859785.1 Acidobacteriota bacterium
AAGCCGATCAGAAAGTACTCGTCGCTGGTGTGGCTGGTGTCGATGAAGCGCATCAAAGCCTGTCGGGCGCGCTGTACCTTCTCGCCGTTCATCGAGCCGGAAACATCGAAGATGACGCCGAGGCTGACGGGTGCGTCCTCGTCGCTGAAGAAGCTGATTTCCTGTTGCTCTTTTTCGTCGAGGACGGTGAATGCGTTCTTGTTGAGGCCGGTGACGAAGCGTCCGTACATGTCCGTGACGGTCACTGTCAGCGTAATTAAGTCGCTGTTAATGATTTCGGGCCGGTCTCCGGTCTCGTCGGACGCGCGGGAAGCAACGCGCCGGCCAGTCGGTGAAGGCGTGGTGTTGGGGGCAGACGGTTCCTGCTGCTTGGTCGTTGATTGCTGCGCGAAACTCGCCGGGGGGGCGGCAGGCGCAACAAAAATAGCGACGAAAGCAAAGGAGACAAGCGCGATCCTGACGAACGCTTGTGGGCGCTGTGCTCTCATAAACCCTCCAGACTTGACTAGCGAAGCTCCGCTCGACTTCAAACAGAGTGTGAGCTTTTTCGGAATCCACCCGATACACTTCGCCGTATGAGACGGAGCTTATCGCCCGGCTGAATAGTGTTGGCGGTTGCGACTCAAAAAACGGTGGATGGGGAGACCTCTGGGTGAAGAGCATTGTAGGCCACGGTCAACGTCCGCGCAAGGAACTTCGTCACGGAAGGGTCAAAGTTCAAAGTCACAAATCTAAAGTTTGAAATTAAGACTCAACGATTGCTTTGCCGACCCGCCTTCCCGATTGGAACTTTGTGCCCGCCGAGGCGTGTAGACCTTGCGATGTCGGAAGCAGGCGTCGACGTACCCTGACCCCGGCGCGTGCGCGTGATATACTCGCGGCCTGCTCTGGCTTTGAATTAACATGCCCTCAGTACTTAATCATCAATTCATTTGATATAACCAATAGATTGAAATTTCAATGCGAACGGAGTCGTTGTAGCGGTCATGGCTGAGTTTATCTGTCGAATGGGAACGCCTGCGGGCGAGGTCGTCACACGCAACGTCGAAGCAGTCGGCGTGCAGGAGGCGCGGGCGCGTCTGGAGAAAGAAGGGTTCCGCATCTTCTCCATCGTGCCACCGAAGCGGGCGGGCGTCGCCGCGCTCACGCGCGGCGGCAAGGCGGGTTCGAGCGCGCGCGTCAAAGCGGGTGACTTTATGCTCTTCAACCAGCAACTCGCGGCGCTGCTCCGCGCCGGAATTCCGATCTTGCAGTCGGTGGCGATGCTGCGTCGCCGCGCGGCGAGTGCGCGGTTGCGGGCGGTGCTCGCCGATGTCGAGACGAAGATTCGCAGCGGCGTCGCACTCTCCGCCGCGTTCGCCGAACAGGGCGCGATCTTCCCGCGCATCTACACCGCGTCGATTCTGGCGGGCGAACGTTCCGGCGCGCTCGACGAAGTGCTTAATCGCTACGTCGTCTACATGCGGCGCGGCGTCGAGGTCCGGCGCAAAGTCCGCGGCGCATTGGCCTATCCGCTGTTCCTGTTGCTGGCGTCGGCGGGGATGGTGACGTTCCTGACCGTGTACGTCGTGCCGCGCATGTCGAGGCTGTTCGAGGGTTTCGGCAAGGGTCTGCCGACTGTGACGGTGATGGTCGTCGGGCTTTCTGGCTTCGTGTCGCAAAACATTTACTGGCTCGTGCCGCTTTTGATCGGCGGCGCGCTGGCATTCGGATTCTGGTCACGGACAGCCAGCGGGAAACTGAATATCGACCGCTTTCTGCTGAAACTGCCGATCATCAGCGCGCTACTGAAGCAGTTGGCGGTGGCACAGATTACCCGAAGCCTGGCGACGCTGCTGGCAGGTGGCATCACGCTGGTTGAGTCGTGGGAAATTGCAGCCGAGTCGATCACCAACCGCGAGTTGCGCGCACGCAGTTCGGCGATCCTGCCGATGATCCGCGAGGGGCGTTCGTTCACAGAAAGTTTAGAGTCCGCCGGTTGGATTCCTGCACTCGCGCTTGATATGATCGGCGTCGGCGAGCGTTCGGGGAGTTTGCGCGAGATGCTCGAAGAGGTGGCCTCATTTTACGACGCCGAGGCAGAGGTGCGGCTCGAACAATTCACCACCATTCTCGAACCCGCGATTCTGCTGGTGATGGGCGGCGTGGTGGTGACGATCCTGCTGGCTATCTACCTCCCGATTATTCAATCTATCTCAAACGTTACGGGGCGTTGACCCGAATCGCCGAGTCTCCCCGGCCTCACTGATGCGACATCACCCGAAAACTTCTCGACATGAGCCAAACCACGGAAGAATTAACGGACATCCTGAGCGACAGCGTCGATGACGAACCGGCGACGATGCCGGGGCGCGCCCGCAATGGCGGAGAGCTAATGTCAGTGCCGGAGGCCGAGCAACCGCCGGAAGTCCGCGCCGCACACCTGCTCGCCAAACGCTATCGCTTGCCATACGTCGATCTGCTGCCGCCTGACGGCGAGTCGCCGATTGATTACGTGCTGCTCGCTGAACTGCCGGTCGACCTGATGCTGCGCCATCTGTTTGTGCCACTGCGCCGCGATGGGCGCCGGCTGCACATCGCGATGGCCGACCCGACTAACCTCGAAGTCCTCGATGAATTGGCGGGTGCGTTGCGCGCACAACTCGTCCCGTCGGTTGCGACCGCTGGCGCCATCGATGTGGTGCTTAAGAAAGGTGACGCGACCCAGCGCGTGTTGCAGGAGGCGACCTCGAACTTCCGCATCTCGCTCGTCAAAGAGACCGAGCACGGCGAAGAAGTCTTAGACCTCGACCGTCTTGCGACCGACTCTGAGATGTCGCCGATCATCAAGTTGGTCGACACCATCGTCTACAACGCGATGGAGTCACGCGCCTCCGACATCCATATCGAAACGCGCGACACAGAGGTGCAGGTCAAGTACCGCATCGACGGCGCGCTCTACGCGAAGGTCGATCCGATTGACCTGGCCTACCACCAGACGCTGATCTCGCGCATTAAGGTGATGTCGGAACTCGACATCGCTGAGCGGCGTGTGCCGCAGGACGGACGCTTCCGCGTGCGTTACCGGGGGCGCAACGTCGATTTCCGAGTCTCGATCATGCCGACCGTGCATGGCGAAGACGCGGTCATCCGCATCCTCGATAAAGAGCAGATCAACGAAGAGTTTCGCAACCTCGATCTGAACGTGGTCGGGTTTGCCGAGGATGATTTGCGGAAGTTCCGCCGCTACATCGCCGAGCCGTACGGCATGGTGCTGGTCACGGGGCCGACCGGCTCAGGCAAAACAACGACGCTCTACGCCGCGCTCAACGAAATCAGAAATGAAGAAGACAAAATCATCACGATTGAAGACCCGGTCGAGTATCAGTTGCACGGCATCACGCAAATTCCCGTCAACGAGAAGAAGGGTCTGACGTTCGCGCGTGGCCTGCGTTCGATCCTGCGCCACGACCCGGACAAGATCATGGTCGGCGAAATCCGCGATAACGAGACGGCGCAGATTGCGATCCAATCCGCACTGACCGGTCACCTCGTATTTACCACCGTACATGCCAACAATGTCATCGACGTGATCGGCCGCTTCCTTAATATGGGCGTGGAGCCATACAATTTCGTTTCGTCGCTCAACTGCGTGCTGGCGCAACGCCTGGTGCGCATGCTGTGCATTGTCTGCCGCCGCACATACCGTCCGAGTGAGAATGAGTTGGCCGAATCGGGATTGAGAGTGTCGGAGCACCACGACCGCATCTTTTATACCAGCGTCGGCTGCGACGCATGCAACCATACCGGTTATCGCGGGCGCACAGCGATTCACGAACTGCTCGATTTGTCGGATAGCATCCGCGAAATGATTATCGACCGGCGGCCCGGCTCGGAAGTGCGCCGCGCGGCGCGGGCCGAAGGTCTCGCCTCGCTGCGCGAATCGGCGCTCAAGAAAGTCTTCGCCGGCACCTCGACGCTGCATGAAATCAACCGCGTGACATTCGTTGAAGAGATCGAGCAGCAGAAACCCCTGGCCGTCGTGACGTAGGCGTTCCAAGCGGTTTGAATCGTCGCAGCTGGCTGAAGGGGGCTGACTAAATCAGCGCCGGCCCGCCTTTCAGGAACCATCCGCAGCGGCGCGGCGTGTAAGTGGGCGGGCCGAAGGATGAGAGGTACTCTTAGGCAAAAGCGGATAGTTTTCAGCTTTTAGTTTTGAGCTGAAAACCGAAAATCCAAAACTCAAAACTGTCCGCCTGTACTTTTGCTTTGTCACTTAATTGTCCGCCGGACTTGCGGACGGCCCCCTTGTCAAACGATACTTGAAATCCCCCGTGGAACTTCTACGGGGTCGTGAGCGGCCTCCCCACTCACGTGCTCGATTGCTAACGTGATCGACACACACTTTACCCGACTCGCTAAGTTTAGATACGAAACACTGAATTGCCCCGAAGACTTTGAGCGGGAATTGATTGGAGTATCAATAATAATGAGACCATTTGTCCCTATGCGTTCGTTGACGGCTTTGGTGATGGCGGTCTGCCTCCTGGCGACGCCGATCACGGTGCTCGCCAAAAAGGGCGAGAAGAACTTTAAGCGCGGCATGGAGCATGAGGCGGCGCAGCAATGGGACAAGGCCGCGCAGGAGTTTGCGCTCGCCGTCGCCGCGCTGCCATCAGACGTGGAGTATCAACTGCACTATCGTCGCGCGCTCTTCAACGCTTCTCAGACCTTCATGCAAAAGGGGCGTGCGCTCGCCGAGCAGGGCGACTTCACCGGCGCGTACAACGCTTACCGCCAAGCTTACGGCTATGACCAGGTGAATGAACTGGCGCTGGCCGAGATGGAGCGGATGCTGCGCTTGCAGCGTGAGAAGGAGGGCATCCCTGAGCCGGACGCCGTGACCTCGCGTGGCGGCCCGCGAGCGATGATTGCGCCGACCTCCGCCACGGGTGGCAGACTCGCCGCCGGGCGCACGACGGCTCTGCCGCTGGACGACACGTTGCCGGCCCGCGCCGAGCAGCTGCGCATCATTAACTACAACGAAGAACTCGAACCGCTGATCGCCAAGCTGGCCGAAGAGCTTGACTTGAACGTCGTCTTCGACAAGGACTTCACCCAAGTCGGGAAACGCAAAGTTAATCTCAAACTGCGGAACACCACCACCGCGCGGGCACTCGATTACGTCTTCAAGTCACAGGGACTCTTTTTCCAGAAGCTTGACCGCCGCACGATCCTGGTTGCTGACCAGGCCAAGCGCCAGCAGTATCAGGAACTGGTGCTGCGCACGTTCTACCTCTACAACATCAAGCCTGAAGAGGCGCGTAACCTGGTGCAGCAGACGCTGCCTGCCGGACAGGGGCGCACGCCGGCGGCGATCTACGTCAACCCGCAAACCAACAGCATCACGATCCGCGACACGCCGGAGACAATCCGCATCATCGGCGAACTACTAAGGGGCATCGACAAAGAGCGCGCCGAAGTCGTGATGGACGTGGCGATTTACGAAGTATCGCGTAGCGATTTGCAGCGGCTCGGCGGGCAACTCGGAACCAGCACCCAGCTTGGCAACCTCGGCGGGACGAGCGCGTTCGCTATCGGCGCCGGCGGCAGTGGGCAGGTCGCCCAGCAAGCCCTGATCGGAGCAGCCCCAACCGCACTCGGCGCGGCTTTCCTGATTCCGCCGCTCATCCTCTCCGCATTGCAGAGCAAGACGAACACGCGCCTGCTCTCTTCGACTCAGCTTCATGCGTTCGACGGCGAAAAGTCGACCACCAGCGTCGGGCGCAGCGTTCCCATCCAGACGGGCGCCACCATCAGCCCATACGGCGCCGGCACCGGCACGAACCCGCAGCAACCGGCGGGCGGCTTTAACCCCGGAGTATTCGGCGGGTACGGCGCGCCCGTCATTCAGTATGAGCAGACCGGTTTGGAACTTTCATTTCAGCCGCAGGTGTTTCCTAACCTTGATGTGCAGATCGACATGGATATCAAGTCAACGGAGGTAGAGGGTACGGCCGGGGCTTCGAACCTGACGCCGATCATCAGCAAGCGCGCCATCAAAGGAAAGGCGCGCGTCCAGAACAACCGGACGATGATGTTGGCCAGCATCGCGCAGGACAAACAGTTGAGCGGGCGCGATGGGATACCGATTCTCGGTCTGGTGCCGATCATCGGGCGCCTGTTCACGACGCCGCGCCGGGACAATGCCCAGTCGGACATCGTCATCACCGTCACGCCGCGCGTGCTGCGGGCGCCGAACATCACACCGGGCGACGAAGAGTTGCGCAAGACCGGATCGATGCAGATGCCCGCCACTGAGACGCTCGAAGCGTTGGTGCGCGACGCGGATCGTGAAGATCAACTCGCCGCTGCGCGCAAACTCCCGACCAACGTCTCCGTTCAGTTGCCAGCTGCAGAGCCTCTGCCTGCATTCGTGCCCGCGCCGAAAGCCCTCAGCGGCAACGTCACTCCCGGCGACGGGAACGGCGCGTCGTCAACCTCAAACACATCTTTGCCGGCGGTGTCGAACGTAAACGCCACGTCTCTACCGCAGCCACGAACGGCGTTCGACACTTCCACGCCAATCAATTCACCGGCGGCTTCTTTGCCAACTTCCTTGCCAACGAAGACCGATGCCGGGCCGGCGACAAGCGCGGCGGAACTGCGCCTGGTGCCTGAAGGTCAGGAGATGCGCGCCGGCGACAAGCGTCGATTGATGGTGCTGTTGAAGACGGATGCGCCGCTCGGACTCGCGACGGCGACGTTGCGCTTCGACCCGCGCGTCGTCGTAGTGCGTTCCGTGATGAAGGGCACGATGTTTACTAAACAGACCGGCGCGCCGACCATCACGAAGTCGATTGACCCGAAAGGCGTGCTGGTTGTTTCGCTCGCACCGGCGGTCGGCGGGCCGCCGCTGTCTGGCGAAGGCGTGCTGCTGCTGATTGAAATCGAAGCCATCGCGTCCGGCGAAAGCGCGATCAGCTTCGACGCAGACAAGGTGCATCTCATCGCCACTGACGGACGCAACATGCAGACGCAGGTCGTGCAGAGCAAGGTCAAAGTAAACTGACACTATCAGTCAGGGTAGGAAGCGAGAAACTACGGAGATGGCGAAAAGGGCGGACATTAAAGTTGATGAGCGGGGAGCGCGCCAGCGTTCCTCGCGCGCCCTTTTCTTATCACTGAAAAACCCTTGCGGCGGGTTTACGCTCATTGAATTGATGGTCGCCCTCACGGTCCTAAGCATCCTGACGGTCGGCGTATTGCCGCTCGTCAGAAATTCCGTTAAGCGTTCGCGCGAGTATCAACTGCGCGAGTCTCTGCGCGAGATGCGCGACGCGATCAAAGAGTTCCGCCGCGACACAGTCGGGATGCAATGCACCGGACTCTCGCCGTCCGGTCTCCCAAGCGGAGGAACGCAGCAACAGCCGCCGCACGGTGTTGGAGGCGGGATGCTGCCGCCGGGCCAGGCAATGCCCGGTGCGCCGGCGCCGCCCGACCCGCGCAGCAAAGTCGTGATCGGCGATTGCACTATCTTCGGCGTCGAGAACCCGGATCATTACCCGCCGACATTGGAGACGCTCGTCGAAGGCGTGAGTGTCGTTCCGCGTGGCGGGATGGCGGTCATCAACAGTAACCCGCTGGAGGATAACGCGACCGACAACAAGCTCACCGCAGTAAAAAAGAAAAAATACCTGCGCGCCGTCCCGGTCGACCCGATGACGAGCCGCGCGGAGTGGGATTTACGTTCGTCATATGACGCGGCAGATGCGAGCGGGTGGGGCAGCGAAAACGTTTTCGACGTGCGCTCGAAATCCCGGGGCACGGCGCTGAACGGAGAGAAGTATGCAGATTGGTAAGGCCATAGGGCGAGCGGGGGTCGGGGGTCGGGGGTCAGGGGTCGGTAAAGAATATCGGTTCGGACCTCGGCCCCCGACCTCCGCTCGCGGTTTCACTCTGCTCGAATTGATGATCGTGATTTCGATTATCATCGTGCTGGCGATGGTCGTGATGCCGCAGTACAACCGATTCACGTTGCAGGCGCGCGAGACGGCGTTGCGCGACAACCTTTTTCAAATGCGCAAAATGATCGACCAGTATGCCGCTGACAAAGGAAAGATGGCGCAGTCGCTTGATGAGTTGGTGAGCGCCAACTACCTGCGCGACATCCCCATCGACCCGATCACCGGCGAGCGCGATTGGATAGTGGAGATGGGCGAGGATGTTAACGCCATCGACGGCGGGCAGGGAGTCAGCAATGTATGCAGTTCCTCGTCGGAAACGGCGTCCGATGGTTCATCCTATAACGATTGTACGAAGTGGTGATTCGGGTTCGCGATTTCTGGATCGAAAAGTTTGTTCGACACGAAAATAATCTTTGATGCTGAATCCTTTTGCCAGATTGATTGAGCCGCGAATGCCGTCAGCCGCCGTCGGGCTTTCCGCCGTCGGAGCGAGCGTCGTCTCGCTTGACCGTCGGCGCGATACGTTCGCCATTAAGCGGGCGGGCTACGTCGCGCTGCCCGAAGGTCTGGTGCGTCCGAGCTTCGACACGGCCAACGTCGCCGACATCGGTGAACTGGGCGAGGTGCTCGCCGAACTCGTGATGAGCGTCGGGATGGTCAAGCAGCATCGCTGGTCAATCGCGCTGCCCGAAGCATCTACGCGCACATCGATTGTCACAATCGAGAGCGCGCCTGCTTCGAGTGCCGAGTTGGAAGAGATGTTACGCTGGAAGATCGAGCGGGCGATGGCCGCGCCGCTCGACGAGTTGCGCGCGACACGCGAGCGTCTGTCGCCGGACGCGCAGGGGCGTCTGCGCTACCTCGTCACTGCGATGCGCGTCGCGGTGCTGACAGAGTACGAATCCGTTTTCGAATCGCTCGGATGGCGCGCCGGATTGATCGTGCCGCGCTTCGTCGGCGAGGCTGCGTGGCTGATGCGCGATGGTGGCAGTCACAGCCGGGCAGGCGACTCGCTGTTGGTCAGCGGGCATCCCGAAGGCTTTACCGCCGTCCTGCTGCGCGGGCGGCAACCGTTAATCGTGCGTCATGTGATGTGCGAGACGATGGATCGCGGCGATGAGCTTTATCGCTTTCTACTTTTTTATCGCGACCGCATGGCTGCGCCGACGGTCGATGATGGTGGCCCACCGCCAGAGACAATCGAGCGACTGCTGGTTGTCGGCGAAGGGATTGACGAGCACGACGCGAGCGCCCTCGTCACCGAAACATTGGCCGCCACACCGCGCTCTCTCGGTGCCGAAGACGTGCGACTCGTGATCCCGCCCGGCGGCCTCGACTTCAACGCGATTGCCGCACCCGCCGGTCTGGCGACGCTTGCCTGGGGCTGAAAAAAAACCATGAGTCTAAGACCACAAGTATGAATTCAGAGATGCACATCGCCTCTTGACTGAAGACAATCGATTGACGACTCTCGATTGTGAGTTATGAAACTTTCATCACCCGCCGCCCGTACCATCACAGCATCATGCAAACGAGCGCTCAAGCCGACTCCCTGAAAAATTTCGCAGGCGTCGCGGACTACGAATTGGTCGCGCGCGCCATCACCGGACGCGAGGATAGTTTCGAGGAACTGGTGCGCCGTTACCAGCGCCCGCTGGCCGCTTACGTCTACCGGATGGTCGGCGACTACGACGCGGCGCTTGATCTGACGCAAGAAGTTTTCATCAAAGTCTACGCATCACTGGCGCGCTACCGCTCGGAGTATAAATTCTCGACGTGGGTTTACCGCATCGCGCATAACGCCGCTGTAGATCATCTGCGACGTCACGGCGGCGGGCGGATGGAAGATTTGGAGCAGGGAGCAACCGGCGATTCGGGAGCATACGAGAGACCTTTTGCGAGCACCGCGCCGACTCCCGAACAGATGAGCGAAAGGGCGGAGCGGCGCGCGGAGATTGAAGAAGTGGTGCAGAGATTGCCGGCGGCGTATCGCGAGTTGATTGTGCTTCGGCACGCGCACGACATGAGTTACGACGAAATCGCGGAGGTGGCCGGGTTACCGCTCGGCACAGTCAAGAATCGCATCTTCCGCGCACGCGAGTTAATGCGCGCGGAATTGCTCGAACGCGGCATTACCGGCGCTTAAAGAGGGTGAAGGCGAGTGTCCCACACAGCAACGCAATCTGACCTCTGCCAACAGACGGACGTCTCTGCGTATATTGATGGCGAACTCGATGCCGCCTCATCGGTGCTCTTTGAAGATCACATTAAAAGTTGCGTGTCCTGCGCCGCGACGCTGACCGCGCAGAAACGTCTGCTCTGCCTTCTCGACGACGTGATGAGCGAGCCGAGAAGGGGCGGGACTGAGGCGTCAATGGGTCGGTCGCTCCCGAAAAACTTCGCGAAGGAGGTCACCGCTCGCGCCCAGTCTGACATGAGCGGTGTGCGCCAGCCTCGCGAACACAAGCGCGCATTGCTGTTGTCGGTCGCGCTCGCGGCATCCGCTTTCGCGCTACTTGGCGCGTCGAGTTTTGGCGCGGCGTTCGCGCCTGCCGCGGCGCTGGCCGGTGCTACCGGCTGTGTATTCAGTGTGGCCGGGCGCTTCGCCACCGACGCCGTCTCAACCCTGGTGGTCATCGTGCGCGCCGCCGGCGGATACTTCCTGATTGACCCGCTCCCCGTCAGGTCCTTCACATGGCTGCTGCTAGTCGCCGGCGTGGCACTGCTGCTGCTGCGGATGATCGCCAGCTACCACCGCGCACGCGCGTCGGAGTAACACCATTTCTGCAAGAATAATAGTCGCTTAAATAGAAACTTATAGTCACTGTGGACGGAACCCTTTTCCCACACATGCGGAGTTCGTGCGTCGTCACCCACGCGGCATTCAACGCTTCGGCGACGGCGCTGCTGATACTGCTCGCGGCGGCGGTCACCTTCGGCGCGCCGGATATCGGGCGGGCGGCACAGGAATCGGAGGCGCCGCTCGTCATTGACGGAGACCACATCGGCGACGTTTTCGGCCTCGGTCGTTCGGTGGTGGTGCGCGGCAATGTGCGACGCGGCGTGGTTTCGTTTGGCGGCGACGTGATTGTGGAAGGGCGGGTCGAAGGCGATGTCGCCGCCGTCGGCGGTTCGGTGAGGCAGCGCGAAGGCTCGTTCATCGGCGGCGACGTGATCGTTGTCGGTGGCACGTACCACCACGGCAGAACCGCGCCCGGGCGCAACCCGGCATCGAAAGTGCTGATGTACGCGGGCTACGAAGCGGAGTTGCGTGAGATGGCACGCAACCCTGCTTCACTTTTGACGCCCCGCCTGTCTCCCATATACTTCGGCCAGCGCCTGCTGTCACTACTCTTTTGGTTCGTCACGTCACTTGTGCTCACCGCCGTGTCACCTGGTGCGGTCAGTCGGGGTGCAGCCCGTCTGCAGTTGACGAGTTTGCGCGTCGCCGTGATCGGCCTGCTCGGAGCGGTGGTGTTGATTTTCGGAGGCACCGTGTCGCTCTACTTTCTGCCGCCGACGCTCGGCACACTGGTCGGGGCGATGACCCTGCTGCTGCTTCTGGTCGCATACCTGTTTGGCCGCGTCGTCATTAATGCCGCGACTGGGCGCTGGCTGCAACGGCTGTTCTTCGCGGAAGAGAATCGTTCCGAGTCAGTTGCGCTCCTGCTCGGCGCGGCGTTCTGGGCAGTAGCGCTGGCGTTGCCATATGCGTGGTTGTTCATCGTCGGCGGGCTGGTTGTGACCAGTCTCGGACTGGCATTAACGGCGCGCTACGGACTCGGTCGGAAGCGCGCTTGAAGAGACAACCTCCCCGCTCGTACCGCCATCATTTACCAACACAAACTATCTCGATACATTGGAACGGCAGCGGATTTGCGCTCTGGTAATGTTGACCTGAATCTGGCCCGCTCACCAGAACTTTAATGATGGGTTTCATTAGCCGAGTTGAATTGCATCAAAGGATGATTTTAAGCAAGGAACATGCGGAGGGATGATATGAACAGGTGCTTATCAGTTCTGGCGTTCGTGACGGCCATGATAGTTTTCGGGATGGCGGCTGATGCTCAGCAGAGGCAAACCCGCGGCACGGGGACGGGGCGCGCGACGCCGAGTAAACCGGTGGTGCCCGTTGCTAACCCCGCGGACGCTGGCACCGCAACCAATCCGCCGGCATCCTCCAACGGCGTGACGGTTGCCGCGGCGACTGTCGGCGCGGCAGATTTGTGCGGGTGCGAGTCGCCGACCCCGGACGTGCTGGCCGTGGTCAACGGCGTCAAGCTGACCATCAATGACATCAACACCCTGGAGACTCCGCTCGAACGAGACCGCATCAGGCTCGAAGCTGAAGTCGTCGAAGCACGCCAGCGCGAACTCGATCAGCAGATCGGCGTGAAGTTGATCGAGGTCGAAGCGAAGAAGCGTAACCTCTCGGTCGTCAAGCTGCTTGCACAAGAGGTGTCGGTGAAAGTTACGGCTCCGACCGAAGCTGAGGCGCAGACGTTTTACAATCAGAACCGGGCGCAGATTCAGGGCGACTACAAAGACATTAAGGAGCAGGTTATCAGCCATCTGAGCGAACAGAGCCGGCTGGCGCAGGAGCGCGTCTTCATCGACCGTCTGCGTGCCGCCGCACAGGTCAAAGTGTTGGTTGACAAGGTCACTCCGCCCGCGACCGCCGCCGACCGTGCGCGCGTGCTTGCCACCGTTAACAGTCAGCCGATCACCGCCGCCGATGTTGAAGAGCAGATGCGACCGCAAATCTTCAACGTCCGCGACGCTGTCTACAAGCAGCGTCTCCAGGCGCTCAACGCGAAGATCAATAATGTCCTACTGGAGCAGGAAGCGACGAAGCGACAAGTCACCGCCCCCACGCTGTTCGAGACGGAAGTCCACACCAAGATCGTGAAAGTGACCGAGGCCGATGCGCAGAATTTTTACAACCATAACAAGGCACGCATCGGGCCCGACTTCGCGCCGGTCAAAGATCGGATCATGCAGCATCTGCAGGAGCAGGAGAATAACAAAGCGGCCGCCGCGTTCGCCGACCGTTTACGCCAGAGCGCTTCCGTCCAGACGTTTCTGACGCCGCCGGAGCCGCCAGTCTATGACATCCCGGTAGACAATCAGCCGGTCAAGGGTCACGCGACGGCGAAGGTCACGCTCATTGAGTTCACTGATTTTCAGTGTCCCGCCTGCGCGCAGGCCCAGCCGGTCGTCGAGCGTCTGGCGCAGGAGTACGGCGACCGCATCAAATTAGTGGTGCGTGATTTCCCGCTCAGACAGCACGCCGACGCATTCAAGGCAGCCGAGGCCGCCGAAGCAGCGCGCGAGCAGGGCAAGTATTGGGAGTACGTCACGATCCTCTTCGGTAATCAGTCGGCGCTCGACGTACCGCAACTCAAGGAGTACGCGACGCGCCTCAAGCTCGACCGCCAGAAGTTCGACGCCGCGCTCGACTCCGGCAAGTACGCCGACGCCGTCCGGCGCGATCTACAGGATGGAGACAAGTTCGGCGTCAACGCGACGCCCACGCTGTTCATCAACGGGCGGCACGTCACGGACATTTCCTACGAAAGTCTGAAGGCGTTAATCGACAGCGCGCTGAAGAGCGGCGCGGGTCAATGAAGGAGCAACGGACGTTACAATGCCCGAAACGAGCCTTTGCATGTGTCACATTCAACCATCAAACCAAGTTCGTTTTCGTAAATTCCCTCACTGTTTGATTCACACTCCCTAAAGTTTTTCGCGAAAATTTATCAACCTTGACGGGTTGGCGTGCGTCTAATCCGGTTGGTTGTAGCCCCCAATCCAGTTAATCAGCCAATTGGTCGCGGAAATTTTCATATATCGGGAAATCAAGGCATTCGGCGATGAGAGTTTTGCCGCGACCGAGCCGGTTGTAGTTTCAAAGCTTCTTTGACGTTCGCGAATCTTTAACATTCACAAAAAAGAGGTTCATTAAGTTATGGATAAATTGACGCGCGCTTTAATTCTGATGGCTGTCTCGCTGATGAGTGGCGCCGGTGTTCAAGCTCAAACCGCGGCGCCTGCCGGCGGCATCCCTGCTTCAACTCAGAAAAGCGATGGCGGCATTACGGCGAACGGCGTGATCGGCGACGTGGCGGTGATTGATGCTTCCGGTAAGCAGATGTTCGTGAAGACGGCTGCGGGGTCGGTCGTGATCGTGTCGCTCAACGACGCGACGACGTATAAGCGTGTCGCTCCCGGCGAAAAAACTTTGGATAACGCTACTAATACGACGCTCGCCGAAGTTGGCGTCGGCGACCGCGTGTTCGCGCGCGGCAAAGTGGCCGACGATCAAAAGTCGCTTCCGGCGCGAATGGTGATTGTGATGTCGAAAGCAGACATCTCGAAGAAAAACGAAGGTGACCGCGCGAAGTGGCGTGAGCGTGGCGTGGTCGGCGTCGTCTCCGCGCTGAACCCTGCCACCAAAGAAATTACTCTGCAAATGCGCGGGCGCGGAGAGGCGCAGCAACTCGTCGTCGCGGCGAACGCGGACACCGTGAAGTTTCGTCGCTATGCCCCTGACTCGGTCAAGTTCGACGACGCCAAGTCAAGTTCGTTCGCCGAGTTGAAAGTCGGTGACCAGCTGCGCGCCCTCGGCGAGAAGAGCGCGGACGGGGCGCGCTTCACCCCTGAAGAGGTCGTCTCCGGTTCGTTCCGCACGATGTTCGGCACCGTCACCGCCGTCAACCCACAAGCCAACGAAGTCAAAATCAAAGACACACAGACGCAACAGGAACTGACCGTGATGGTCAGCAAAGATTCGATGACGCGCCGGTTTCCCGCCGACATTGCGCAGATGATGGCGACGCGCGCAGAGGGCGGCGGCGGCCCCGGCAGGATGGGCGGCGGTGGGGGCGGCGGCGGGCCGCAGAGATCAGGCGGCGCTCCCGGTGAAGGCAACAACGCTCGCCCGGCAGGGGGCGGCGGTGGCGGCGCTCCGGACGGCGCGCAAGTTCCTGGCGGTGGTAGCGGAGGACAACGGCGCAGGATGGGCGGCGGTGGCACTGGTGGTGCCGGCGGCGGGATGGATTTTACAGAGATGCTCGACCGCATGCCCGAAGCTACGATTGCCGAATTGAAGCCGGGCGATACACTGATCGTCTCCAGCACGGCTGGCACGGAGCCTTCGCGTGTGACGGCGATTCATCTCATCGCCGGCGCGGACGCGCTCGTCAACATGATGACGCAGAGACGCGCGAGAAGCGGCGGCCCTGGCATGGACGGCGCGGGAAGCGGGATGTCCGGTCTCGGTATTGACTTCGGCATCGGGTTACCGTAAGCGGCATCAATCCAGTGGTTTCGAGATGTGTGTTTGAGAGGGGCGCAGGCCCGATGTGGCCCACCTCTCAAACGCACGTTCAAATCAGATCATAAGTTTTAGTTTCACTCTCTTCCAAAAGGCATAAGTAATGAATTCATTTCGAGAAATCGTCGGACGCGGTTTGAAATCGGTATTGATACTGGCGCTCTGCGTGAGCGCTTCTTTTGCACAGCAGTCGCAGGGCAGTGGTCGGGGCACGCTCCGCGGGCAGATTGTCGACGACTTCGGTGCGGCCATCGTCGGCGCGACCGTCATCGTCACGGACGCGAGCGGTGCTGAAAAAACGGTGACGACCAATGGTGAGGGTGTCTACTCGATAAGTAACCTGGCGCCCGGTAAGTACACGGTGCGAGCCGCGACCGTGGGGTTCGCTTCATATGAGAATACTGATGTCGACGTTGCCGCCGGACGCCGCGACCCGCTCGACATTAAGCTGAGCGTCACCCTCGGAGTGCAGGATGAAGTCACCGTCGCCTCGCAGGCACCGGTCAGCACCGACCCGGAGAACAACGCGGGCGCGGTTGTGCTGCGCGGCTCGGACATCGAGGCGTTGCCGGACGACCCTGATGATTTAGCCGACGCGCTGCAAGCACTCGCCGGTCCATCCGCCGGGCCGAACGGCGGCCAACTCTACATCGACGGCTTCACCGGCGGCCGGCTTCCGCCGCGCGATTCGATTCGCGAAATTCGTATCAACTCGAACCCGTTCTCTGCCGAGTTCGACCGGCTCGGCTTCGGTCGCATCGAGATTTTAACCAGACCCGGCACGGACAAATTCCGCGGTCAAACGTTCTTCAATTTCGGCGACGAGAGCCTGAACTCGCGTAATCCGCTGGCGCCGAACCGCGCGCCGTATCAAAGGCGGCAGTATGGCGGCAACCTGAGCGGGCCGATCATCTCCAGAAAGGCTTCATTCTTTTTCGACTTTCAGCGCCGCGATGAGGACGACAACAGTCTCATCAACGCGACGATTCTTGACTCCGGCCTCAACGCCGTGCCATTCAGCCTCGCGGTGCTGACGCCGCAAAAGCGCACGACCTTCAGCCCGCGCCTCGATTATCAGTTGAATCAGAACAACACGCTCGTCGGGCGCTACAGCTACACGCGCGGAAACAATCTGGGGGAAGGCATCGGTAACTTCAACCTTCTCTCTCGTGCATACAATTCGTCGAACACCGAGCACACGTTTCAGTTGACCGAGACCGCCATCATCAACCAGAGAGTCGTCAACGAAACGCGCTTTCAGATGATTCGCGAAAACCGAACTGAGGACAGCGACAATTCAGTTCCGGCAATCAATGTGCTCGACGCCTTCACCGGCGGCGGCCCGACCACAGGCTTCTCGTCCAACCCTGAATCACGATACGAGCTACAGAATTACACGTCGCTGCTGTTGACTAATCATTCGTTCAAAGCCGGCGCGCGTCTGCGCCACGTCAGCATCAATGATATTTCCCCCGACAACTTCGCGGGCACGTTCACCTTCGGCGGTGGGTTCGCGCCGCAACTCAACGCCAACAATCAAGTGGTACTTGGCGCGAACGGTCAGCCGGTCGTGACAACGATCACCAGCATCGAGCGTTACCGCCGCACGCTCCTGTTCCAGCAGCAGGGTCTGACGGCGACGCAGATTCGCGCGCTCGGCGGCGGCGCGACGCAATTCTCAATCGCCGGCGGCGACCCGTTGGCGAGCGTCAGTCAGTCGGACCTGGGTCTCTTCGCGCAGGACGACTGGCGTGTGCGCCCCGACTTTACCGTGAGTGCGGGACTGCGGTACGAGACTCAGAACAACATCGAAAGTAACTTCAATTTCGCGCCGCGTGTTTCTTTCGCGTTCTCGCCGGGCGGCGGCGGTGGTGGGCAACGCTCGCAGACCGTCATCCGCGGTGGTTTCGGCGTCTTCTACGAACGCTTCGCCGAAAGCCTGACCTTGCAGGCCAATCGTTTCAACGGCATCAATCAACAACAGTTTATCGTCACCGACCCGACGGTACTCGACCTCGCGGTGTTCACTCCCGGCGGTGTCTCGAACGTGCCGACGGTCGCATCGCTCACCGGCTTCGCGATTCCACAGACGGTGCGGACGGTCGCCGACAATATCCAATCGCCGTACACGATTCAATCAACCATCGGCGTCGAGCGGCAGTTGCCGTTTAACCTGACACTGTCGGTCAACTTCATCAACACACGCACGCTCCATCTGCTGCGCTCGCGCAACATCAACGCGCCGTTGCCGGGAACATTCACGCCCGGCGTCAGTGGGAGCGGAGTGCGTCCGTTCGGTGATGTCGGAAACATTTACCAGGTCGAGTCGAGTGGGCGGCTCAATCAACAGCAACTCTTCTTCTTCGTCAGAAATCAACTCAGCCGGAGAGTCTCGTTTAACGTCGGGTATTTTTTCAGCAAGGCCGACAGCGACACCGAAGGCGCAGGCGGGTTCCCATCAGACTCGTATGACCTGAGCACCGAGTACGGGCGTTCCTTCCTCGACCAGCGCCACCGGTTTTTCCTGCGCGGCAGTTTCACCGCGCCGTGGGGAGTTCGTCTTAATCCTTTCCTGATCGCTTCCAGTGGTCTTCCGTTTAATATCACGACCGGGCGCGACACCAACGGCGATGGGTTGTTTACGGAGCGCCCGGCGTTAGCCACAGACCTCGCTAAGCCCGGCGTCGTCGTCACGCCTTATGGCACGTTCGACCCGAATCCGACTCCGGGAACATCTACCATCCCGCGTAACTATGGCAACGGGCCATCTTTATTCGCAGTGAATATGAACGTCAGCAAGACGTTCGGATTCGGAAAAGTGAACGGCAATGTGCCGGCGGCTTCGGCTGTACTGCAGGGCGATGGTGGTGGGCCGCCCGGAGGCGGGCGTAGTGGTCGTGGCGGCGGCGGTCGCGGCGGTCGCGATGGTGGTGGCGGCTTCGGCGGCGATGGCGGGTCAGAGAATCGCTACAATGTGACGTTCTCAATTGAAGGGCAGAACATCCTTAACAGCACGAACCTGAGCACGCCCAACGGCAACCTGAGTTCGAGTCGCTTCGGCCAGTCACTCTCGACCGCCAGTGCCTTCGGCGGTCGACGTGGCGGCGGCGGCAATCAAGCCGCAGGCAACCGGCGCATTGAGTTCCAGGTGAGGTTCAGCTTTTAATTCTTTCTTTGAGTCGTCGAACGCTTAATCTGCGCGAAACCACATCGCATAGCAAAAGCGGGTTCGCTTCAACCGAAGCGAACCCGCTCTTTTATTCTCCGCATAACCAAGTCGTGACAGTGACCACCGCTCAATCCGTCTAGACGCTTAACAGGTCTTGCTCTTTGGCCTTCGACAGTTCGTCAATCTTGCTGATGTAGCTGTTGGTCAGCTTCTGAACCTCTTCGAGTCCGTTGCGTTCGCTGTCTTCCGAGATGACCTTGTCCTTCAGCATCTTTTTCAAACGCTCGTTGGCGTCGCGTCGCACGTTGCGAATCGCGGTGCGGTGCTCTTCGGCGTACTCATGCACCTGCCTGGCGAGTTGCTTGCGTCGTTCCTCGGTGAGCGACGGGATCGGCACGCGCACCAACTTGCCGTCGTTCGACGGATTCAGTCCGAGATCGGATGTTCGAATGGCTTTTTCGATGGCGTTGAGTTGTGTCTGATCCCACGGCTGGACGGTAATTAGTTGCGGCTCCGGCGCGTGAACCGACGCCATCTGACTGAGCGGCGTCGGCGTGCCATAATAATCAACCATCACCGAATCCAGCAGACTGACGGCGGCGCGTCCCGTTCGGACGGTCGCCAGCCTACGACGGAAATCCTCAATCGCCCCTTCCATCCGCGGGCGCGTCTCTTTGATGATGTCCTTCTCGCTCATAAATCCTCCCCATGAAAATCATGCGTTCGGACAAGTTTCCAGTCTTGAGTTTTCAGCTCAAAACTTAAAACTCAAGACTGGAAACAGTTTGCCTTACTACCTATCTGTCACTGCTTTTCAAGTTTGTCGGTACTGACATGCGTGCCGATGCCCGGCTCGCCCATCACGACACGCATGATGTTACCGTGCGTGCGCATGTTGAAGACGATGATCGGCAGCTTGTTGTCCATACATAACGAAATTGCGGAGGCATCCATCACTTTCAACTGCTGCTCCAGCACCTCTTGATAAGTGATCGAGTCGTAGCGCGTCGCCGTCTTATCCTTCACAGGGTCAGCGGAGTAGATGCCGTCCACCTTCGTCGCTTTCAGAATCACGTCCGCCTTAACCTCAAGCGCGCGGAGGGCGGCGGCTGAATCGGTCGTGAAATATGGGTTGCCCGTCCCGGCGGCGAAGATCACGACGCGCCCCTTTTCAAGATGGCGAATCGCGCGGCGGCGGATGAACGGCTCGGCGACCTGTGGAATGTTAATCGCCGAAAGGATGCGCGTGTAGACGCCGACCTTCTCCAGCGCGTCCTGAAGCACGACGGAGTTCATTACCGTCGCGAGCATCCCAATGTAATCAGCGGACGAGCGATCCATGTTGCCCGCGCTTTCAGAAACGCCGCGGAAGATATTACCGCCGCCGACCACAATTGCGACCTGCACGCCGAGCGCGTGGATATCCTTGATCTGCTCCGCCACCTCGCGCGCGACGTTGACATCCACGCCGTAGTTCTGCGCACCCATCAGGGCTTCGCCCGACGCCTTCAGCAGGATGCGTCGGAAGACGGGCGCGCGCGCAGTAGTACTGGTAACGGCGGGCATATTCTGCTCTCCAAGTTTTCTCATTGGCTTCTTCGTGTGTAGGTGAGCATAATTCTCACCTATCCGGGCAAGGGCGCTAGATGCCGCCGACCAGCGCGGCCACTTCGCCGCCGAAGTCATCGTCGCGTTTGGCGATGCCTTCGCCCATCTTGTAGCGCGAGAAGCGCCGCACAGAGATGCGCTCGCCTGTGCTGGCGATCTTTTCGGTCAGCAGGTCGTTGATTGTCTTCGCCGGGTCTTTGACGAACGGCTGGTCGAGCAGCACCGCTTCTTCGTAGAACTTGTTGAGACGCCCCTCGACAATTTTATCAATCACCTGGTCGGGCTTGTTGGCGTTCTTCGGATCATTCTTAGCCTGCGCGCGTGCAATTTCGCGCTCCTTGTCAAGCGCCTCGCCCGGTACTTCGTCGCGTGAGACATAACGCGGTTCCGCCGCCGCGACGTGCATCGCAACATCTTTGACGAGTTGCTGAAACTCCTCGGTGCGCGCCACGAAATCCGTTTCGCAATTGACTTCGACGAGCACGCCGACCTTGCCGCCCATATGAATGTACGAGCCGACCGCGCCCTCGGCGGCGATGCGTCCTTCCTTCTTTTTCGCCGACGCCAGCCCACGCTTGCGCAGCAGTTCAATCGCCTGCTCTTCGTTGCCGCTTGCTTCCGTCAGCGCGTTCTTGCACTCCATCATTCCGGCACCGGTCTTTTCGCGCAACACCTTTACCGCCGCCGCTGTAATCTCCGCCATAATCTGAATTCTCCTCGAATGAAAACACCCGTCAATAAATAAGCCGGAAGCCAGAGAAAGATCGTCCGACATCGACTGCCCGGTGAACCGTTCGGAGACCTATCTTCCGGTGCTTGCCGGTCTTGATGTTAGAAAGCGCAGCCCGGCGGATGGTCCGCTTCCGGAGGCTGCGCTCGCCGAAAATGAAACTATGAATGTCGCGTTAGCCTTAGCTTGCCACGCCGACCGTCTCGGCGCCCTTCTCCTCTTCAGGAGAAGCTTGTCCGGCCAATCCGGTTTCATCGCCCCCGCCTGATGCACCGCGCACCGGCGCGCCGGACCCGACCTGCGGGTGGTCGCCGAGGCCGTCAGGCTGCTGACCGGTAGAGCCGAATCCTTGATTGCCTGGTACCGACACTTGCGTCTCAGCGGACGGCGCGGACGACCCCATGTCGGTGAAATTCTGTGACTCAGCGCCCGGGTCACGGCGCGTCGTCACGGTCGAAGACTCGCGTCGGCGTGGCGGCGTCCCCACAGCTTCAGCTGCGTCGGATGGTTGTGGCATCTGCTCGTCGCCATCTTCACCTTCGGCGTCCTTCGAGCGCATCTGTTGGCCTTCGACCACAGCGTCGGCGATGCGCGCCGCAAACAGGCGCACGGCTCGCAACGCGTCATCGTTGCCGGGAATAATATAATCAACCCCTTCGGGTGAGCAGTTGGTGTCGACCACGGCGATGACGGGAATGCCGAGTCGATTCGCTTCCGCAACCGCGATTTCTTCCTTGCGCACATCGATGATGAAGATCGCGTCAGGGACGCGCGTCATGTTCTTGATGCCGGAGAAATTCTTTTCAAGTGTTTCGCGCTCACGGTCGAGCTTGAGGCGCTCTTTTTTCGTCAACATCTCGTAGCGACCGTCGGTCTGCATCGCTTCGAGTTCGCGCAGACGCTTGATTGATTTCTGAACGGTTTGGAAGTTGGTCAGCAGACCGCCGAGCCATCGCTGGTTAATGTAGAACTGACCGGCGCGCTCGGCCTCTTCCTTGATGGCATCCTGAGCCTGACGTTTGGTGCCGACGAAAAGAATGGTGCGCCCGCGATCCTCGCCCGACAGATTCGTGACGAACTGAAGAGCATCGCGGAACATGCGCTGCGTTTTCTGTAGATCGATGATATTGATGCCATTGCGCTCGCCGAAAATGTACTCTTTCATCTTCGGGTTCCAGCGCCTGACCTGGTGGCCGAAATGCACGCCGGCCTCCAATAACTCCTTCATTGTGACAGATACCAAAAGGGAACCTCCTCAATTGTGATTGGTTATGTACTCGCCGCCTTCTCAAGCGCCTCTCGCCGAGGCAACCAATCGAGACGCGGCAATGGAATGTAAATAGGGACGAACGTTGACGGGTGGCAAGTAAGATGAACTTAACTGCCACCCGTCGCTCCAACCACCGAACATTATCTCTTTGAGAATTGGAAGCGCTTGCGTGCGCCCTTCTGACCGTACTTTTTACGCTCTTTAATGCGCGGGTCGCGCGTCACTAAGCCTGCCTGCTTTAAGGCGGGCCGCAACTCGGCGTTGAACTCCATCAAAGCGCGAGTGATGCCGTGGCGGATGGCACCCGCTTGTCCAGCCGGGCCGCCGCCAGCGACATTGACGAGGACATCGAACTTGTTCGCGGTGTCAGTCATCGAGAGTGGCTGACGGATGATCATGCGCAAAGCCTGGTTCGGAAAATACAAGTCAAATGCTTTGCGGTTGACCTTAAACTCGCCCGTCCCGGGCCGCAGATAGACGCGCGCTGTCGCTGTCTTGCGCCGCCCGGTTCCGTAATACTGTGTTTCTGGCACTACTATTAATCCTTAAAATTGGTGGTGTCGAGATGGACGGTGTTACTGCTTGTCACGCGGGTTAATTTCCATCACCTGCGGGAGTTGGGCCGCGTGCGGGTGTGCGCCGTCGGCGTAAACTTTCAACTTCTTACCCATTGCTTTGCCGAGCTTAGTTTTCGGCAGCATGCCTTTAACGGCTGATTCAATCACGCGCTCAGGGTGTTTAGCGAACTGATCCCGCACAGAAATCTCGCGTAAACCGCCCGGATACGACGTGTGATGGCGGTACATTTTCTGGTCAGGCTTTGACCCCTTGAAGACGGCTTGGCGGGCGTTAATCACGATGACGTGATCGCCCATATCGAGGAACGGTGTCCACTTCGGATTGTTCTTGCCGGTCAGGACGCGCGCCACTTCCGTTGCGAGCCGTCCGACCGTCTGCCCCGCCGCGTCGACCACGTACCACTTGCGATTCTCGGCGAGACCTAACCCGCTCGGAAAGTATGTAGACATAATGTAACTCTCTCTAAAATAAGCGCCTAAAACGCGAACGGGTAGAATACCGAACCGCCTTAAAAATTGTCAAGCCAGATGCGAAAACGGTAGTGGGTCAGTTTGAAATTCTAAGCCTATATCCATTGAAGCTTTGATCTCAAACTGACCCACTAGGGCGAAAACGATTAAGTCATGCCCATCAATCCTGATCTCCTCGTGGAAGCGCCGTTATGTTACGCTACGACCAAATTTTAGATTTCGGCCATCATCTCGGAAGGCCGGAGAAATGCCTAAACTGCTGAGGTTTTATCAGTCCTTTTTGTAGAAGCTTTGTGGACCGTCCGCAATTCATGCCGGGTGAACGCACTAAATGGAGCGAGGAATGAAAGATAAACGGCGACTCTTGCTCGGCAGTCTCTTCTTCGCGCTGATGTTCTTTTACCTCGGTGTCCAAGCTTATTTCTCTTTCGTTTATGTTGCCGGCGGCAGCTACGACGGCTGGTTCGGAAGATGGGAGGGGCCGGGTCACCCCGTCCGCATCACCGGCACCGACAGAGAAGGCCCCGCGACCGCGCTCAAGGCGGGCGACGAATTCTTAGCGATCAACGGCATTACACCCGCCGAAGACCCGGAGATCATGGGT
>JALZJL010000283.1 GCA_030859785.1 Acidobacteriota bacterium
GCCCGCCGAACTGAAAGTTGTAGCGCTGCTGGTCTATCGAATAACTGCCGCGTCCGTAAATCAAGATGCCGTCTTTGACATCGGAAAGTAGATCGTCGAGCGAGGTGTTCTGCGACGCCGGCTCAAGCGAGACATTCGGCATGCGGGGAAATGGAACACTGCTCCACGATTCAGCATGAAGGCAGCCATAGGATTTCTTGTGACCGACCAGCGGGGCGAGATCGCGCGTCGTCTGCCAGTCGACGAACACGCCGTCTTTGACGAGATGCCAACGCTGCGCGGGCACGCCTTCATCGTCATACCCGACGGTGGCGAGTCCGCCGGCTTGCGTGCGGTCGGCGACGAAGTTGATCAGTTTCGAACCGAACTGAAGTTTTCCGGTTTTGTCCGGCGTCAGAAAACTCGTGCCCGCGTAGTTAGCTTCCCACCACAGCGCGCGATCCAGTTCCGTCGGATGACCGACCGATTCGTGAATCGTCAACCACAGGTGCGAAGGATGAAGCACCAAATCATACTTTCCCGGCTCGATTGATTTGGCTTTCAACATTCCGACCGCTTCGTTGCCTGCCTGCTCGGCTTCGTTCAGCCAGGGATACTTTTCCATATATTCATAACCCACCCCCTGCGGCCCACCGAGTGAGTTGCGTGTTTGAAAGTCGCCGGTCGTTCGATCCGCCGCCGTCACCGAAAAGTCCGGCGAACTGCGAATCAGATACTGCTCGATGCGCGAGCCGTCGGTCGAGGCGTAAAACTTTTGCTCGTTGACAAAGACCATGCTGCTGTTAACGAAACTCACGCCTTTGACGCCGAGCGCGCGTTCATTCAGCTTCAAGAGCAACTGAATCTTGTCGTCAATCGGAACATCGAATGGATCCCGCTCAAACGAACTCTTCCAATTCGCAGAGACCTTCGGCGTCGGCACCATCGTCACAGGTTTACGTTGATAGACGGCGTTTGCACGCGCAATCTCGACGGCCTGCTCAGTGATACGGCGAACTTCAGCGGGCGTAACGTTGTGGCTTGAAGCGAACCCCCATGTGCCCTTGACCAGCACGCGCACGCCGAAACCAAAATTCTGGCTCCGCGCAACGTTCTGTACTTGTCTTTCGCGCGTCGCGACGGATTCAAAGCGGTAGCGATTAATGCGAATGTCCGCGTAAGTAGCGCCGAGCTTCTTCGTCGTCGAGAGAGCCACGTCTGCCAAATTGTTTTTATCAACCGCCGCTGCCTCCGCCGCTTCCGCTTCAAACACGCATGACGGCAGCGTTATCGCGCCGACGGCTAGGCCGGTGGTTTTCATAAAATCGCGCCGTGAAGTTGTCATTTACAAACCTCTCTGTTCTGTGAAGGATAGCGTCAAATAGTATGCTCACGAATCCCGATGTTGTGAGTTTCGATTCAAGGTGCGCGGCGTGTGCCCTGACAGTCGATATGTTCTCCCCTGAATCCTCGCCGTGACACGACGATCTGCTTCGACGGCCACGACTCTACCACGCTCCAGTTGCAGTACGAATCCGCAGATGGAGTTGAACGTGACGTCCATTTTACCGTCTCCGTTAAGGTCAACGCTGTTCCCTACTCCGCCCGCTGAGGTGCGTCCGATGTACAGATTGCCATCAACCCGGCCAAGCACCGATGAGAAGCCGGTCGAAGTAATTTGAAAGCTGTCACGCACACGTTCAGCCGTCGGGTCGGTGCCCCTTCGCGGATAGATGAATGTTCTGTTCGCCGGCTCCGAAGAGGTCACGCGAACCGGACGTAAGTCACCATAAGTACTGCGGAGAGGTGAGTCATCGGCCATCGCGACATCGCTGTTGATGGCGATGAAATTCTGTTCATCTGATCCGTTTCGGTAAGCGGTTCGCGCGAGTCTACCGGAAGCTGACACAGCGGTTTGAAGCGCCGCGCCGTCGTTTTCGAGCAACGGCCACGTCACGCCCCAACTCTCAACGCCGGATGTGCGGGTCACGGTGGACAGGATGCCGTCAGGGGTGATGATGAATTCATTGCGGAAGGAGGGGCCGCTTTGATTGCTGACCGGCTTGTATTCAATCGCACACACCACCAGCAGCGGATGGGCGAACTGAACGCTGAATGTGCCTTGATAACGGTCGGGTACGCTCGCCAGCCGTACCCATTTGTCGCCCTCCAGGAAGGTCGGCGCGAAGCTGACACCGAGTCCCGAATCTCCCTTGCGGATACCATCCGACGGCCCCAACCTCGTATCCCAATTCACCCGCCCGAAGCGAACCACTCCGAGCGCCGTCCAGTAGTCACCGCCCGTGCCCGGTTTGATGTCGCCTCGCAGATCAACTTGCATCTGCATGCCTCCGGCGTTAGCCACGGTGCTGGCAAACTCCGCATCGGTGGTCAGAGCGTAGCCGCCAATCTCAGTTGGCGCGGGCTGCTCGCGGATCGTCGTCCGGCGCGCATGATAGGCTTCCGCCAGGTGATACATCAGCGAGCCGTTGTAGTTGCTGTACTGGCTGGCCGCTTGGTAGCCGAGACGTAAGGCTGGATCGAAATGGTTCTTGGTGACGTAGTAAGAGCCGCTCCACAAACCGTCGGTGCGCCGCCATCGTTCGATGTTCCTGAAGGCGAGCACGCTCGCGCGCCGGTACTGACCCGCTAACCGGGCATCACCCTGCCTGAAGGCGCGCTCAGCCATCACCTCAAACGCGAGTTGATAACCGACATCCACCCAGACATGATCGTCCGTGCGCCCGTTCGTCGGAGCCTGCCCGGAAGGGTCTTGGAGCAGGAGCGTCGTCTTGGTTCCTGATTCGACCACCGTGCGCATCGCCGCGCTGCTCGGCCCATCGTAACCGAGTTCGATCAGCGCCAAGAGGTTCCCCCGCCCGACCGCCTCGACGTTGAGCGTATCAGGGTTACTCGAACGGTCGTGATAAAGATTCCATCGCGTGTCGGCGATGCGCTGACGCTGGCGAGTGATCCAGGCATTTTCAATAAAGGATGTCGCCGCGTCGCGACCAACGAGCATTGATCCGACGCGCATCCATTCGCCCTTCATCGGATACGTCTCCCAGTTGTTTGTGTTGCCTGCAATCACCTCCGCGACCGGCTTCCTCAACCGCACGCGCCACTTCTCAAGTGTGCTCGGCGGCACATGTCGGGCATAAAGCTTAATCGCGCCGACGAGGGGCGCGATGAAAAACTCTCCGTGGCGGTCCGGAATGGCGGTCTTGCCTACGGCAAAGTTGGCGGTTGAATGATCCATCGCGCGGATTCCGCTGTCGAGCAAATCTCGGGCGCGACCAGCCTGAATTAGTGAGCCGATAGCGTAAGCGAAATACGGCGTCGCATATTGATGTTCACGCTTAAGAAATGGATCGATGACCGCGCCGCTCGTGTCCTGGTGTCGAACGGTAAATCGACAGATACCCTCGATCTTATCGAGGTAGGCGATGGGCGAAATGGCAAGTGGTCGCCAGGGTCGCGCGGTCAGGTGATACTTGATGTCAGGCAGATGCTTTGGCAACGAATCCGATTGCGCCATCAAAACGTTAACCGGCATCAACATCAGCAATATCAGTCTGGCCGCACGAATCTTCATCTTCATATATCGAGTCTGTGACCTGCTTCAGTTTTCCGGTGGTGTAGCAAAAATATGACCCACATCCAAGCGGTTATATGAAGACATAACAGTTCAGATATTTAAAGAATATGAGCCGCGAAAAAGCACACCAGGCATCAAGTCAGACCCGCAGCTTCCACTCTTTTGTGTTTCTTCGTGCCTTTTTGTGACTACTCTGAACAGTCACTATGATGACTTTAGGTTGAGAGATAATCGGTGTCCGAGTCGCGGAAGATTCGGCATCGTCGAAACGAATGAACGCTGGCGGACGAACGTGCCCGTTGTGCTAATCATTGGTCACTCATTAGTCACGATGGCGATTGCCAGTCCGTCATATCCTTTGCTACCCACCGTCTGAATGATTGTCGCGGAGACGCGCGGCTCACTGGCGAGCATCTCGTTGAAACGTCGCACGCCTTGAATTCTCGGATCATCGCTTGATGCATCAATTACCGCGCCGTCTCTGACAACATTGTCAGTAATAATCATACTGCCGCGCCGCGTTAGTTTCAGCGACCACTCAAAATAGGCGGGCGTATTTTCTTTGTCGGCATCAATAAAAACCAGGTCGAACGGAGGGTGTTGTTCGGCGGCAAGTTGCGGTAGCGTTTCCAGTGCTTTCCCCAAACGCACATCTACCATGTCCGACAGATTCGCCCGCGCGATATTCGACTGCGCCACTTCCGCATGTTTTGGATCAGCCTCTAACGTAATCAGCTTTCCACCGGCGGGTAACGCCCGCGCCAGCCAGATTGTGCTGTAGCCGCCGAGCGTGCCGATCTCCAGAATGGAGCGCGCTCGACAAGTGAGCGCAAGAATATGAAGCAGCTTTCCCTGATTCTGCGCCACATTGATGGGCGGTAAGCCGGCCTCAGTTGAAGCCCGCAAAGCCGCATCGAGCGCCGCGTCAGGAGGTACAAATAACTCAGTGATATAGCGGTCAACTGCCGTCCATTGCTCTTGAGACATGATTCTCGCTCCTAAGTTTTATGTGCGACGACGCGGGTCGCGGTCGTTTGGCCGAGTTCTCCATGACTTCGGCTCCGTTTATGTAATCACACATCACGTCCCTGCGCACGAGTCGGCGGCGGTTCTTTTGAAGAATCTCCCCGGTGCCGCCCGTCTGATTTTTAACTGTTGCGACAATGATTCTTCGGGGATTAGAATCTGACGGCGACGAACAAGAACGCGTTCACCACCGAACAGACAACAGGTCACTTAAACATTACAGTGAAATAACGGGAAGAAAGGCGGTAATAAATAAGATGAACAATATCAATGGGAAGAGAAAGGCCGGCGAGCGCGTCTATAAGCCGAAGCTCAGGTTGCTGCGACCACCGACAGAGTGCTCAACAATCCCTCTAATCTTTAACCCGGCGCGGGAAGTAAAAGAAATGTTGCGTGACATGAACCTGAGGCGCAAACAGGCAGATGATTCTGACACGCCGGACGCAGCATAATGTCAGCAGGATGACAAAGAATGTGACGGCTGCGCGTTTACTAACTACGTTGGGGACACTTTAGCAAAGGTATGCACACGCACATGAGAACCATCGTTATCGCCAACCATAAAAGCGGTGTCAGCAAGACGACATCGGAGTCAACGATTAAGCCGGTGCTGAGGGCGGCGTTTATCTTCGCCCTCGTGCTGACCGTTTCCCCTTGCGCGCTGAGTTGGCAGGACAGTTCCGGTCAAACGGGCGGGTTCGGAAGGAGTGGCGGCGCGCGGCCTGAAACCGATTCTGAGAGGCGCGCGCGCGACCGGCGTGATCGCGAGTTCAATCTCAGAATGGCGGAGAAAGCGGGCCGCAGGCCGGTCGAGCGACATGAGCCACGGATGGCCCTCACTCAGATCAGGGAAGACTTCACGCGTATTCAAGTCATCAACGAAGACCTGACGCGGGCCGCCTCGCAGACGGGCGCGCTCGACCCCAGGTTTATCGCCAAGTCAGCGTCGGAGATCAAGAAGCGCGCCGAGCGGCTCAAGTACAATCTGGCGCTCCCCGAACCTGAGAAAGCGACGAAGCGTCCCGTAGAAGAGATCGGAGCGGAGGTCGGGCAATTGAAGTCGGCGCTCTCTGAGTTGGGCAAAATGATAACCGGGTTCGTCACTAATCCAGCCTTTGAGAGTTCTGAAGTGGTTGACACCAAGCTGGCGGCTCAAGCGCGACGTGACCTCGAAGGGATCATTGAACTGAGCGGCGGGATCAAGAAGTGCGGCGAGAAATTGAGCAAAGTCGCTCAAAAGTGACAAGTGACCGGATGATTGCGGATTGCGGAATAGAGCAGAAGCGAGCAGCAACTTGGTCTTTAGGTTTGTTACTCCGCATACCGCAATCGAAAGGTGCTGACCTGTCACGTCTGAGGATTCAGGGTTTGGCGGCTCCGGCCCTTTTGAGTAAGTTAATCACCTCCGACTTGTTGTTGATTTCCGCCCACGCCAAAGCATTGCGTCCGTTTCTATCTTTGACATCTATCCTCGCGCCTTCATTAATTAACAGACGTACAATATCAGCATGACCCTGAGCGGCGGCGCGCATCAGAGCTGTCTGTCCATTGGCGTCTGTCAGATTCACATCGGCACCGTTTTCAAGTAAGACTTTGGTGGTCTCCTGATGACCGTTGCGGGCTGACTGGATCAAGGCAGTGGCGCCGGTGCCGTCGCTGGCATTCACGTCGGCGCCCTTGCCGAGTAGCTTCTGACTAATGTTGTTTCGACCTCTTGCGGCGGCATTAATCAATGCTGTTCTGCCGGTCGAGTCTGGTACGTTCGGATTCATCCCCGCGGCGAGGAATAAATCTACCGCCCCGGTATTTCCTTCTTCCACTACCCTGGTAAAAGCCGACTCGCTGTAAGGGATATTCTGTTGCTCCAGCTGCTCGCGGGCAGCCAACTCGTTCGGACTTACCTCCGACTCGCCGTTGATATCGGCCTGCTCGTTGATGTTCGCATTTGGTGTGGGACTCGGCGTGGGGAGCGGGCTAATCTCGACCATCGGACGATTTATTGGCGCGCGCCGGCTTGACTCGGTTCCCGAATTGGAGAGGTAAAGTACGGCTGAAAGTGTCGCCAGCCCCACAGCGAGGGCAACTCCGATCAGCCACTTCCGCCCGCTCCTGTCCGGCCTCCGGTCAACCCACGTTTCTTCAGGAAGAGGTACGATTAATTGTCGCCCACGCTGTCGATTGGGATCGATGTCCGGAGCAACTACGACGGCATGGTCGACCGGCAGACTTATTTTAGTGGTTTCATCCGTATCTGTGATCGCAACGGTGGACGCCGCTTGTGGTGCAATGCGGTGCAACTCATCGCGCATCTCGGAAGCGGTGCGCGGACGGTGATCGATATTAAGCGCCATCGCCCGCATCAGAGCCGCTGAGGAAGCTGTTGGTTGTTGATTGATCTGATGAGCGGGCCGGAGTGGATCGGGTTGACCATTCACGACGGCGGTTGCGCGAGTGAGCGCATCCGGAGGCCTCACACCTGTCAGCAAGTGATAGAGAGTTGCTCCCAACGAATAGAGGTCACTGCGCTCGTCGGTGCCGGTGCCCTGCATCTGTTCGAGCGGTGCATAATTCGGAGAGTAGCCGAGCACGCTTACATCTCCGGTACGAGTCATCTGCCCGGCGCTCCCCTTCGCGAGACCAAAATCGAGCAGGATAATGTGACTCTTAGAGATGAGCTTCAGATTTGACGGCTTGATGTCGCGATGCAGCACCGGCGGGTCGAGTCTGTGGAGGTATTCGAGCGCATCGAGTAGTTGATCGGCCCAGCGCAGCACTTCAGCCGGAACAAACACGCGGCCGTGTTCAAGCATCACGCCGAGATCATCGCCGGGAATATACTCCATCACGACAAACATCCCGGCTGCTTCGCTAAAATGGTCGAGCACCTTCGGTAACGCCGGATGACGCAGATTGGCAAGCAGACGCGCCTCACGCTCGAAAGCGCGCTTGAGATTGTCTGTTTCGACGATGGTTTCCTTCAGAGCTACGTTGCGGCTCAGCCGTTCGTCGAATGCTTCATAGACGGCGCCCATCCCACCCCGACCTAAGGGGCGAAGGACGCGGTATCGGTTCTGAAGAATGGTATCTGAAGTAATCATGTAAACCCGCTGATATGTTGGATGTTGTCCGACTGACAGTTTTTAGATACACATGATCTTATCGCGTTCTGCGTTTAGGTGCTGATGTCTGGACACTTTCCAAATTGTCCCGGAGAATAACTTAGTTTCATATGTACTTAATCTATATTTGTCTTGCGCTCTCAACTGCTCTGTCCACGCAGACAGGTAGCAGTCAAACGCTGACGCCGATTCCAGTGCTGGGGGCCAATGCCAAATATGTTAGCCCGACCGCGACGAACGGTAACGGCTTAAAAGACAATCCGTGGTCGCTATCTCAATCCGTCAATGCCACACCACCCGCAGGACTAAAGCCCGGCGACACCATCTATTTGCGCGGCGGCACCTATCGACTTGATACATCTGCCGAACCCGACACGTCATACTGGGAAATTGACGGCACCGCCGCCGCGCCCATCACCGTCCGCAACTACCCCGGCGAGCGCGTGCAAATCGACATCGACTATCAGTTGCAAGTGCACGGCGTCCATACCCGGTACATCGGTTTAGAATTCATCACATCACGGACGAAGAAAGTCTTTAACAGCGGTTGGGCGTCGGACCGTCCCGGCGAGTTTGCGGTCATGGGCGACAACCTCAAGGTCATCAACTGTATCTTCCACGACATGATGGGCACGTCTGCATTCGCGGCGGCAGAGGATTACGAGATGTACGGCAACATCATGTACTACATCGGCTTCATCGGGCCGGAGCGGTCATGGGGGACAACTGCTTACATCCAGAATCCGAGTTCGCGCAAGGACATCACCGACAATGTGATGTTCCAGCAGTTCAATCATAATCTGCAAATCTACGGAAGCGACGCCGCCATCGTCAAAAACATTTACGCAACCGGCAACACGCTTTTCAATCCCGGCACACTCGGCACGAATCGCGGCTTCAATGCCATCGTCTGGGTTGGGGAGAAAGCGGTTGAAAACGTCGAGTTTGCCAGTAACTACATGTACAGCCCCGTCGCCGATGGCAGCAATCTTGTGCTTTGGGGCGCGGGCGGTGTGACTAATCTCGATCTTCGAGTGACGAATAACTACGTCGTCGGCGGCGCGCCGGCGGTTCGTCTCGGCGTGTGGAATCCCGTCATATTCACGGGTAACAAGTTAGTCGGCAAGGCGGGGTTAGCATGGTACGAAGGGGCGCTTCCCGTCTCGCGTCAGTACACGTGGAACAACAACACGTACCACCAGAAAGAGGCGTCACCGTTCATGTATGCGCCGAAGGCGCAAGAGTTCGCCGGATGGAAAACAGCGACCAGACTCGACACTAACAGCACATACTCAGGCCTACGTCCAACCGGGACGGAAGTATTCGTGCGCCCCAACAAGTACGAAGCGGGCCGTGCTCACGTCACGGTTTTCAACTGGGATTTAGCCAACACGGCATCAATCAATCTCTCGACAACCGGAATGAGTAACGGTCAGAGCTTTGAGATTCGAGATGTACAAAACTACTTCGGGACGCCGATTCATACAGGCATCTATGATGGCAAGCCGGTGACAGTCACGTTGCCAGGGACGGGTTCACCCGTCACGCCGCTTTTAGGCGCGACTGACCCGAAGAATGTCGGAATGGTGTTGCCCGTCCACACATCCAAAGAGTTCAATGCGTTCGTCGTTCTACCGACCGCAGGCTCATTAACCTTGCTGCCGTCTGCACCATTAAAAACCAGATAGTGGCTCAGTCATGGGAGACAAGGAAAGGCCACAGATCGACCTGAGGAACGCGAATCAGACAAACAATTCATTAGACTTTATCGGTAGTAATACGGTGTTGAGAGTAGCAACTTTGGTCGGGTTTTTAATGCGTCGGAAAGGCCCGACTACAGTCGGTACTCTGAACGCCCGATTGTTCTCCGTGTCCCGATCTTTTAAGGACTAATTTAGCGCATCTTGATCTTGTCACCGCCGCTCGTCGGTCTTCGATTCAGCTTTTACGTCCCAACCCGAATTGATCTCCCGTGCGA
>JALZJL010000318.1 GCA_030859785.1 Acidobacteriota bacterium
GCACTGTAAGCCACGTGGGTGAAAATGTTTCTCGACCCAAGAGGTACTCGCTTCTTCACTTAACAACTCGGTTATCGGGAAAATCATTCCCGAAGCTTATCACGCACCAATTGTTTACATGAGCCAACACAGGCTTGTCGTCTGTCGGTAACAAAGCGAGACGCGTGGTGATGTACCAGGGCAGACTTTCCAGCCACTCCGGGTTCGCCCCGCAACTTCTCTGTCGCTCGACCGACTCGCGCGCCTGCCGCTCGATGAAGCCGCGCCAATCACGATCTAAAGCGGTTCGTAGCGGAGCGTCATGCGCGTGCAACTCGCTCATCGCGACGCCAAGGTGTGAAGTAATTTCAAGGCGGTCGCGCCGCTTGATACTCGCCCACACTTCGCGCGATGCGTGACCCGCGAGTCGCGTCATCACGAGATACGACCAACCTTCGATCTCACCCGTCTGTACCAGCTCCGGCGTACATATATTGAGCTTACCTTGAGCGAACTCAAGTGCCGCTTTTTCTCGCCGGTAGTTCTCACGAAACGGTGCGAATATTTTGACGACGAACATTTCATCAACGAAGAAGATAATGTTTTCGCCCTGTGGCGAGCGTCGCAGAGTGGAATAAGAAAGATTATGCCGAACGCAGATTTCCGCAGCAACCTGCCGCCACACGTCGTCGTGGAAATGGCGATGGTAATCGGCGGCAGTCGAAATAACCGGTAGCTTTAAGCGCATCGGCGGCGTCGTGTCAGCGTTGCATCTTTTTCTACAGCGCGATTTGTGCTGCCACCGTCAAACGCGCGCGGCATTTGGTCTACGATCCTCTCAACTTCCCTCATCAATGCCATCGACATTTGCGACTGCGTTTTAGTGTCGAGAGCCGCTCAACGCTTTAGTGTTTCACACGGTAAGTAATCAGCACACAGCCGTTTTTGAAGGTTTTGCAATCGTTCAATTCCAAATCGATCTGGCGACTCATTTCATGAAAGAGCGGGATGCCCTGCCCCAGCAACACTGGATGAATGTTGAACCCGACTTCATCAATCAAGTCCGCTTCAAAGAGCGATCCGGCTAACAGGCCGCCGCCCATCACGCAAATGTCCTTTCCTTGTTGGGCTTTCAAATGCCGGACAAACTCGGCGGCATCTTCTCGGATGATCTCGACGCCCGCATCATGACTCTCTTTCAACGTGTGCGAGAGCACGTAGGTCTTCACACCCGGATACGGACGACTTACGCCCCCGTGTTTGAGAGCGACTTGATAAGTTTTGCGTCCCATCACGACAGTATCAATCGTCTTCCAAAAATCTTTCATCAAGGAAGCTACTTCCTTGCTCCACATCAGCCAATCAACCGCATCATCTTTGCGGGCGATGAAATTGTCGAGACTATTAGCACCGCCGAACGTCACTTTTCTCATTTTCAACGCTCCTGATTTTTATTCGGTTCCAGAGCAGAGTCGATCCAAGCCGGGTATTCTCCCTTTGCACTATATCTGTCCTTAAAAGATTGGGACACTGAGAACATGCGGGCATTCGGAGTGCCGGCTGTAGTCGGGCTGTTGGGGCGCGCAAACCGCCCGACTACCGTCGGTACTCTGAACGCCTGTGTCCCAATCCCATGTGTTTTGGTTTAGGATTAGGCTTCTTGTGCAAATTTTACCTGTACTAACCTCTCCTTCTCAAAAATCATTTCGCACACCATCGCTCATCTTCGGTATTGACAATTGTTAATGATGGAAATATTGTGCCGGCGCGACGTGACCCGCTGGCCGCTAATCTAATTCACATGATCATGTAAATTGCCGACCGGGGAAAGCTAATGGCGCAAACTGTCCTCACATTTATCACGAAAGTGGACCCCGGCAAAGTCACGCAACTGACAACACTGCTGGATCGGATAGACATCCATCAGTCGAGCAAACCGTTGATAACTTTCGCTTCCCTGAAGCAACTCCACTTTGCGAGTTTCGTGATTTTCGATGACGGAGATTACGGGCCCGACCTGGTCTTTGAGAACAACTTCGACGGCTCGCTTGACGCTTATCTCGAAGACTTGCTGCGGCATGCCGGCCACGGTCTTCACGAAATATACAGGTGCTGCTTAGGTTATACCGCTACCGCATTATATGACCAACAACAGATGACGGCTTACCTACGCGCTCATGTCGTGTGGCCGAACGCATATCACATCGGTAACGTCGGTCGCGGCGCAGAACGCATCCATCAGGAAACCATTCTGCGCGACCGACTTGAAGTGTTTCTCGATGATCTGGTCACAGATGCGAAGGCTGATGAGCCACTCGGTTCGCTGCGTCGACACATACAGCAATTCGTCGGCGACGATCCATCATTGACGTGGGCCACAAACGTCCGTCCACGTCAAACAATCATCGAACGGTTGATGCCGTGGGCGAAGATCGCACTGGTGGCGATGTGTGCGCTCTTGATTTCACCGGTGCTGATTCCCCTGGCGATTGTTTGGCTGGTGGTTTTGCGGCGGCACGAAAAACTCGACCCTGACCAATTCCGTCCGGTTAGCTCGGCGCATGTTCAACTGCTCGCGCAACGTGAAGATCGCATCGTTCAAAATCACTATGCGGGCATCTTTCATGTGAAGCCGGGTTGGTTCAGGCGAGTCACTCTCAGATCAGTGCTATGGATTGCCAATCTCATCGCCCGCACTTCCACGAGAGGCAAACTGATGGGCATCCCCAGCATCCACTTCGCCCACTGGTCGCTGATCGACGACGGGCGGCGACTTCTCTTTCTGAGCAACTACGGCGGTAGCTGGGGAAACTATCTTGATGACTTTATCGACAAAGCGAGCACCGGGCTGACCGGAATCTGGAGCAACACGACCGACTTTCCTCCGACCAGATTTCTGGTGCTTGATGGGTCACGTAACGGGCCACGCTTCAAGTCGTTCGCACGTAGTAAGCAATTCGCGACGCGCGTGTGGTACAGCGCATATCCGGATTTGACGGTTCAAAACATCGATCACAACAGCGCGATTCGAGAAGACCTGTTCACCCAGCTCGACGAAACAGCGATGCGGACTTGGCTGCGCCGCTTCTGAATCGATAACTCAAACCATGATCTGATTTAGTTGAGGCGAGAAACGATGGCACAGTTGGAACATCATGACATGCAAGGCTTCCTGCTGAGTTCATATGGTCATTTGCCGTGTGCGACCTACTTGCTGCTGCGCATTTCCGACGTGGCATCCAGCCGACAGTGGCTGGCGCGACTGACCGATGAGGTTCGCACCGCGGTCGAGGTCAGTAAGGCAGAACGTGAACAGGAAGTATTCTCCATCAATCTCGCTTTCACCCACACCGGACTAAGCATGCTCGGTCTGGACCCGACCGCGCTCGCCACCTTCTCACTCGCCTTTCAGGAAGGCATGGCGGCTGAGCATCGCGCGCGTATCCTTGGCGATACGAAGGACAGCGCTCCGAAAGAATGGCGTTGGGGTAACGCCGACCATCCCGTCGACATCCTGCTGCTTATTTTCGCCCGCGACGAAGATGCACTTGCGGCGCAACTCAGACAACGGCTGAGCGAAATCGAAACTGCGAGCGGGATTCAAGAGGTGGCAGCGCTTTCGGCAGGACGGCAGGAGGATACCAAAGAACACTTTGGCTTTGCTGATGGCATCGGTCAGCCGGTGATCGAAGGAAGCGGGCGTCTGTCGCGGCAACTTGACCGCACTGGTCACGCCACGGTGTTGAAGGCGGGTGAGTTTATTCTCGGCTACATCAATGACTACGGCATCGTTGCCGATACTCCGTCAGCAAACGGAATGCCTGACTTCGGTCGCAACGGCACCTACCTTGTCTTCCGCCAGATGGCACAACACGTCGCCGAATTCTGGCGCTTCCTGGATGACGCGACGCGACGTGTGGACGGTACCAGCGACCCTGCTGCGCGCGAACGTCTCGCCGCCAAGTTCGTCGGACGCTGGATGAGCGGCGCGCCACTTGTCAAATATCCGTCGGGTGATCCGCACGCCGGCACTTCGACGTTGAGCAGCGAAAATGATTTTGCGTATTACGAAAATGACGGATACGGGTTTGCTTGCCCCATCGGAGCACATATCCGCCGCGCCAACCCGCGCGACGCTCTCGGCCCGAACCCACAGACAGCGTTGCATTCAGCGAAACGGCACCGCATCCTGCGCCGCGGTCGCTCCTATGGACATCGACTCGCCAATCCTTTCGTCGAGGATGGAACTGAACGCGGTCTGCATTTCATTTGCCTCAACAGCGACATCGAACGCCAGTTCGAGTTGGTCCAGCAGACCTGGATCAACAACCCGACGTTTGCCGGGCTGCAACATGAAACCGACCCGCTGATCGGCAACCAAGACAATACTGACAAACTTTACACTGTGCCGGATGATCCCTTGCGTACGCGCGTCCGTAACCTTCGCGGCTTCGTGACGATTAAAGGTGGTGCCTATTTCTTTCTACCCGGACTGAGAGCATTGCGCTATCTTGGAAGCCTTTAAGATTGAGACACTCACTCGAGGCGCTTTTTATCCAGCTAAATGTGCGGATGCCAGGAAACTTGATGTTGTCGGATGTAGCGTAAAACGCATCATTGCTCTGCAGGAAGTTTCCCGCCCGCCTCCCTGATGTCAAACACTTCGCCGCAGTGAACATCATCAGCAAGCAGGCAAAGCAGGACAAAAATATCGGTTGGGTTAGTGATATCGAAATGAAGCGTATTGATTCAAAATGAATCACAATGTATTGTTCATTTCATGAAACAACCGGATGATTTAATCACCACAACGATTGCTCGCAAATTGCTCGGCATAAGTCCTCTGAAGATGACCCGGCTACTAAAAGACGGCACCATTCGCCACTTCCCAGACCCTCTCGATAATCGTGTCAAACTGCTGAGCAGGTCGGAAGTGTTAGCGTTGAAACCGAAACGCGCGGAGGCTGCTTGAAAACCATCGTGATTGCCAACCAAAAAGAAGGTGTTGGCAAGACTACGACAGCAGCAAATCCAGCTGCCGGTTTGGCGATTAGAGATTACAATAACCCTCCTTGTCGATCTCGACAGCCAGTGCAACACCACGTTTACATATATATCTCGAACCGGACTCAAAGATTTGATTGATACTTTATCAGGCTATGACTTTGTGATTATCGACGGACCGCAGAGTCTTCGCACGACCTTGATACAGGCGTTGCTCGCCAGTTCATGTGTCATTCTTACTGATCGCCGCCCAGTACTATCCGGTTGAAGGCGTTGTGCGAGTAGATTATAGTTTTGCCAAAGTGAGGTGCGCAGATCCACTGCGTAGATAGTTATGCCGATTGCTCCAGGCACACGTTTAGGTCGCTTTGAAATTCGCTCGCTGCTTGGCGCAGGCGGAATGGGTGAAGTTTATCTTGCGCATGACACGCGATTGAAACGCTCGGTTGCTCTCAAGCTGTTGCCAGCCGAATGGACTCGCAACGAAGACCGCGTGCGGCGTTTCGAGCAAGAAGCGAATGCTGCTTCAGCTCTCAACCATCCGAACATCCTGACCATCTATGAGGTCGGGCAGACGGATGTCGCAAACTTCATCGCCAGTGAGTACATCGACGGGCACACGCTCCGCGAGCAGATGGAAAACACCTGGATGAAGCTCAGCGACGTGCTCGATGTCGCGACGCAAGTAGCATCGGCGCTCGCGGCAGCACATACGGTCGGCATTGTGCATCGTGATATCAAGCCGGAGAACATCATGGTGCGCAAGGACGGCTACATCAAGGTGTTGGATTTCGGACTGGCTAAGCTGATCGAGGGACAATCATCTGCGGTTGATAGTGACGCACCAACGGCGCCACTGTTCAGGACAGAGCCGGGGACGGTGATGGGCACGCCGAGGTACATGTCACCAGAGCAAACACGAGAGGTGGCAGTCGATGCCCGCACAGACATTTGGAGCCTCGGCGTGGTGCTCTACGAGATGGTTGCCGGTCGTGCTCCGTTCGAGGGACCAACGGTGGGTGATTACATCGCCTCAATACTTCACAATGAACCGCCGCCGCTGGTGCGATATAGAGAGGAAGTACCTCCCAAACTCCAGCGCATCATCAGTCAAGCGTTACGTAAAGAGAGGGAACAGCGTTATCACACAATCAAGCAGATGCTCGTTGATTTGCAGAGCTTGAAGCAAGACCTGGAATTTGCAGCTAATAAGGAACGCTCCGCGCAGCCAAATCCTGTTGATAGCGCAACGCTGACGGGGACCAGCACGCACATCCGGTTAGATACGGGAGGAGCGAATGCGGCGTTGCCGACCGGCGCGGTGGAGGCGGCACACACCGGAACCTCAAGCGCCGAATACATCGTCAGCGAAATCAAACGACACAAGCTAAGCGCGCTGCTTGTTTCCACAATATTCGTTATGGTCGTTGCAGGTATCGCTTTCGGGTTCTATCGGTTCATTAATCAGAATGAAACAAACAAACCGGTGTTAGAGACGAAGGTCATCCCGTTCACCAGTTTTCCCGGTCGCGAGCGTCACCCCGCTTTTTCCTTTGACGGCAACTTTGTGGCTTTTGTGTGGAGTGGCGAAAAGGGTGATAACAACGACATCTATGTGAAGCTCATTGATGGCGGCACACCGCTGCGACTAACGACTAATCCCCGCAACGAGTGGTTCCCGACCTGGTCGCCTGATGGTCGCCGCATCGCTTTCATCCGTGAATCGGAAAACGCAATCTTCACAGTTCCAGCGCTGGGTGGCCCGGAACGCAAGTTATTCTCGGCGACAGCATCTGATCCCTTTCTTATTGGCAACGGGCTATCCTGGTCTCCGGATGGAAAACTCCTGGCCTTCATAGGTAAAGAGACTCCACAGGAGCCGAACGGCATTTATTTGCTCACGGTCGAGACCGGCGCCAAGCGCAGATTGACATCACCGCCCGCCCAGTACCAGGGCGATACGAGAGCCGCTTTCTCGCCTGATGGACAAACTGTTGCCTTCACTCGGTGGGTCGAATCCGGCATCACCGATGTCCATCTGGTATCAACCGGCGGCGGTGAACCGCGGCGTCTCACTTCTGACAACCAGAGTATGAGTGGCGTCGCCTGGAGTGACGACGGGCGTGAGGTGGTGTTTTCGTCGAATCGTGGCGGCAGCTTCAGCCTCTGGAAAATCTCTATTTCCGGCGGCGCGCCGGAGCGACTGTCGACGGGCCAGGAGAATAGCTCTGGCCCTGCCATTTCTCGTCTCGGTCACCGCCTCGCATACGTGCAAGACGCTCTTGACACCAACATCTGGCGAGTTGAAGTGCCGAGTTCCACGGGCCAACGGACATCGGCAATCAAATTTATCTCCTCGACGCGCGAAGACATCAGCCCCCAATACTCTTCGGACGGCAAACGAATTGTCTTCGCCTCGGACCGCTCCGGCAGCAGAGAAATATGGATGTGTGATCGTGAGGGCGCCAATCTTGTCCAGTTAACATTCTTTAGCGGGCCGGAAGTGGGCACGCCGCGCTGGTCGCCTGACAGTCGATCTGTTGTTTTCGACCGGACCATCGACGGCCATAAGGACATCTACGTCCTCAGCCCGGAAGGCGGTTCGCCGCGCCGTCTGACCACCGAAACTTCCAACGAAGTACGTCCGAGTTGGTCGAGAGACGGACGATGGATTTACTTCGGCTCGAATCGCAGCGGAGAGTGGCAAGTATGGAAGATGCCTGCCGACGGCGGTCAGGGAGTACAGGTCACCACACAAGGTGGACGAGAAGCATTTGAGTCAGCGGATAGCCGCTTCGTCTACTATACGAATGACCGCAACCTTCCCGGCCTGTGGCGAATACCGGTGGAAGGTGGCGAGGCAGTTCGCGTACATAACGAGGCGTCGATGGGCCTGTGGGCGGTGATGGAGCGAGGTGTCTACCTGCTCAACTCGAAAGCAAATGCTCGTCCGGCGCTTGAATATTTTGATTTTCAAACTGGGCGCACGACGCAGCTCGCCACGCTCGATAAAGAACTTGATGTGAGGGTGCCTGGTCTTGCCATTTCGCCCGACGGCCAATCAATTCTCTACGTGCAAATCGACCAACACGAAAGCGACATCCTACTGGCGGAAAACTTCCGCTAACGGGCTGGTCGCCGCGGCTGACCAGGTACTCGTTAAGTTGAGCCTGACGCGTTTATTGTCAGGCAAGAGTTAATAGTTGAAGTAGAACGTTCGCTTGCCAGCGCAGGTGAAGTCTTTTCTTACACGCCTCTTTCAAGGAATTCTATCCCCCGCGCCTCAGCCATATACCATCCGTCAACTGAACCACCGATAAGTTTCACTTTTGGGAATGCATAATCCCGGAAGTGAACAATGACGTTCGAGTATCCAATCTCACGTTCGCCTGAAAACTCAATATTTAGGCGATCAATTGATAAGCGCGTCGTTGGCACAACGCTCGCAAATGCCTAATTCTCCGAAGAGGTTTCGAGAACCACACGGTAGTTACCAGAATAATTTGATGGCTTAACTACTTTTCACCGATTTTTCATCTAGCGGACGTGACATCACATGGAAACGCTGCGGCAGGATTTACGAGTTGGGATGCGCCGGTTGCTGAAGACACCGGGTTTTGCTTTCGTCGCAGTGATGTCGCTCGCGCTTGGCATCGGTGCCAACGCTTCAATTTTCACGCTGCTCAACACGGTGCTACTTCTCGTAGTCGCATCTCTCGCCGGTTATCTTCCAGCCGGACGCGCGACGAAGGTTGATCCGATGATTGCGCTCAGACATGAATAAAGCAGTGGTCGGTGGTCAGTTAAAACCTGTCTTCGCTGATCACTGACCACTGCGGTGAGGTGATTGATGAATACGTTATGGCAGAACATACGATATGCGGCGCGGATGCTCTCGAAGACGCCGGGATTCACACTGGTCGCGGTGCTCTCGCTGGCTATCGGCATCGGAGCCAACACAACGATCTTCTCACTGATCAACGGATTGTTGTTGCGCCCGCTGCCCGGCATCAATCAGCCACAGCAACTCGTCGATGTGCACGCGACCGACAAGCAGTCCAGTTATCACACGTTCTCTTATCCCGACTACGAATACTTTCGCAATCAAAATAAAACTTTCGACGGTTTGCTCGCCTTCGGCGCGACGGCGATGGGCCTCAACACGGGCGCGCAGCCGGAACGCGCCTTCGGGATGCTGGTCTCCGGCAACTACTTCGATGTGCTCGGCGTGCGTCCCGTGCATGGTCGCTTCTTTGTTCCGGAAGAAGACCGCACGCCGTCCACGCACCCGGTTGCCGTCGTGAGCCACGCGATGTGGCAGCAACGATTCGCCGCCGACCCGGCGCTCGTCGGTAGGACACTCGCGCTTAATGGTCACACATTCACGATCATCGGCATCGCCCCTCCAAATTTTCGCGGAACATGGGTCGGACTGACGCCGGACGTGTGGGTTCCTTTAATGATGCAACGCGAAGCGAGACCGGGCGGCGACCAACTCGGTCGCCACGCGCGCTGGTTGCAATTGAGTGGCCGACTTAAAAGTAGCGCGACGATTGAACAAGCGCAGAGCGAGATGAGTACGCTCGCCGCCCAACTTGCACAGCAGTTCCCGGAATCGAATCGCGATCAGGGTGTGGATGTGCAACGGGCCAGTGCCGTGCCGGGCGAAATGCGCGGCGCGCTCGTCGGATTCATGAGTCTGCTGATGGGCCTGGTCGCACTGGTGCTACTGATTGCGTGCGCCAACGTCGCCGGATTGATTCTGGCGCGAGCAAGCACGCGACGCAAAGAGATTGCGATCCGCGCGGCGCTGGGCGCCAGCCGGTGGCGCATCGTCGGGCAGTTATTGACGGAAAGCGTGGTGCTTTTTTTGATTGGCGGTGCGTTCGGCGTGCTCGTCGCGTTCTGGGCGACGGACTTGCTGCAAGCCTTCAAGCCACCGGCGGAGGTGCCGCTCTCGTTTGACTTCGGCGTTGATTACCGCGTGCTGCTATTCACGTTGCTCGTCTCGCTCATCACCGGCATCCTGTTCGGACTTGCGCCCGCCCTCGCCATCTCGAAGACGGATGTGATGTCATCGCTGAAAGCCGGGACACCGGGCAGCGCGGGCACGACGCATAAATCGCGCACGCGCAGTTTGTTCGTCATCGCGCAAGTCGCAGTCTCGCTTGTGCTGCTTGTCGCGGCGGGACTTTTCCTGCGCAGCCTTCAGCACGCGAGCGCGATTGAGATCGGCTTTCGTCCGGAGAATGTGCACCTCGTGACGTTCGACCTGCGAACGCAGGGCTACGACAAAACGAAAGGGCAGGAGTTTTACCGCCAACTTAACGAGCGAACCACTGCGATGCCGGGTGTCGAGGCGGTGAGCCTTGCGCGCATGATTCCTTTGAACGGGGATTCCTACATGGAAGGCATCAATGTCCCCGGCTTCGATCCGCCTGAAGGCAGAAGCACGTTTCAGACGGACGTGAACATCGTCGACGCTGGTTACTTCGAGACCTTGCAACTACCCATCGTGCGTGGACGTGAATTCGACGCCACTGACGGCGAGGGCTCGCCGCGAGTGTGCGTCGTCAACGAGACGATGGCGCGGCGCTTCTTTCCCGGCACGGACGTGTCGAACGCCGTCGGCCAGCGCATCACCTTCGGCGAGGTGAGCGACAACACGCCGGCGCAGACGGAGATCATCGGCGTCGTCAAAGACGGAAAGTACGGCACGCTCGGTGAAGACGCGCGCCCCTACATCTTCAAACCGCTGAAGCAAAATTATACTGGTGAGATGACCTTGCACGTTCGCACCGGTGCGACGAACGCGGCGCGCGTGCTGGCTGGCGTGCGCGGCGAAGTCAACACGCTCGACCGTGATTTGCCGCTCCTGAACGTGATGCCGATGACGGACGCCGTCGGCTTCTCACTTATTCCGCTACGCATGGCGGCCAGCGTGGTCGGCACGCTCGGCACACTCGGACTCCTGCTGGCAGGCATCGGCATCTTCGGCGTCGTCAATTATTCGGTCGTCAATCGAACGCGCGAGATCGGCATTCGCATGGCACTCGGCGCGCAAAGAGCGGATGTGCTGCGACTGGTCGTCCGGCAGGGTATGACGCTCGCCCTCGTCGGCGTCGGCATCGGACTCATCATCGCCTTTGCCCTCTCGCGCTTGCTCATCAGCCTGCTCTATGGCATTAGCGCAACCGACCCGCTGACATTCGTCGGTATCGCGTTGCTGCTCGCGGCAGTTGCTTTCATCGCGAGCTATCTCCCGGCTCGAAAGGCGACAAAAGTTGATCCGTTGATTGCGCTTCGTTATGAGTAGGAGGCAGCGATGAAAACAATTTGGCAGGATGCGCATTATGGAGTGCGGATGCTGGCGCGGAACAAAGGATTCACCACTCTCGCCGTCCTCTCGATTGCGCTCGGCATCGGCGTCAACACGACGATCTTCAGCTTCGTCAATGCCGCGCTTTTTCGCCCGTTGCCGGTGCCGCGCGCTGAGGAACTCATGCGGCTGTGGGACGGCATGTCCGCTTCGTATCCTGATTACACAGCTTACCGTGATGAGGGGGAAGTCTTCGCGGGTCTCGCGGCTTACGCGCAACGACCGATGAGTTTGACGAGCAATGATGAGACGGAGCGGATTTGGGGCGAGATCGTCACCGGCAACTACTTTGATGTGCTCGCGACGCCGCCCGCACAAGGTCGCGGCTTCCTGCCGGAAGAAGACCGCACGCCGAGCACGCACCCGGTCACGGTTATCAGCGACCGTCTGTGGAAGCGACGTTTCAATTCAGACAAAGAAATAATCGGTAAAACGATTTACCTCAGCAATCACGCATTTACGATTATCGGCATCACGGCGGAAAACTTCGCGGGCGCACAAATCATCTCGCCACCCGACCTGTGGGTGCCGATGATGAGTGAGCCGCTCGTCCAGCCCGGCTCCGTGTCACTCACCTCGCCGGACGATGGCTGGCTTGCTGTGATAGGAAGACTCAAACCCGATGTGACGCTTACTCAAGCGCAAGCCGCGGTCAGCACGATTGCGAGCCGCCTTCATCAAGCACGAGACGCGCGGCTGTCCGGACCCGAAGGTCCTGATAGCCGCGTGGTGACGGTTGTTGCCGCACGGGGCTTGATGGTTCCGCCGCAGGGACGCGTGACGACACTTTTCGTCGTCGGGTTGCTGATGACGGTTGTAACGCTCGTGCTGCTCGTCGCGTGCGCCAACGTCGCCAACATGCTGCTCGCCCGCGCCGCCGCGCGCCGCAAAGAAATTGCCGTCCGCCTCGCTCTCGGCGCGAGTCGCTGGCGCGTCGTGCGGCAACTTCTGACGGAGAGTTTGCTGCTCGGATTCGCGGGCGGCGCTGCCGGTCTGCTGCTCGCCCTGTGGAGTGCTGATCTGTTGCAGTCTCTGCTGCCGCAAGAGTCAAGCGGAATGCGTGCGACGCTCGATACGAGTCCTGATGTGCGCGTCTTCGCTTACACGTTGCTGCTCTCGCTGCTGACCGCCGTGGTCTTCGGACTTGTGCCCGCCCTCCAAGCCTCGAAGCCGAATCTAACCTCTGCGCTCAAGGATGAGTCGGTCGCTTTCGCGCGCCGTCGTTTAAGCTTGCGCAACCTGCTCGTCGTCTCACAGGTCGCCGTCTCGCTGTTGCTGCTCATCGCCGCCGGACTCTTCATCAGAAACTTGCGCAACACGCAATACGCCAAGCCGGGCTTTGCGCTTGATAACGCTTTGATGATGTCGTTTGACCTCGGACTCGCTAAATACAACACGGCGCGCGGCAGAGTTTTTCAGGAACAATTGCTGGAGCGCGTGCGTGCTTTGCCCGGAGTGCGAGCGGCAACCCTGGCGGAGTTTGTGCCGCTCGGCGGGGCAAGAAGTATGTCGCCTTTATACATCGAAGGCGAACCCACCGAAGCCGCCCGCTTTGATGACGATTCGTTGCTTTTGCACAACACCGTCGGTCTGGACTATTTCAAAACGATGGACATTCCACTCGTCAGTGGACGTGACTTCAACAATCAAGTTACGGCAACTAGTCCCGGTGTCATTGTCATCAACGAAACTCTGGCACGACGCATCACGCCTGACGGCAACGCCATTGGAAAACGCATTCGCATGGATTCCAAAGGCGATTACCTTGAGGTCGTCGGCATCGCGCGTGACATCAAGTATGTGCAATTAGCCGAGCGTCCTGTCTTCTACGGCTATCGTCCATTGGCGCAACGCTATCGTTCGGAGATGACTCTGCATGTCCGCACAAGCGGTGATCCGGGCGCGTTGATAAATCAAGTACGTGACGAAGTGAAAGCGCTTGATCGAAACCTTCCGCTGACGAACGTCAAAACGATGCAGGAACACATGCGTACACCGCTCGCTCCGGCAAAGCTGTTCGCGTGGCTGTCAGGTGCGTTCGGTGTCTTGGCATTGCTGCTTGCGGCGACTGGTCTGTACGGCGTGATGGCATATCTCGTCAGCGGACGCACACGCGAGTTCGGCATCCGCGTCGCGCTTGGCGCACAAGGCACAGACGTGCTGCGCCTTGTACTCGCCGAAGGATTAACGCTCGTCGGTCTCGGCATCTTCATTGGATTAACCGCATCAGTCGCACTTACGCGCGTGATTCAGAACGTGCTCTACGGCGTGTCCGCCACCGACCCGGTGACGTTCGCGGGCGTGGCACTGTTGCTCGCTTTCGTGACGCTCGTCGCGTGCTACATCCCGGCGCGGCGGGCGACAAAGGTTGATCCGATGGTCGCGCTTAGATACGAATAAAGCAGTGATCAGTGATCAGCGAAGAAAGGTTTTAACTGATCACTGGTCACCGACCACTAATCACTGAAGTGAGGTGAATGATGACGACTTTATGGCAAGATTTACGTTACGGCTTACGGACGCTACTCGCAAAACCCGGCTTCGCACTGGTGGCGGTCATCACGCTCGCTTTAGGCATCGGCGCGACGAGCACGATTTTCAGCTTCGTCAACGGCATCCTGCTGCGCCCGCTGCCTTATCAGGATTCGGAGCGGCTGGTGCTGCTTGATGAAACCGCGCCGAAGCGAGGGATTCCCTCGATGGGCGTTTCGTTCCCGAATTTTGTGGATTGGCGCGAGCAGAATGGAGTCTTCGCCGGCGTCGCAGCTTACGATGATAGAAGCTTCGCGTTCACTGGCGGAGGCGAACCTGAGCAGCTTTCCGGCGCTATCGTCTCTCACAACGCTTTCGAGATTTTGGGCGTGACGCCGATGCTGGGTCGGACGTTTCACCCGGAAGAAGATGGCACTGATCAGTCTGATGTCGTCATCCTGAGTAACGGACTATGGGAGCGACGCTTCGGGGCGAACTCCGAGATCATTGGCCAATCAATTGTCGTCAACAATCGCGCGCGGGTGGTGGTTGGCGTGATGCCGCTTGGATTCAAGTTTCCCGAAACGGCTGAACTGTGGATTCCACTCACGCCGGAAGTAAGGAATTGGACGCGCAACGATCACGGCATCAGTGCCGTCGGACGACTGAAGCCCGACGTGACACTCGAACAAGCGCAGGCCGATATCAACGCTGTCGCCCGCCGCATCGAAGAGTTGCATCCGGTGATGAACGAAGGGATGGGCGTCAACCTCATCCCGTTGCGTGATGGATTGGTCGGCGATTTCCGCAAGGCTCTGCTGCTCCTACTCGGCGTCGTCGGCTTGGTGTTGGCTGTCGCTTGCGCGAACGTCGCCAACTTGTTGCTGGCGCGAGCGTCGGCGCGGCAGAGAGAGATTGCCGTGCGCGCGGCGCTCGGCGCGAGCCGCTGGCGCGTCTTCCGGCAATTGCTGACTGAAAGCTTTCTGCTCGGCGTGACGGGCGGCGCACTGGGATTGGTGCTCGCCTTATGGGGACTTGATCTGCTGCTCGCCGCGATTCCCGTCGATCTACCCTTTTGGATGAAGTTCAACCTGGATTGGCGCGTTCTGGGCTTCGCTGCCGGCATGGCGCTACTGACGAGCCTCATCTTCGGCGTCGCGCCGGCGCTGCAAGCTGCAAGAATTGATTTGAACGAAACACTCAAAGAAGGTGGCCGCAGCGGGGCGGGCGCGAGCCGTCACCGGCTACGCCGCGCGCTGGTGGTCGTGGAAGTGGCGCTGTCGCTCATCCTGTTGATTGGCGCAGGGCTGATGACGCGCAGCTTTCTGCGCCTGCAACAAGTCAATCCCGGCTTGAACGCGGAAAACGTGCTGACGTTGCGCGTGAGCCTGCCAAGCGCGAAGTACGACGCGCCGGAGAAGCGTCAGGACTTCTTCAAACAACTGCTCGAACGCACCCGTGCGCTGCCCGGCGTGCAGGCCGCCGGTGCGATCTCCTACCTGCCGTTGAGCGGGGGAGGCTGGGGGCGCAGTCTGACGGTCGAGGATCATCCCGTGCTTTCCGTGGGGCAGGCTCCGAGCATCAACCACTGCGTCATCACGCCGAAATACTTCCGCGCGATGGGCATCACGCTCCTGACGGGGCGCGACTTCACCGACGCGGACGCGCGCGACGCGGCCAAAGTCACAATCGTTGATGAGCGTCTGGCGCGCGAGTATTGGCCGAATGAAAGCCCGCTCGGCAAGCGCGTCCGGTTCGGCCCGCCCGAAGACAACGAACCGTGGCACACGATTGTGGGCGTGGTCGGCGACGTGAAGCACGAGAGTTTGAATCTGACTCAGAGGAAGAGTGTGTACCTGCCGCACGCGCAAGTCTCGATTGGCGGCATGGCGCTCGCCGTGCGCACGCGGGCGAATCCCGAAAATCTGGCGGCTGCGATACGAGATCAGGTGAAAGAGCTAGACCCGAATCAACCCGTGACTGCTATCCGCACGATGAGCGAGGTCATCTCACGTTCGGTATGGCAGCCGCGTCTGTACGCGATTCTGTTCGGCGTCTTCGCTGCTGTAGCTCTGTTGCTGGCTTCAGTCGGCATCTACGGCGTGATGTCTTACGCGGTCGCGCAACGCACGCACGAGATCGGCATTCGCATGGCACTCGGCGCGCAACGTGGTGACGTCCTTCGGCTCGTCATCGGACAAGGTATGTGGCTGGTGATGGTCGGCGTCGGCATCGGCGTGCTGGCGTCGCTGGCGTTGACGCGCTTGATGGGGAGCCTGCTCTTCGGCGTGGGGGCGACCGATCCGGTGACGTTCGCCGGCGTGGCGGTGTTGTTGGCCGCCGCCGCACTCATCGCATGTTACATCCCGGCGCGGCGGGCGACGAAAGTAGACCCGATGATTGCGCTCAGGTATGAGTAGGAGATGCGATGAAAAACTTATGGCAAGACCTGCGCTACGGTGCGCGAATGTTGCTCAAGAACCCGGGCTTCACCGCCATCGCCGTCATCTCACTGGCGCTCGGCATCGGGGCGAATACGGCGATTTTCAGCCTCGTCAACGGTACGCTGCTGCGCCGGTTACCGGTGTATGAACCCGACCAGCTGAGCCTTGTGTTCACCGGCAATCCGGGCAACCCGTTTAACGTCGCCTCTTACCCGGACTATGTTGAGTTCCGCGACCAGAATCGCGTCTTTGACGGACTGCTCTGTTACGGCGGCGTCACCGTCAGCCTGAATGTAGAGGGGCAAAATCAGGCGGGCGGGGCTGCTGAGCAGATTTCCGGCCTGATTGTGTCGGGCAATTACTTCGATCTGCTCGGCGTGCGCGCCGCGCTGGGCCGCACGTTTGCGCCCGATGAAGATCAGACGCCAGAGGCGCATCCGGTCGTCGTCATCAGTCACGGGTTATGGCAGCGGAGCTTCGGCGGCGACCGCAACGTGATCGGGCGGCAGGTGACTTTGAACGGGCGCGCCTTCACGATCATCGGAGTCGCGCCCGAGAACTTCAACGGAATTGACCCCGGCGTTCCCAGAGAGATTTATGCGCCGATGATGATGCAGGCACTCGTGCGCCCGCCGCGCGGCGGCTATTCGGGCGAGATGAATCCCGACCTGCTCAAGGTGCGCGGTAACCGCTGGCTGACGCTCGTCGGCAGGCTCAATCCGGGCGTGAGCATACCTGAGGCGCAGGCGGAGATGTCGGGTATTGCGGGGCAGCAGGCGCTGGCTCACCCGGAGACGAATCGCAACCGCATCGCCACGCTGACGCCGGTCAGCCAAGGCGACCCGACCAGTCGCGGGCAGTTGATTTCAATTGCGGTGCTGCTGGCGGGCGTCGTCGCCATTGTGCTTCTGATAGCGTGCGCGAACGTGGCGAACCTGCTGCTGGCGCGGGCTTCGGCGCGGCGCAAAGAGATTGCCGTGCGGCTGGCGGTTGGTGCAGGGCGCGGGCGATTGGTGCGGCAACTGTTGACCGAAAGTGTCCTGCTGGCCTGCTTGGGTGGCGCGGCCGGTTCGTTGCTGGCGCTCTGGGCGATTGACGTGCTGAAGACAACACCACCGCCGCCCAACCTCTTCGCCTTTCCCAGTGACTTCAGCGTTGATGGTCGCGTCCTTGCTTTCACCGTCGCGCTGTCTGTGCTGACCGGCCTTGTTTTCGGACTCGCGCCCGCGTTGCAGGCCACGCGCGCCGACCTCGTGCCTGCTTTGAAAGACGAAGCGGTCGCGCTCGATCAGCAGCAGCGGAGGTTTAATTTGCGAAACGCGCTGGTTGTCGCGCAGGTGGCGCTCTCGTTCGTGCTGCTGATCGGCGCGGGCTTATTTCTGCGGAGCCTCGGCGCGGCACTGGAGATTGAGCCGGGCTTTGACGCCGCGAAGATTCTGAACGTGCCGCTCAACGTCAACCTGCTGCGCTACACGACGGCGCAGGGCCGCCAGTTTTATCAGCAGGTCGCCGGGCGCGTGGCGGCGCTGCCCGGCGTCGAAGCGGCAAGCGTGGCGCGCGTCGGGGCGCTCAGCGGTGCGACTTCGACGCGCGGGTTATTGATCGAAGGGCAACAAGGAACGGATGACTTGGTTCGTAGCGAGGGCGGCAGCGGCGCCGGCGACAACCCGAACATCATCAACGTGAACGTCATCGGGCCGCAGTATTTTCAGACGATGGGCATCCCGCTCGCGCGTGGCCGCGATTTCGATGTGCGAGACGCCGAGCAATCGCCGGGCGTCGTCATAGTCAACGAGACGTTCGCCAAACGCCACTTCGCCGGGCAGGAACCGGTGGGCAAGCGAGTGAGCCTGCGCGGGACGCGCGGCCCGTGGCTGGAAATAGTCGGCGTCGCGCGCGACAGCAAATACGTCACGCTCGGCGAAGGGCCGACGCCGTTCGCCTACTTGCCGCTGACGCAGAATCACGAGACCGGAATGGTGTTGCACGTGCGCGCCGCCAGCAACCCGCTGAACGTCGCGGCGGCGGTGCGGGGCGAGATTCAATCACTCGAAAAGAATCTGCCAGTGACGAACTTCAGACCCGTGACCGAACTGATCGGCGCTTCGCTCTATGCGGCGCGGATGGGCGCCGTGCTGGTCGGCGTCTTCGGACTGCTGGCGCTAGCGCTCGCGGGCGTCGGGCTGTACGGCGTGATGTCGTTCACCGTCGCCCGGCGCACGCGCGAAATCGGGATTCGGATGGCGCTCGGCGCGGCGACGGGCGACGTGATGAAACTGGTGTTGCGGGACGGCATGACCTTGGTCGCCATCGGCGGCGCGCTCGGACTCGCGGCGGCGGCGGCCACGACCCGACTGCTGGCAAGCTTTCTCTACGGCATCAGCACGAGCGATGCGATGACGTTCGCAGGTATTGCGGTGATTCTGACCGCAGTCGCATTGCTCGCCTGTTACATTCCGGCGCGGCGCGCGACGAAGGTAGACCCGATGATTGCGCTCAGATATGAGTAGGAGGAGAAGATGAAAACCATTTGGCAAGACCTTCGTTTCGCAGTGCGTATGCTCGGTAAGCGACCGGGTTTTACGGCGGCAGCAATCATCGCGCTTGCGCTGGGTGTCGGCGCGAATACGGCGATCTTCTCGGTCGTCAACAGCGTGTTGTTGCGCCCGCTTCCGTACAAAGAGTCTGAACGGTTGGTGACAATCGGTCACTCGTATCCGAAGCTGGATTTAATCGCGCCCGTCTCGGCTCCCGGCTATGTTGATTACCGGGATCAGACGAGCGTCTTTGAAGAGACCGCCGCATCTACTAATGCCAGTTTCAACCTGACGGACGGCGGCGAACCGGAGCGCGTGCAAGGGCGGGGCGTGACGGCGAACTTCTTTCCACTCTTGGGAGCCGCTCCCGCGCTCGGACGCCTGTTCTTCGCGGAAGAAGATAAGCCGGAAGCGGCGCGCGTCGCGGTCTTGAGTCATGGTCTGTGGCAACGGCGTTTCGGCGGCGAGCCGCAAATCATCAATCGTACGATCAAGCTCAATAACGAAAGCTATACAATCGTCGGTGTGATGCCGGTGGAGTTCCAGTTCGGCAGAGACGAATTATGGACGCCGATTGCCTTTACGCCGGAGCAGTTGGCGAACGACCGGCGCGGCCGGGAGTACCTCTCCGCGATGGCGCGCTTGAAGCCGGGCGTGACAATCGAACAGGCGCAAACCGAAATGGACTTCATCGCCCGGCGCATCGCGGAGGCGAACCCGGACGAATACCCGGCTGATAGCGGCTGGGGCGTGAAGCTCAAGTCGTTCAACGAAGAAGTTGTCGGCAATGTGCGCCCGGCGTTGCTCGTACTCTTGGGCGCGGTCGGCTTTCTGCTTCTAATTGCTTGCTCGAACGTTGCCAATCTGATGCTCGCGCGGACGGCGGCACGGGGCCGAGAGATTGCGATTCGCACGGCACTCGGCGCGAGTCGCACGCGCCTCGTCCGGCAGTTGCTGACGGAAAGTTTGTTGCTTGCTTTATTCGGCGGCGCGGCGGGCTTACTGCTCGCTGTGTGGGGCGTTGATCTGCTCGTCGCGCTCGAGCCAGCCGACGTTCCGCGCGTACGGGAGGTCGGAATAGATGCGCGTGTGCTGCTGTTCACGGTTGGCATTTCGTTAATGACCGGCATCCTTTTCGGTCTCTTACCTGCCTTGCAAGCCTCCAAACCGGAGTTGACCGGAACACTGAAAGATGGCGGGCGTGGGTCCGCAGTCGGCGGCGGGCTTCGCAACGCGCGCAGCCTGCTCGTCGTTACCGAAATCGCTGTCGCGCTCGTACTGCTCGTCGGCGCGGGGCTGATGGTACGCAGTTTCTCGCAGTTGTTGAACGTCAACCCCGGCTTCCTAACGGAAAACGTATTGACGATGCAAGTCGCGCTGCCGACGACCAAATACCGCGAGCCGCAGCAGAGGCGGGCGTTCTTTGGAGAGTTGGTAAATCAAATCGAAGCGTTGCCCGGCGTTGAATCGGTCGGTGCGGTCACGAACCTGCCGCTCGGCGGTTCAGTGACGAGCGGCAGCTTCAGGATTGAGGGACACCCCGTCGTGCCCAACGCTGCGCCGCCGCACACCGACGAGCGAATAGCGACCGAGGGCTACTTGCAGACGATGAAGATTCCGCTGCTGCGCGGTCGCCACTTCACGGAGCGCGACGACGCCGACGCGCCGAATGTCGTGATCATCGACGAGACGCTTGCACGCACCTACTTCCCCGGCGAAGACCCTGTGGGTAAACGCATCTACGAGGGCGAGGACGACAACCGCATCTACCGCGAGATCGTCGGTGTGGTCGGCGCGATCCGTTATAAGGGGTTGGACGCCGAATACAAAAGCCAACTCTACTATCCGCACGCGCAGAGCACTGCGCCCGGCATGACAATTGTCGTGCGCGCCGCGAACGACCCCGTGAGCCTCGTCCCGGCGGTGCGCGGCGCAGTGCGCGCGGTGGATAAAGACCAGCCCGTGTACGGCGTGCGAACAATGAGCGAAGTCTTGAACACGTCCATCGCGCAGAAACGCTTCTCGATGTTTCTCCTCACCATCTTCGCCGCGGTCGCGCTCGTGCTCACCGCAGTCGGCATCTACGGCGTGATGGCTTATACCGTCACCGCGCGAACGAACGAAATGGGCATCCGCATCGCGCTTGGCGCGCAAGCCGGCGACATCCTGCGCCTTGTCGTTGGGCAAGGAATGATCTTGGCACTCGCCGGAATCGCGCTCGGCTTGGTCGTAGCCTTCGGCGTCACGCGCGTGATGTCAAGTCTGCTTTATGGAATCAGTGCAACCGACCCTCTGACCTTTGCCGCCATCGCGCTCCTGCTCACCGGAGTCGCACTTCTGGCGTGCTACATCCCGGCCAGGCGGGCGACGAAAGTAGACCCGATGATCGCGCTCAGGTATGAGTGACTTCTATGAGAGAAAACATGATGCAGGAGACGAGGAAAATGCAATACAGGGTGATCACTACATTGATCTTCATCTGCGCGGTCTTGATGTTCATACCGCAAGTTTCGGGAGTGCGCTCTCGACCGGAGGCGCGCGGGGCGGAGGATTATCCGGAACGCGAAGAGATCGAGCGAACCTTTCAACTCTCGCGCGACGCGCGCGTTGAAGTGTCGGGGGTCGCCGGAGGCCCTGTGGACATTGAAACTACGAACAGCAACACGGCTGAAGTGCATATCGTTCGCTCGGCGCAGACCCGAACTGAACTCGATTGTTATAGGACTGTCATTGAGCACACGCCGGATAGTCTCACGGTGCGCCACGAGCAAGCCACCGGGCGCGCCGAGTGCCGTAGCATCAGAGCCAGCCAAAGGGTGCGGCTGAGAGTGCCACGCTCTGTAGAGATAAATCTCAAGTCCGTTGGCGGCGATGTGAACGTCGGAGCCACCGACGGTGTATTACGACTTAACGGCATCGCCGGTCACGTCAAGGTGAATCACTGCCAAGCAGCCGAAATATCCGGGCTTGCCAAGGGGCTGACGATGACGATTGCGCAACTCAGCGAACGCGGGATACGCATTAGCGGTGTCGTTGGTCACGTCGAACTCAACCTGGCGAAGAATCTGAACGCCGACCTATCGGTGAACAACATTATCGGTGTTGTTGGGAATATGCCGGGCGTGACGATGACAAAGGTAGACGCCTCAAACTCGCGCACGCGGATCGGGCGGGGCGGTGCTCCGATTTCAATCTCCGGGATCGTGGGTAGCGTTGCCATCTACCACAGCACAAATTGAGGAAGGCAAGCAATGAGAACATTACTACAAGACATGCATTACGCGGCGCGGATGTTGTGGAAGAATCCAGTCATGACGTTCGTGGCGATAGTCGCACTGGCGTTGGGCGTTGGCGCGAACACGGCGATCTTTTCGGTCGTCAACGCGGTACTCTTGAGGCCGCTGCCTTACGAAGACCCGGACCGGCTTGTGCGATTGTCAGAACACAGTCCGCAGGTGCCGCAGATGTCTATCTCGTACCCGAACTTCCTCGACTGGCGCGAACAGAATCAGGTCTTTTCGGGGCTGGCCGCGACCCAATTTCGCAGTCTCAATCTGATCGGCGTTGATGAGCCGGAACGTTTATCAGGGCGAGCCGTTTCCGCCAACTTCTTCGACGTGCTTGGCGTCAAGCCCACTTCAGGCCGCTCGTTTTCCCCGGAGGAAGATCGTCCGGGGGCGAACCGAGTGGCGATTGTCAGTCACGGCTTGTGGCAGCGGCGCTTCGGCTCTGACCCTGAGCTGATCGGTAAGCAACTCAACCTGAGCGGCGACAGTTACACCGTCATCGGCGTACTACCGGCGAACTACCGTTTCGGCACCGCGACCGACGTGTTCGTGTCGATTGGATTGCGCGCCGACCAGATGATGGAGCGCGGGAATCATCCGGGCATCTACGCGGTCGCGCGACTCAAGCCGGGCGTCACGGTCGAAGGGGCGCGGAGCGAACTCGTCCAAATGGCGCAGCGCATCTCCAACCAATATGGCTTGACGGGGAACAGCGTGACGCTGACGACGTTGAATGAGCTTTTCATCGGTGACGTGCGGACGCCGCTCTTGATTCTTCTCGGCGCAGTCGGTTTCGTGCTCCTCATCGCGTGCGCCAACGTCGCCAACCTGCTGCTCGCGCGGGCGGCGTCGCGCTCGAAAGAGATTGCCATCCGAACGGCGCTCGGTGCGGGACGCCTGCGCATCATTCGTCAATTGTTAACGGAGAGCGTGCTGCTTTCTTTGATGGGCGGAGTGGTCGGGTTGCTGCTGGCGCTATGGGGAGTTGACATGCTGCGCACCGCCAGCATCGACAGTCTCCCGTCCACCGCCGACATCAATTTAGACGGAAGCGTCCTTATCTTCACACTGCTTGTCTCACTCCTGACCGGCGTTGTCTTCGGATTAGCGCCGGCGCTCGGAGCCTCGAAGCTCGATCTGAACGACACGCTTAAAGAAGGCGGGCGCGGCGGCACCGTCGGCGTGCAAAGCCAGCGCGTGCGTAGCGCGCTGATCGTGTCGGAAGTCGCGCTGTCGCTTGTGCTGCTGATCGGGGCGGGACTTTTAATCAAAAGCTTCGTGCGGATTCAGGAAGTTGATCCGGGTTTCAATGCGGAGAATCTGTTGACGATGCAAATCGCGCGCGCGGCGAAGCCAGATGAAGGGAGGCAAGTCCTCAATTTCTTCAATCAACTGGAGGAACGGATCAAGGAACTTCCGGGCGTCGAATCGGTCGCGGTCTCGAGCGGACTGCCTTTCCTCGGCACGTCGGACACTTCCTTCGCCATCGAGGGGAGGCCGAAGCCCGAACCGGGCAAGCAGCCGCAGACGATGTTCTATAACACCAGCCCGAATTACCTGCAGGCAATGGGCATCCGACTCGTTAAAGGCAGATTCTTCACCGCGCAGGATACGCAGCGCAGCCAGTTGGTTGCTGTCATTGACGAGGAGTTCGCGCGCCAGCAGTTTCCCGACGAAGACCCGCTCGGCAAGCGCGTCGCGGGGAACGACTCGATACCGGCGCAGGAAATCGTCGGCGTCGTCGCTCACGTCAAACACTTCGGCCTGGACGCCGCCTCGGAAACCATCAAGCCGCAACTCTACTTCGCGTTCAACCAAATCCCCGACAAGTTTTTGCCCCAGGTCGCCGGGCGCATGAACTTGGTTGTCCGCACCGCTTCCGATCCCCTGAACATGTCAGCCACCATCCGCCGCGAGGTGCAGGCGCTCGACAGGAATCAACCCATCTATAACGTCAGTACGATGGAGCAGACGCTCGACCAATCGCTCGCCACGCAACGACTCGCGACGACACTGCTCGCCCTGTTTGCCGGCGTCGCTTTGATCCTCGCCGCCGTCGGCATCTACGGCGTGATGGCCTACTCGGTGACGCAGCGCACTCACGAGATCGGCATCCGCATGGCTCTCGGCGCGCAACGCGGTGATGTGTTGAAGCTCGTCGTCGGTCAGGGAATGATGCTCGCGCTGGTCGGCGTTGGTCTCGGCTTAATCGCGGCCTTTGTCTTAACGCGCCTGATGGCGAGCCTGCTTTACGGAGTGTCTGCCACCGACCCGGTGACATTTACAGGCATCGCGTTGCTGCTCGCGCTCGTCGCGCTGATCGCTAATTACATTCCGGCGCGGCGGGCGACGAAAATAGACCCGATGATCGCATTAAGATACGAGTGATAGGAGATAGGTAATGGGTAATAAGTCAAAATCCATCTTTACTTATCACCTATTCCCCATCACCTATTACCGTTTCAGGTTGTGATGATAAGAACACTCTGGCAAGACTTGCGCTACGGCGTGGGAATGTTGCCCCGGCTGGGTGATTGGCGACCGATTATGTCAGCCGGTACTTTCCCGGAGGATGTTTGCGAATGAGCAACAATAACTTCCGCTGATTGACAACGCCTTTTCGATTCAAATGTAACTCCGCAATGGTGGCGCGGCCAATCGGGGTCAGGCCAACCATGATCGTGTAGTCGTCGCTCCAGGCAAAATGCTCGTGCCAGCCATGTTTTCGCGGATGAAAGAGAGGGACGGATTCGCGTGTCAGCGGATCAATCGCGTGGGTCTTGTTGTACTTGAAATTGTTGCAGCGTTGGCAAGCTCGCGCCAGGTTTCCCCGACTGCTTTTGCCGCTGGCAATAAGCGGGATGATGTGCTCATCGGAGAATGCGTCCGGACCATAATCTTCCTGGCAAATGCAGTATTCGCAGCAACCATCTGCGCGCTGCTTGACCAGCAGGCGCAGTTTTTTGGGAATCCGCCGTCTAGTCATGAGATACGGGTTTGATGCCCAATTGCCGCATCAACTCGTCGAGCGTGATGTCGCGCAACGCGGCCAATTCAATGAGGCATTTCAACCGCTTAACGCCATGCTCTTCGGATTGATCCGTGAGTTGAATCAATTCTTCAAGCTCAGCCTGGGTGATGATATTGACCCCGCGCTTGTCAATCAACTCATTCATTCGTTTGCGCGCCGCGGGAGGAATGTCCTGATTGATCTTGAGCAACAGCTTGGTTTCGGCTTCGGATAGATTGGGTGTTTCCTCTCTCGCTTTGAGCGCAAAGAGCTTGGCGACAAAGCGCTCCAACTCAGGACGCGGCATTTTCAAGGCGGCGTTCAGCAACTGATCGTGTTCAATTTGCATGTCGGACATAATAATCAACTCCTTCGAAATTACTGGCCGATGATAAGCCGGATTTGACAGCTTGGCTAATGCTCAAGCGTGGAGGAACTATGCAAACGCTCTGGCAAGACCTGCGCTACGGCGTGCGAACGTTGCTGAAGAAACCCGGCTTCACGTTGATTGCCGTCATGACGCTCGCCTTAGGTATCGGCGCGAATACGGCGATCTTCACCATCGTGAATGCAGTGTTGCTGCGTCCGCTGCCTTATCCCGAATCGGAAAAGTTAATGCATGCGGGGCGCGCTTTCATCGGCAGCGACGAGGTCTCTGCGCTGAGCGCGCCGAAGTTCATCTTCCTGCGTGGTAATAGCCAGTTGTTTGAAGCCGTCACTGCGACTGAGGGGATGGGGTCCAACGTTTCTCTGTCCGATGACAGCCAAACCGAATATATCCGAGGCTGGCGCGTCTCGGCTGATTTCTTTCGCGTGATGGGTATACCTCCGGTCGCCGGTCGCGGCTTTACGATTGAAGAAGACAGCCCGAGCGGTGAGCGCGTCGCGATCTTGGGCGACGGATTGTGGCGGCGTCGCTTCGGGGCAGACGCCGAGATAACCGGTAGGACTATCACGCTCAACGGCACCCCTCATACGGTGGTTGGGATTATGCCGCCCAGGTTTGAATACTTCGGGCCGCAGGATGTTTTCGTGCCGTTGCGCGTCAACCCGGTCAGCCAGAATGAAGGGCATAACTGGACGGTCATCGGGCGTTTGAAGCAGAACATAGCACCGGATCAGGCGCGTGCGGAATTGAAGCTGCTGTTTGATAAGTTCCGGACTGCTTACCCGCGCCAGGTGCAACAAAACGAAACCTTCGGCGTGATGAACTGGCGGGCCAGTATGACGAGCAGCGTTCGAGGGCTGCTGTGGATTCTGCTCGGCGCGGTCAGCTTCGTGTTGTTGATTGCCTGCGCCAACGTCGCCAACTTGCAATTGACGCGCGCCGCGGCGAGGCAGAAGGAGATGGCGATTCGGATAGCACTGGGCGCGGGCGGCTGGCGACTTGTTCGTCAACTGCTAACCGAAGGCGTGGCGCTGGCGCTGCTGGGCGGCGTCGCGGGTCTGCTGCTGGCAATCTGGGGGTTAGATGCAATGCTGGCGCTGGTTCCCGATGGCATGATCCCACGCGCCCTTGAGATCAATCTGGATTGGCGTGTGCTGGCATTTGCGTTGAGCGCGAGTCTCTTGACCGGCATCATCTTCGGCCTCGCCCCGGCGCTGCAAACGCTGCGTGTGGATGTCAATTATGTGCTCAAAGAAGGTGCGGGCAAAACCGGCGCGGGTGTCGCGCGTGGGCGCTTGCGCGGCGTGCTGGTGGTCGTCGAAATTGCGCTGGCGTTAACGCTGATGGCGGGCGCGGGACTGTTGCTGCGGACGTTCGCCAATCTGCGCGCAGTCGAACCGGGCTTTGAGGCGGAAGGCGTGCTGACTTTTGATGTTTTACCGAGGGGCAAGAACTATGACACGACCGTGAAGACGAATGAATTCTACCGCCGCGCCCTGGAGAGATTCCGCAGCCTGCCCGGCGTCGAAGCCGCCGCGGTGACCAATAAATTGCCGCTCGATAGATGGTTCAACCTGCCTTACCGGCTGGCTGGTCAGAGTCAATTTACCGGCTCGGCGGAGTACCGCCTGATCTCGCCCGAATACTTCCGCGTGATGAAGATGGCCGTGCAGCGGGGCAGGGCGTTCAATGAAGGCGACACGGCTGGCGCCGAACCCATCCTGATCGTTAACGAAGCATTCGCGCGCCGCGCCTTCGCTGGCGTTGAACCGCTCGGCCAGCAACTGTGCTTCGGCCCTGAATGCGAAGACCTGACGATGCGCCGCATCGTCGGTGTGGTCAATGAGACGAAGCAACGCGGCTTGATCGAGGATGCGCCGGCAACAGTTTTCATCCCGCTGACGCAGGCTGCCGAAGGGGTGCAAGGAGTATTGCAACAACCCAGCTTTGTTTTGCGCACGGCGGGCGAACCCTTGCTGCTGAGTGCCGCGATCCGCAACGAGATGCGTCAACTCGATCCGGTCTTGCCTATTAGAAATCTACGCTCGATGGAGCAACTGGTTGACCGTTCGATTGCCCCGCAACGATTTAATCTATTCCTGCTGGGCCTGTTCGCGGTCCTCGGCTTGTTGCTGGCGGCAATCGGCATCTACGGCGTGATGGCTTACTCGATCACGCGACGCACACAGGAGATTGGCATCCGCATGGCTTTGGGTGCACAGACCGGTGATGTGCTGCGGCTGGTCGTCCGGCAAGGCATGCTGCTGACGCTGGTCGGCATCGGCATCGGCTTAATTGGCGCGTTTGCGTTGACGCGGGTGATGGCGAGCTTGCTCTATGGTGTGTCGGCGACTGACCCGGTGACGTTCATCGGTGTTGCGTTGTTATTGACAGTCGTCGCGCTGTTGGCTTGTTACATTCCGGCGCGTCGGGCGACGAAGGTCGATCCAATGGTAGCGCTCAGATACGAGTGAGCATTAGGAAGAAGAGCGATGTGCTGGAGGGTGTTCGCGGTTGAGTAGTAGCAAGCGACGTAGGTATACGATGCCCTCACGATTCAAATCCAGTTCTCGGATGGTCGCACGACCCTTTGGCGTCAGGCCGATAAGATGAAGGTAGTCAGGACTCCAGACAAAATGCATGTGCCAGGTATCCCTTTGTGGATGAAAGAGCGGAACCATTTGATTTGAGGTGGCATCGAGGGCATGTGTTTTGTTGTATTTGGAACCGTTACACCCCTGGCAGGCGAGAGCGAGATTGTCTTCCGTGCTTTTGCCGCCCTGACTTTCAGGAAGGATATGTTCAATGGCATGCCATTGTGTGGCGCAGAATTCAGGGCAAATGCAGTATTCGCAATACCCATGGGCGCGTCGCCTGACCAGTCGTTGCACGTTGGCTGGAACGCGCTTCTTAGTCATGCGGCACAGGTTTGAGTCCCAGTTGTTTGATTAACTTCCGCAGCGAAATGCCACGCAAGGGCGCCAGTTCGGTCAGAAGCTTCAACCGTTCGGCGTCGAACGTCTCAACCTGATCGGTGAGTTTTTTAAGCTCTCGCAACTCTTTGGCATTGATGGCTCTGGCTTGGCGCTTGTCGATCAATTCATTCAGCCGCTCTTGCTGGGCGGATGGCAGACCTTGATTGATCTTCATCAGGAGTTCGGCCTCTCTTTCCGACATGCCGGGAGCATCCTGCCGGGCCTTGAGCGCGAACAGTCTGGCGACAAACTGCTCCAACTCGCTCTGAGGCATTTGCAAAGCGGCATTCAATAACTGTTCGGTGTCGATCTGAATAGTCGGCATAACAATTTACTCCTTCAAAACTTAGAAGCTGATGATAAATCAGGATTCGCAGATTTGGCTAACAAGCCGAGGAAAAGATGCACACTCTCTGGCAAGACATTCGGTACGGCATGCATATGCTGCTTAAGAGTCCGAGCTTCACCCTGGTGGCGGTGGTCGCGTTAGCGCTCGGGATCGGGGCGAACACAGCGATCTTCAGCGTGGTCAACGCGGTGCTGCTGCGACCGCTGCCTTACAAGAATCCGGAGCGGCTGGTGATGATGTGGCAGACGAATCTTCGGCAAGGCATAGGGCAGGACTCGGTCGCGGCTCCCAACTTTCTGGACTGGAGAGAGCAGAGCCAAAGCTTTGAGCACATGGCGGCTTACCGCGGGCAAAGCTTCAACTTGACCGTTGGTGACAAGCCGGAGCAACTGCCGGGCGCGGTCGTCTCCGCAAGCTTCTTTCAAGTGTTGGGTGTCAAGGCAGCCCTCGGACGCTTACCTCAAACCGAAGTGGATCAGCCGGGCGGCAACCTGGTCGCTGTCTTAAGCCACGGACTATGGCAGCGTCACTTCGGCGCCGATCCGAATCTCATCGGGAAACCACTCACGCTTAACGGCGAGAGCTTTACGGCGGTGGGGATAATGCCTCCCGGTTTTAAGTACCCGTTGGATGACACGGAAGTGTGGGCGCTATCCAAACGAGCGGTTCCCGAACTGCCGATCACCATTCCCGGCATTGATGATCCGCTGACGCTTCGCGGCGCGACCTACCTAAAGGTGATTGCGCGCTTGAAGCCGGGCGTTTCACTCACGCAAGCGCAAGCTGAGATGGCCACCGTCTCTCACAGGCTTGAACAGTACGAAGATAACGAAGGCGTGGGCGTCAAGATTATTCCGTTGCAGGAGCAGCTTGTCGGCGACTCGCGCTTAGTGCTGCTGGTGTTGCTCGGCGTGGTCGGATTTGTGTTGGCGGTCGCCTGCGCCAACGTCGCGAACCTTTTGCTGGCGCGGGCCGCCGTTCGTCAGAAAGAGATCGCGATTCGTCATGCGCTTGGGGCGAGTCGCTGGCGGTTGGCCCGACAGTTGTTGACGGAGAGCGTGCTGCTTAGCGTGATCGGCGGCGTGCTCGGGTTGGTACTGGCGTGGTGGGGCATTGACCTGCTGATGGCGAGCATCCCCGAAGAGATTCCGCGCGTGAAGGAGGTGAGCCTTGACCCTTATGTGCTCGGCTTTACGTTCGCCGTTTCAGTACTGACGGGAGTGCTCTTCGGGTTAGCCCCGGCGCTCGGGGCGTCGAAGCCCGACTTGAACAGTGTGCTCAAAGAGGGCGGGAGAACTTCCACGGAGAGCATCCGGCGCAATCGCGTGCGCAGTTTATTGGTCGTCTCGGAAGTGGCGTTGGCCCTGGTGTTACTCGTCGGCGCGGGATTGATGATGCAGAGTTTCCTGCGCCTGAGTGAAGTCAACCCCGGCTTCAATCCAGAGAATCTTGTGACGGCTGGACTCTGGCTGCCGCAGTTTAAGTACCCGGAGGATGCGCAACAAGTGGCCTTTTACACAAAGCTACTTGAGCGCGTCGCGCAACTTCCCGGCGTAAGTTCGAGCGCGGCGATCAGCGTGCTCCCCTTGACCGGAAGCAACGTCTCGACCAGCCCGCGAGTTGAGGGGCGGCCCGAGCCGGACGAGGGCGAGCGCAGTGAAGTTCAACTCCGCTCCGTCAGCCCCGGCTACTTCCGCACAATGGGCATTCCTCTCTTGCAAGGACGCGATTTCAGCACGCGCGACGATGAGGATGCTCCGGGAGTTGTCGTCATCAGCGAAGCGGGGGCGCGCCGCCTTTTCGGGTCTAAGGATGCGGCGATGGGCGAGCGTCTGGATTATGTCGGCGACATGGAGATTCACTCGTGGAGCGAGATCGTCGGCGTGGTCGGAGATGTTCATGAGAGCGGACTCGACCAGGAGGCGACCGCGGAAGTTTATGCGCCGTACCGGCAACTTCCCTCGGCCTTCATGTCCGTCGTGACGCGCTCGGCGCTTGACCCGACGAATTTGACCAACGCAATTCGTCGCGAAGTGCAGGCCATCGACAAGGATCAACCAATCCTGGAAGCTCGCACAATGAACGAGCGCATCGCCGAGTCAATCGCTGCACGGCGGTTCAGCATGCAGTTGTTCGCCGTCTTCGCAGGCATCGCGCTCGTGCTGGCGGTCGTCGGCATCTACGGCGTGATGTCTTACACGGTGGCCCGGCGCACGCACGAGATCGGCATCCGCATGGCGCTCGGCGCCGGGCGGGGTGACGTGCTCCACATGGTGGTGGGTCAGGGAATGATCCTCGCGGCTGTCGGAATCAGCATTGGAGTGATTGCCGCTTTTGCCCTGACGCGCGTCATATCAAGCATGCTCTACGGCGTCTCGGCGACTGATCCGGTGACGTTCGTCGGGGTGGCGATGTTGTTAACAATCGTCGCGCTGGTGGCCTGCTACATCCCGGCTAGGCGGGCGACGAAGGTTGATCCAATGGTCGCTCTCCGGTATTGATCACCGCAGATAAATAATCAATACTCTCCGGACTATGCACTTCAGTGATAAGGGGGAAAAGGTGATTGGATTCCAGAAAACGTTTGGCTTGAAAAGGAGAGTCTGACCCGTGAACAAAAACGACTTCATGTACACACGCCGTCATTTCCTGAGCAGCTTGAGCTGCGCGGCAGTCGGCGTCATCGGGGCCGAAGCGATTTACACGCCGGGGGTCTTCGCTCAGCAGTTGACGCAAACGCCTCGACAGACCGAGGGGCCGTTCTACCCCGATAAGCTGCCGCTCGATACCGATAACGACTTGCTGATTGTCAACGACAAAATCACCCCGGCGGTGGGCGCGGTTACTTATCTGAGTGGGCGCATTCTTGACGCGCGGGGCAACCCGGCCCGAAATGCGTTGGTGGAAATCTGGCAGGTCGATAACAATGGTGTCTACCTGCACACCGGCAGCAACAATCGCAACAATGGGGACGCGAACTTTCAGGGTTTCGGGCGCTTCCTCACAGGGTCAACCGGCGAATACTTCTTCCGCACTCTCAAGCCGGTGCCATATCCCGGACGCACACCGCACATCCACTTCGCCGTTAAGCTGAAGGGGCAGGAGAAGTTCACCACGCAGTGTTACATCAAGGGAGAAGCCGGAAACGAACGCGACGGTGTGCTGAGAGGAATTAACAATCCTCAAGCCCGCAATTCCGTCATCGTTGACTTCGCGCCGGTCAAAGAATCGCGCATTGGCGAACTGGTGGCGCGCTTCGACATCGTGCTCGGCTTCACACCGACAGCTTAATGGCACAAAGCAAAAATTCCGAAGAGGAAGAGTTGGCCGGCATCTGTTTTATAACGGCGCAACTTTCAACGGCAGACAGACTTCACTCATAACGCAGCGCGAGCATTGGATCAACGCGCAGTGCCCGCCGCGCCGGGATGTAACAAGCGACCAGTGCCACAGCGACGAGAAGGAGCGCGATTGCCGCGAACACAGTCGGGTCAGTCGCACTCACTTCGTACAACAGACTTGAGAGCACGCGGGTCATCGCGACCGAGACAACCAGGCCCAATAGCACGCCCGCGAGTGTCAATGCCAGCCCCCGTCCGATGACGAGCCGCAAGATGTCTTGAGGCTGCGCGCCGAGCGCCAGACGCACGCCGATCTCATGCGTGCGCTGCGCGACTGAATAAGAAATCACGCCGTAGATGCCGACACCCGCGAGCACCAACGCGACCATAGAGAAGACGCCAAGCAGTAGCGTGTAGAGGCGCGACTGCGCCACCGACTCGCTGAGTAACTGATCCATCGTTTTGAAACTCAGAGGTTGATCGGGATTCAACGACCAGACCGCTTTCTGTAACGCGTTGGTTACTCCCGACGGGTCGGCCACGGTGCGCACGACAAGTGCGGTTGAGAACCACGGCAGTTGATTCGCCGAAACGTAGATTTCGACATCAGGCGTTTCTTCCAACTTAGATTGCTTGATGTCCGCCGCGACGCCGACAACCTCCAACGTCGTCGGCACGTTCAGGTAATCGATCACGAGGCGTTTACCGAGAGGGTCCTGACCGGGGAAGAAGCGTCGAACCATCGTCTCGCTGATGACCGCGACCTTCGGCGTACCCTTCACATCGCGCTCGTTGAACCGGCGCCCGGCGCGGAGTTTGATTTCCATCACATCGAAGTAGTTCGGGCTGACGGAACTATACGTCGCTTGTTTATTGTCTTCAGAGTTCGGCGTGCGCCCTTCGACGGTGAACGGGAATGACAATATAAATCCGGTGAGCGGCGCACCCGAAGTCGTCGCAGCGCCGGCGACGCCGGTGATGTTACCGATTCGTTCCTGTAGTTGCTGATAGAAAACCGCGCTCCCTTCGCTGAGCGGCGGATACTTCTTCGGAACGCCGACACTGAACGTCACCAGGTTCTTCGTGTTGTAGCCGGGCTGTGTCCTTTGTAACTGCGAAAGGCTCTTAATCAGCAGCCCCGCGCCGACCAAGAGCACCAGCGAGAGTGCGACTTCGATAACGACTAACAACCCGCGCGTCCGTTGGAGACGCGAACTGGCCGTTGAACTTCTTCCCGTCTCCTTCAGAGACTCATTCAAATCCGGCTTCGATGCCTGCCAACCGGGAAGCAGTCCAAACAGCACGCCGGTTAACAGCGATACTCCGATGGTAAAGCCGAGCACCGCCGCGTCAATGCGCACTTCGTCGAGTCGTGGAAAGCGCATCGCTTCGGGGATCAGCGCCTTGATCGCATCCACGCCCCACACGGCCAGCAACACGCCGAGCGCGCCTCCCAGGAACGCCAGCAACACGCTCTCAACGAGCAGTTGCCGCATCACCCGCC
>JALZJL010000033.1 GCA_030859785.1 Acidobacteriota bacterium
ACGAAGGAGAGGCTGACTGAGAAGTGGTCAGCCACCTCCTCCTGCGTGTGGTCGCCTTCGAGTGCCCGGACGACCCTCTCACGGAGGTCTTGCGAATATGCTTTCATGGGCACATCTTGAATGAAGCCGACCCATACACGCAATCTAAAACCGCTCTAATGGAAATCTTACCGAACCCTTTGCGCCTTCATAAACAGATAGCTCATCCTTGAACGTCTCGATTCCTGTTGGCGCAGGATAAAAACCGATGTGCTTTTTGAAAGCAGCAAAGTGAACCAGATTACCATTCAGAGTGAAGGTCGGCATTTGATATTTGATTGTTTCTGCTGCGTCAGGTGCCGCTTTTCTAATTGTCATCCTGATCTTTTCTAGAATCTCCTGAACATCATTTGGCAAGCCTGCAATGTACTCATCTATGTCCTTGGGTGCTGTCTGATTGGTTCTCATCTTATTTCCTTCGTAAGATCGTGAATAACATTCTGAACCGACCAACTACTGATGATCAGTCAGAATCGCTCACATAATCCGTCAACTGTGAGATTAGACGTCACCGCAAGTGGCGAGTCAGATAAGTAGCTTTCTATTCCTAAAGTTCGCCCGAATTAGGAATCACAAAAGATTAACGACGGCACTTGCTCAATGCGGTGAGCTACGACCAGAACCCCTTCGTCCCACTCATTTTGTAATAAGAATTATCATCACCATGACCTGTCACGACATTGTCAAACCACAAGGGAGTTGAAAAGCACAGACTACCCCCACCAGTTGGGTCGCTCCCTGAGGTGGTCCTAAAAAGTGCGACACAACAGTGTCTTGGCTAGTATTCCTTTCACTTGTTTCTTGTCAAGCACTTCGCCCAACTTTTGATCTCTTTCTGCGACGTACTTCCGTTCGTACTCTTCCGGACTCATGTAACCCAAAGATGAATGTCGTCGGATGCGATTATAATATCCTTCGATGTAGTTGAAGGTTTCCAACCTCGCTTCCGCCACATCTGAAAACGCTCTGCCTTCCAATAACTCTGCTTTGTATCTGGAAAATAAACTCTCCGCAAACGCATTGTCATAGCTTTCTCACGCGCGGCTCATCGACTGTCGGCATCCGGCCGGCTGCAACATCTGACGAAACTTTGTTGAGGCGTATTGCCCACCTCGATCACTATGTACAATCGCTCCCGCCAACTTCGTTCTTCGGCACAACGCCTTCTCAAAGGGGGTGCTGATCAACCCCTCCTCCATCGTCTCTTGTACTTCCCACCCGACGATCAGCCGCGAAAAAGATCCGTCCACGTTGCCAAGTAACAAAAGTCGCCGCCTTGCAATGGCAAGTATGTGATGTCTCCAACGAGAACTTCATTTGGTTTCCTGGGTGGCACATCCATCGCCAACAAAAGATTCTCGGAATAGCCCAAGTGGTGCCTTGAAGCCGTCGTGCGCGGCACGAAACTGCGAGGTTGAATGGCACGCCAGCCTTGCTCACGCATCAACCTCCTGATTCGACGACGACCCATTGCGACCCCTTCCGCTTTCAACTCGGCCTCGATGCGTCGTGATCCGTAGCGACTCGGAATGCCGCCAAAATACCTTCGCCACAACCGCCCGATCAGTCTCCTCCTGTTCCTGCTGCTGGCTTCTGCGCAACGAGCGATAATAAGAACTTCGGTCGACACCAACCGCTTCACACAAATCCTTGACCTTATAGCTCGCCGATTCTTGCTCGACGGACTGATAGCGTGCGGCTAACTCTGCCGGGAGAAAATGCTCAAGGCTTTTTTAAAATGTCCCGCTCCATCTCGACCTGTCGCAGCCGCTGGCTGAGTTCCGCCACGTCCACCTCGCCCACCGCACGAGGTGGTTTGAATTGACGTTTCCACATGTGAAGTTGGCTCTCGGCAATGCCCAAAGCCTGCGCGACGGAACGAACTGACTGCCCGTTGTCGATCATCCTCAAAGCATCTCGCTTGAATTGCTCATCATATTTGCGACGGTGTTTAGTTGCTGGCTGTGGTTGCTTCAGATGACCCTCATTGTAAGACACACTCGTGTCGTTCAAATCAGGACCATCTCACCCAACCGATTCCAGTAATTGTGCTGTTCGCTTACTCTGACGACGGTCTCTTCTGCGACGAAACTGACCAAGCGAGGCTGCGACCTTAAATGCTAGCCAGTTCGACAGCGATCTCTTGTGTCTTGAGCACCTCAAGAGCGGTGTACTGCATCTGGAGTCGATCATCCACGACGGTGAAACGATGCTCCACAGCTATGGAGATGAGTCGGTGGTGCATGGCACGGTGAGCGTGAAAGGCGTCTACAGGGGATGCGACATCAGCGGTCAGTGTTGGTATCAGTACACGGGAGCTTATACGAAGTGGCTGGGGTCTTGGCAGGCGATCAACTGCCAAGCGCTCCCCTCTTGCCAAGTGCCGCCCATTCTGTAAACGGCAGTCACTACGAAGAATCCAAGCTCATAGCCATCTCCAAGCCCACTTCAACCATCGAGTAGCTTATTCTCGCATCATGCTCTCATTTGCTCCTCGTTGAAGCCGTGCCGTTTTTTGGTTTCGGCGGCTAACACAATCTGTCAGCATGACGGGAGGCCCGTCCAGGAAGGCGCTTTTTACGGCTGAAATCAGGCTGCCCGCAGCGGCACGGGCCTTGATGCCATCAAGCCCGCGTGGCACTTTAAGACCACGGATGCAAACAAGGTAATCGCTCCTGTCACAACTTAAGCGAGCGACCGCAATATGGGGCCTGTCTGGTTAGGATCAGACAGGCCCCACTGATTTTCGGACAAAGGTTTGGCTTCTGGGCTAAGTGACCGCCGCAACGATGAATCTTAATACCCGCCGCGCGGGGTCACATCATCGGCCTGGTATCATCATCAGCGCCACTCGCGCCGACGAACCGTCTGGCGATACGCTGGTCAGTGATTACGTCCATTGCCTGCTGGACGGCTGCTCTCAGGTTGACTATGTACGCGGCTCCTTCCCACCTATCAAGGAGATTTAGGGGCGTGGGCGTTTAAGGAGTAGATAGACCCCAAGGCCCACGAGAACGCCGCCGCAAGCACGAGTATCACACCGAACAATTGCCCGCCGCACACCGCGCCACCGCCCACCACGGCGCCGCCTCCAACGAGCAGCCACACACCCGCGAAGCCGATACCCAAACCGAGCACGACCTTGTAGTTCGCACGCACGCACGCCGCCTGGTCGCACCCAGTTAAGCAGCACGATCCACAGCGGTTCGGAAGCGACCAATAGCGCTGCCAAACTCGACGGGATCGAGTGTTCCGCCCACACGACCATGCCATTGCCGCCAAGGAGCAACATTGCCCCGACGATCAAAGCCGTGCGCCAGTGAACACGCTGCGGCGCGGTGTCTTTGCTGACGAAGCGCGCCCAGAGACAAAGCGCCGCACCCGCTAAATGAAATACACGGCGGCGAACGCCCCAAATAGCAGCAGGCGCGATGGTCGTGCCCGCGCATCCGCGCCGACTTTTACTACCTTCCTGCTCGCGTTCATAGTCTTACCCTAAATTCTCACTTCATCACTCAATTACCACAGCCGATTGCACGGTGCTTCGCACTTGTAACAACAAACATAACGACCGTGCCTTGCGTCTCCCAAGCTTTGCGAGACGTTACTCCTTACTGTTTGTCATTCGTGTGAACAGCGTGCTGTCGTTCTCGTTCGAGCAATTCGCGCTTGCGCTCGATGCCCCACCGGTAGCCGCTCAAACCTCCATCCTCGCGCACAATTCTGTGGCAGGGCGTGACGAGTGCGACCGGGTTTGTCGCGCACGCACGCGCGACCGCACGCACCGCCGTCAGCTGACCTATCGCGCGGGCAATCTCTCCATAAGAGCGCGTGCTGCCGTAGGGAACGCGGCGCAGTTCTTCCCAGACGCGCCGTTGGAATGCCGTCGCCCGCACATCGAGAGGCAGATCAAGCGTTGCACATTTTCCGTCCAAATGACGCAGGATGGCTTCGACCCACAGGTGGAGCGCGCCAGCATTGGCGGTGACATCGGCAGCTGGAAAGTCGGCGAACAGTCGCTCCACAAGCTCTTCGTCGGAGTCGCCCAGAGTCACTGCACATAGCCCGCGCTCTGTGGCGGCGACGAGCAATCTTCCCAATGAACATCCGACGACGGTGTAAGTTATTTCCATTCCCGTGCCGCCGCGCCGGTAAACGGCGGGCGACATGCCTAGCTCCGCATCAGAGCGTTCGTAGAGTCGGCTGCTTGAATTAAACCCTGCGTCGTACATTGCATCAATCACGGCTTCTCCTTCTTTGACGCGCGCCTTGAATCCGTTGACGCGACGAGCTGCCGCATACTGGCGCGGCGTCACGCCGACGATTTTTTTGAACGTCCGTTGTAGGTGATACGGACTGACGTTCAACTCCGCGCCGAGGGTGGCGAGCGACGGTGCTCCCACGGCGTGAGTCTCAATCGCTCGACACGCGCGCTCAATCATTTCCACCTGCGGATCACGCGCCTCTGCATTACGCGGCAGACACCGCAGGCAAGAGCGAAAGCCTGCTGCCTCGGCTGCCCCGCAAGACGTAAAGAACGACACACGCTCGCGTCGCGGACGCCTCGACGGACACGACGGCTTGCAATAAATGCCGGTCGAACGCACGCCATAAAAGAAGCTGCCGTCGAAGCGCGCATCTTTCGTCTCGACCGCACGCCAGATCGTCGCTTCATTCATCGTTTGCTGTTCCTGATCCATAACATTCACCTCCGAATGTTGATGCTACCCGGAACCCGCGCCGTTCGGCTATCCGAATCTTGCGTTCAAAGTGTCTTCCCGTCGTGCTCAAGACTTATTCGACACGAACGACGATCTTGCCAAAGTACGCGCCCGCTTCCATGTGCTTGAATGCCTCGCGCGCTTCGTTAAACTCGAACACGCGATTAACCACTGGCTTGATGTCGTTGGTCAGCATCGCCTGATTCATCTCCTCGAACAACCGCACCGAGACAATCAAGATGCTTCGCTCGCCACCACTTTCGAATGAATCTATGATCTGGTAGTGTTGCAAAAATTTGTTAACTACGCGCTCATTGTAATCAGCAACTCGCAAAGCTATGACATCATGCGGTCAAAAAATCATATGCAACACTGCCGCCGAATTAAGCAGCTTCTCAGACATGCTCTGGTCTGCTTGTGTTCAAGCCCTGATTCGTATGTTCGAGATGGGTTTGATGAACGGATGATGTCCTCCGCGACAAAGCGTTCGACTGAACGGACAATTGCTTTCGTCTTCCTGACACTGGCTGTCGCACTGTTGGCAGGTGTGGCCGGAACAGCCTCACCGCAAAATACGAGCACTCTGCCTTCTCCCGTGGTCATGACCGTGCAGCAGGATCATCAGCGGATCATGAATTCGCTGAACATCACTGCGCTGCGGCGCGGTGCGGACGGCAGAAACCCTGACGCGCCGAATGCGGCCAATTACGACGAGTCGAAGGCTAATCCATATCCGAACCTGCCGAACCCGCTGGTGTTGAAGAACGGGCGGAAGGTCACGACGGCGAACATGTGGTGGACCAAGCGGCGCGCGGAAATCATGGAGGACTTCGACCGGGAAATTTATGGCCGCGTTCCGAGGAACACACCTGGAGTGAAGTGGGAAGTAATCAGCACGACCAACGAAGTAAAAGGCGATGTACCGGTCATCACAAAACAACTCGTCGGCCATGTTGATAATTCGTCGTACCCATACATTACCGTCAACATCGGTTTGACGTTGACCACTCCGGCGAACGCGACCCGCCCGGTGCCGGTGATTATGGAGTTCGGTTTCGGCGGCCCGCGTCCGGGCGTTGCTCCGGGAGTGGGCGCTCCCGGTGGCGTTAGGCCGGGCGGCATTCCTGTCCCCGGAGGTGGTGGCGGTGGCGGCGCACCCGGTTGGCAGCAGCAAGTTCTGGCGAAGGGCTGGGGCTACGCCGTAATCCTTCCTAACAGCATTCAGCCCGACAACGGCGCGGGGCTGACGCAAGGCATCATCGGTCTGGTTAACAAAGGGCAGCCGCGCAAGTTGGATGATTGGGGCGCGTTGCGTGCGTGGGCGTGGGGTGCCAGCCGCGCGCTGGATTACTTTGAGACCGACACATGCGTGGACGCCAGGCAGGTCGGCATCGAAGGCCATTCGCGCTACGGTAAGGCGACCATCGTCGCGATGGCATATGACCGGCGCTTCGCCATCGCCTTTGTCAGTTCTTCGGGCGCCGGCGGTGTTAAGCTTCATCGACGCAACTGGGGCGAGTTGGTGGAAAACGTCGCCGGGACGAGCGAATATCACTGGATGGCCGGCAACTACCTCAAATACGCCGGGCCGTTGACTTGGAATGATATCCCCGTTGATTCCCACCAACTGGTTGCGTTGTGCGCCCCGCGCCCGGTGTTCATCAGCGCCGGCGCGACGAAGGGAGACGGTTGGGTGGACGCCAAAGGCATGTTTCTGGCTGCGGCGGGCGCCGGGCCGGTCTACAGACTTCTGAGCAAGAAGGACATGGGGACGACCGAGTTCCCACCGATTGAGACAGGGTTGATGGACGGAGACGTCGCTTTCCGTCAGCACAGCGGCGGGCACACGCCCGGTCCGAACTGGCCGACGTTCCTGACGTTCGCCAGCCGTTACTTCAAAGAACCGCCTCGCCCGACGCGCGGCATTCGCTGAATTGGCGCTGGTAGTAAAAACCGCGAACATCGCTCCATGCGGCATCACCAAATCGGATCTAGCCAAGCTTCGTATCCTTCCGTACTGCCTGCTCAATACCCTTTACGCAATCATTCATTCCCGTCTTCCCTTATTCCCATCTTCCGACGGTTATCGCTTCGCCACGCGCCGCGAGTGGCGATTCTAAACTCTCTACTCGCAGGCGAGGCTGTGACGTTGTCGGGGTGCAATATTTTCGGGCCGATGGGAATAAATCTTTGCTTCGCAAGTATCTTGTTAGTAGTTGCATGACCGATGATGTTTCGTTGCCGTGTTCGACGCACAACAAAGTGAACGTCAGTCGTCACACAAAGCAACGCCTAAACTAAACAGCAGGAAGCAAAGGAATATTATGAAGAACAGAACAATTCAATTGGGCGTCATCGCCCTCATGCTCGGCGCTTTCATCACGTCGTTTGTCGCCATCACCGTGGACGCCCAGGACATGATGCGTAAGAAAGTCGACGTGAAGCCAACCGTCGTCCTTTTGCACGCCGACTGGTGCGGCGCGTGCAAGAAATTAAAGCCAACCATTGCCGAGCTCAAACAGCAATACGGCGAACGTCTCAACTTTGTTGAACTCGACGTGACGAACGAAGAGACTACCGCGCAAGCGGCGAAGACCGCCCAAAAACTCGGTATCGGTAATTTTTTTGAAACGAACAAGAAGAAATCGTCGCTCGTCGCCGTCGTCGGCAAGAATGGCAAAGTGCTGTTCCAGACCCACTACAGCACGAATCGTGAAGGCAGCTTCGAGCGCGAAACTTACGTTCGTGCGTTCGATGAGGCGATAGCGAAAAGCTAACAGGTAAGGGTGAACAGCCGGGACGGACGAACCTCATGCGGCAGATTCGATGAAGCAGTGTGCTTCATCGAATCTGCCGTCTCAACAAAGGATCAAAAAGATGACCGACATCGCCGCCAACTTGCAAGAGCATTTATCAGCCGGTTCATTGCTCGCATATCCGGCAGCCTTCATCGCCGGACTACTGATCAGTTTCACACCGTGCGTCTATCCGATCATCCCGATTCAACTCGGCTTCATCGGAGGGCGTGTCGCGACAGCGAACACGGAGGGCGTCGGCTCACCGGGCACAAACGGTCGTGGCTTCAAGCTCTCCGTGTTGTTCGTCACCGGCATGGCAATCGTCTATGCCGCGCTCGGCGCATTCGCCTCTTTGACGGGAACACTGTTCGGCGTGTGGGCGGCAAGTCCGTGGACGTACATTGTCGTCAGCCAGGTCATGCTCGTCCTCGCGCTCTCAATGCTCGACGTGTTCACCTTACCGACACCGCAGTTCTTCGCGAGTTGGAATCCTGAAAAGAAGGGCAAAGGTTATGTGGCAGCACTGCTCGTTGGGGCGTCGTCGGGTCTCGTCGTCGGTCCGTGCACCGCGCCCGCGCTTGGCGCAGCACTGGCTTACGTCGGATCGCAAGGCAGCGTCGTGTTTGGGACGACGATACTGTTCACGTTCGCATTCGGGATGGGCGCGTTGATGATCTTGTTGGGGACGTTCGGCGGGGCGTTGCTGCCGCGCTCCGGCGCGTGGATGGAGAGAGTCAAGAAAGTTTTCGGCGTGATGATGATTATCATCGCCGAGTATCTGCTGATCGAAGCCGGTAAGCGGTTCGTGTGAGCGTGAAAAGAATCAACAATCTAAATATCGCTGAAATAATGGTTGGAGGAACGATCATGAAAAAACCACAAGCTGCCATTCTTGCTGTCGCACTGTTCGCCGGCGCCGCCGCACTCTCCGGTTGCGCGAAGAGCGGTGAGTCGACGGATGCCACTGTGAACGGTGGCGCGGCGACAACAACTTCGGCGAGCGCAAAAGCGGGTACGGCGACGCGCGGTACGGCGGTCGGTGATCTTGCGCCCGAGTTTCAACTCACGCGAACCGACGGCGCGCCTGTTTCTCTCGACTCGTTGCGGGGTCAACCAGCGGTCGTCGTCTTCTGGACGGCGTGGTGCCCATTCTGCAAAGAGGAAGCGCCGCACATCAACGCTCTCGCCGCGCAATACGAAGCGAGAGGCGTGCGAGTATTAGGTATCAACATTCAAGATAGCGAAGCGCGCACGGCGGGTGGAGTCCGTGAGTTTGGCATCCGGTACGCGGTCGCGCGGGACACGGATGCAAAAGTTGCAAAGCTCTATAAGGTGCAAGGCACGCCGACCGTGCTGTTTCTGGATCGGGGAGGTGTCGTCCGTTACAACGGCAACGAGTTGCCAAAAGATTACGCCGCACGACTCGACGCACTGCTCTGAATCAGAAACATCAGAAAGCATCAATGCTGACAACCGTTAAGACAAGTTTGCAAACTGCACGTGTGATCGGGTCGTGTGTGCTGGGATTGCTTCTACCGGGTGTGGCGTATGCGCTCGACCCTGAGAAGACTTTGACACAGTACAACGTCAGCGCGTGGAGCGTCGAAGACGACTTGCCGCAGAATACCCGCGCGCCATCTGGCAGACGCGCGCTGCTCGTATTGGGGTTAAGTTCGGGAAAGCTGTTGAGAAATTAATGTAGAATCAGGTAAGAAACTGCTCTCAATCTAAGGAGAAAAATATGTACGTGATTACCGGAGCATCCGGCAACACCGGAAATGTTGCGGCGAGAAGATTGCTCGCCGCAAATCAAAAGGTTCGAGTCATCGGCAGAAGCGCGGAGAATTTGCAGCCGCTGGCCGATGAAGGTGCAGAACCGTTTGTCTGCGACCTGATGGACAGCGTATCGCTGACCAAAGCTTTTGCCGGAGCGCAAGGGGTTTATGCGATGGTTCCACCCGCGATGACCAGTCAGGACTATCGCGCACATCAAGATCGCATTACCGACTCGATGGCGATGGCGATGGAGCAGGCGGGAGTCGAATACGCCGTCACGCTCAGCAGCATGGGCGCGGATAAGAGCGAGAAAACGGGACCGGTCGTGGGACAGCATTATCTTGAGCAGAGGTTCAACCAAATCAAAAGGCTGAACATTTTGCACCTGCGTCCCAGTTATTTTATGGAGAATACGCTCTCGCAAATCGGCGTCATCAAAGCGATGGGTATGGCTGCCGGGCCGCTCCTTCCAGAGTTGAAGTTGCAGATGACTGCGACGCGCGACATCGGCACTGCCGCCGCAGAAAGCCTGCTCAAGTTGGACTTCAGCGGTCAGCAGACGCGCGAGCTACATGGGCAAAGAGATATCAGCATGACCGAAGCGGCTGAAATCATTGGTCAGACGATTGGTAAACCCGCCCTCGCATACGTTCATTTGTCGGATGAGCAAGTGCGCCCGGCGTTAATCCAGATTGGCATGTCGCCAAATGTCGCCGATCTCATTCTTGAACTGTCCGCCGGTTTAAACTCAGGTCATGTGGTGGCATTGGAGAAGCGTTCGGCACAGAACACGACCGCGACATCCTACGAAACTTTCGTGGCGGAAGAATTCGCTCCTTACTATCAGGGCGGGTTCGCAGCCGCTCATTGAATGCTTTGTCTCACGGACAGCACAGCAAGGGAGACGGGCAAAGTCACGGCGGGGAACTTTTAGAGTTCATAAGATTTACGTTAGTGGGTCAAACAGGCAGAGCAGGGCGCAGAGGAACGCAGATCGACGCAGGTTTATGACTAGTAATCGCCGACGAGCCACCTCCGAACCGGAGCCGGTGAATACCTGGGAGCGGTTCGAGGCAGAGGCGATACCGCATCTCGACAGTCTGTTCCGCATCGCGATGTGGCGCGTCAGAGACCGCACGACCGCCGAAGACCTCGTGCAGGAGACGATGACCGAAGCTTTAAAATCCTTTCACCGATTCCAGCCGGGCACCAACGCTCATGCGTGGCTGGTCACGATCATGTCGCACACGGACAGTAAACGGCGACGTAAGCTCGCCCGGCTAGAAGTCGTCGGTGACGAAGACGAGCGCATCACCGAGACGGTGGCTTACCAACCTTCGACGCCAGAAGGTCTGACCGACGAAGAAGTTTTAAGCGCTCTCGCGCGCATCCCGCCGAACTACAGCCAGGTCGTGATGCTCGCCGATGTCGAAGAACTTTCTTACAAGGAGATTGCGAGTGCGCTGCAAGTGCCCATCGGCACGGTGATGTCGCGCCTCAGTCGCGGACGCCAACTACTGCGCACTGAACTCGCCGAATACGCGGGCGCACACGGCATCAAACGCCAACACGAAATGCACTAAATGAATCGGAGGCAATCGAACGATGAAAAGATTGGAACGTAAGCACCCACTCGCCATTCGTTGGTTGCACTGGATCAACTTCCCGCTGCTGTTCCTGATGATCTGGAGTGGCATCCTGATCTACTGGGCGAACGCCGTCTATGGCATCAGACTGTTCGGTTACGAATTGTTCCACTTCTTCCCCGCCTGGTTCAACGACAGCTTAGGCATCCCGTTCCAACTCGCCAACGGGATGGCGTTGCACTTCTTCATCATGTGGTTCTTCATCATCAACGGCATCCTGTACGTCCTGTACACAGTCATCAGCGGCGAGTGGCGTGCGCTGGTGCCGCTGCCCGGTTCGTTCAAACGCGCGTTGCAGGTCACGCTCTTTGATTTGCATTTGAGCAAGTATCACCCGCCACAGGGCAAGTACAATGACGCGCAACGCATCGCTTACACTGGCGTGATCTTGATGGGCGCAGGATCGGTGCTGACCGGCCTGGCGATCTACAAACCGACGAGCTTCGGCTGGTTGACGACCCTGTTGGGCGGTTACGAGTGGGCGCGTTGGGAACACTTCTGGTTGACGATTGGATACCTGGGGTTCTTCATTGTCCACGTCGTGCAGGTCACCCTCGCCGGGTGGAACAATTTTCAGTCAATAGTCACGGGCTACGAAGTCGTGAAGGCGGACACGACGCCGGACGAACGGACAAAGCCGGAACATTTATCGCCGGAAGCGGGAGGCGTGAGGGCATGAACGAACGAGACGAACAGCAACGCGGCGACGGGTTGCAGGAAAGCCAATCGGCGAGGCAGGAGTCGCCGGCGAACGGCATTTCCATCGGCGAACAGGAAGCGGCGGTGCGCGCCGCACAAGACGCACAAGCGGCGCGCGCGGAGTCCTTTGCACCGGAGGCAAACAAAGAGAACACGGCGCATCTGCTCGGCGAGCGGCGTCAGCTCAGCCCGGCTATGTCCGACGATGAGGCGAAGCGCGACATCAACCGCCGCGCGCGGCGCACATTTCTGATCGGCGGCGCGGCGGCCATCGCCGGCTATGCGGGCTACCGTTATCTGTGGTCGACACCCGACGCTGACGGCGTTCCTTCCGTGTTCCGACGCGCGTTCAATCTTAACGAACAGATTAGCCAGGCATACTTCAGCCCGGAGCGGCTGGCGCCTGAGTTTCCGCGTTCGCGCGTCGGGAACTTGCGCGTCAACGGCGGCGAAGGGCTGAGTGAAGGATTCGATCCGGCGTCGTGGCGGCTCCAAGTCGTCGGCTTGGCGAACCCGCGAGCCTACCCGCAATACACCGACAACATCGCGTACATGACGGCGATGGATAACATGCACACCGGAGAAATGAACGCGCAGCACGAGAATGCGGACGCGCCCGACGCGAAGATCGCGCCCGGTGCGATGCCGCCTGGGACGATGGACAGAGCCGCCGCGATGCAGATGCAGGAGTCGGGCTTGCTGCTCACACTCGCCGACATACAGGCATTACAGAGAGTCGAGATGACCACTGAGTTTAAGTGCGTTGAAGGCTGGAGCACGATTGTCACGTGGGCGGGTGCGCGGCTCGCCGACTTTATCGCGCACTATCAACCACCAACTCGAAATAACACGCCACCTGATGCGCGCCAGCGTCCACAGGAATTAGTCCGGTATGTCTCGATGGTGACGCCTGACGGCGGCTATTACGTCGGACTCGACATGCCGAGCGCGATGCATTTACAAACCCTGCTCGCTTACGAGATGAACGGGGAGCCATTGACCTTGCCACACGGTGCACCGTTGCGACTGGTGACGCCGACCAAGTATGGCATCAAGCAGATCAAACGCATCGGGCGGATCGCGTTCACGGATGAGCGCCCGGCAGACTTCTGGGCGGAGCGCGGCTACGACTGGTATGCGGGACACTGATTAACATCAGTCTCACAAATGTCCGCCGATTGTTAAGAGGAGGACTATGCCCTCCGTCTCACCTCGCGCCGAAGGACAGAGCATTCCTCTGAACACATGCTCATCTATTTATGAAATCGCTTTTAATATTAGAGAAGACGAAGGGGCGGCTCGTTCGATTGCCGCCTTTTATTATTCAAGTTCCGCCAGTCGTTCATGAAAGTGGTTCTTCAAATGTTCCGGCAAGACTTCAATCTGCACGGCGCGCCGAAGCATTGACAGATCATCCTTATCCCAAAAGTAAAGCCGGTTGATGTCGGCGATGGTCACTTCGACCGAACCGCGTTTAACTAACTCCAGACTATCTCCCATACCGACCTCGCCTTCTTCCAGCACGCGCAGATAAAAACCTGTGCGACGGCTCTGGTGGAAACGCTTGATGATGTCGGCGCGCCCGAACCTTACCCCAAGTTTGTAGCACGGCATCCGCGGTTGCACGACCATTACTTTCGCTGCGCCGACACGAAACTCGTCGCCGATATTGACGGTTGATTCATTGAGTCCTTCCGTCGTGAAGTTCTCGCCGAACATGCCGTAAGGCAACGTCATCTCCGGCAGTTCGGCGCGCCACCACGGGTAATGCTCAGCGGGGTATGCGTACACGGCTTTGTCTCTGCCGCCGTGAACCGTCAGGTCGGCTTGCCGGTCGCCATCGAGATTGAGCGTGCGGAGCATCGCGCGTCCCAAAATTGGTTCTTTGAAGATGCCGGTTGAGACGGGTTCACCACGCCACATCACAAGGCGCGGACGCCCGACGTTAAGGGAAACGAGTTTCACCGCGTTCATCCTTTCTCGCTCACAGGGTGGTTGAGTCTGCCTCTCGAAGAGAATAGCATCAAGATAGATAATCCTGATTTTGTGTATCATCTTTGAAATATAGCTTCCTCGGTTTCTGTGTATTTATTATGTCGATGTCTGCCGACCACTAGTTTAATTTCTTACCTCCTATAACAAAGCGACACGACTTTATGATCACCGATGCGAGTTTCCATGTGACTGTACACACTGATTCAAACGACCTCGCGACGCTCGAAGCGCTTGCGGCGCTGTTCCCAAACACAGACCGGGCGGTCTCTGAAATCGCCGCGCTCAAGGCGCAGCTTGATTTGTCTAAACCGACCGTCCATGTCATCAGCGACGTTCACGGCGACTACAAAAAGCTGCGCCACATCATCAATAATGCTTCCGGTTCCTTACGCACGCTGATCGAACAACTCTTCGTCGACCAGATCACGGTTGAAGAACAGCGCGAACTGCTCGCCGTGCTCTACTACCCGCAAGAGGCTCTCGAAGAGATCGGTCAGAAACTGACCGGCACAATGGAGCGGCGCGCGTGGATCAAGCGCACGCTGCGGCGCCAGTTCGAGATTGTCCGCGCACTTGCGGGCACGTACCGACGCGCCGATGTCGTGAAGGGATTTCCGCCCGCCCACCGCGAACTGTTCGACGAACTGTTGAACGAGTCGTGTCTGAATCGGGGCGCGAGTTATGTTAATCGCATGATTGACACCCTCGGCGAGCGCGGGCGTGACCTGCAACTCGTGCGCGCCGCCGCGCACGTCGTCAGGAATCTCTCCATCGCCGAACTGATTGTCGCGGGCGATTTGGGTGATCGCGGCGCGCGTCTCGACCGCGTGATTGATTACCTCTCGCGTCAGACGAAAGTGCGCTTCGTGTGGGGCAATCACGACGTGTCGTGGATGGGTGCGTGTCTGGGACACGAGGCTTTGATCGCCACCGTGCTGCGGCTCTCGTTGCGCTATCGCCGTTTGTCGCAACTCGAAGAAGGTTACGGCATCACGCTCGCGCCGCTCGAACGCCTCGCGCGCACGGTTTATAAGGACGACCCGGCGGAACACTTCCACACGCAGGGCACGGGCTTACGTGATGATCTGGTGATGGCGCGAATGCAGAAGGCGGCGGCGGTGATGCAGTTCAAACTTGAAGGGCAAGTTGCTCAGCGTCACCCCGAATGGAACATGGAGCATCGCCTGCTGCTGCATCGTATCAACCACCTGGACGGGACGGTTGAGGTTGACGGCCAATGTTATGCTCTATGTGACACGCATCTGCCGACGCTCGACCCGCACAACCCTTATCAACTATCAAAAGAAGAACAGGAATGTCTCGCGCGGCTGCGTCAATCATTCGTCGAGAGCGGGCGGTTGTGGGAGCACATGTCATTCGTCGTGCGTCAGGGCGCGATGTGGACGACGAGCGACGACACGCTGATCTTTCATGCGTGTGTACCGACGGACGAGGGGGGAGCATTCATTCCTGTCAGCGTCGAGGGAGAGCATTGTTCGGGACGCGAGTTGTTTGGAAAGTTGGAGCGGATCGTGCGTCGAGGGTTCGCACGCGGCGCGCTGCCGCCGGGTTCCGCTAATATTGACGCCGATTGGTTGTGGTTCTTGTGGATTCATCCGCTCTCGCCGCTGTTCGGTAAAGATCGCATGGCGACCTTTGAGACTTACTTCATCGCCGATCAATCAACGCACGAGGAACTCAAGAATGCGTACTTCGAGTTCATCCACGATGCGGCCTTCTGTCGCCGCGTACTCGGCGAGTTTGGCGTGTCGGAAAGCGAAGGCTTGATCGTCAACGGTCACGTGCCCGTCCGCGTCGAGCGTGGCGAACAACCCGTCAAACGCGGCGGTAACGCCGTGACGATTGATGGTGCGTTCTCTGAAGCCTACGGCGACCGCGGCTATACGTTAATACTCGCCGCCGACCGGATCGCGCTCGCTGAGCATCACCACTTTGAGTCTATCGCCGACGCGATTCATACGGGCGCCGACATCATGCCGGAAATCACGGTGCTGCGTTCTTACCACCAACTGCGACGTGTCACAGACGGCGAGCAGGGCGCGCGTATTCGCAGCAAAATCAATTTGCTCGAACGCCTTGTGCAGGCATACGAAGAAGGGAATCTGTATGAGCGGCAAGACCTATCATGAGTCTTCGGTGACGTTGCCGATACAAAACAATTTTCGATGGTGGCGCAGTCGGGGGAGATAAAAACAAAGCCGCAGATTGACGCGGACGAACGCGGATCAGAACAATTCATTGAATCTGCGTCGATCCTCGGTTCATCCACGGCTCATCTCACGGCCTGCGGGCTACGACCCAATCTTCATTTGTATAGGTCAGGGAATTGCTTGCGCAGGTTGGCAACCTTCGGCTGATCGTTGATCACGATGTACGGCTCGTTCGGATGATGTGCCAGGTAGTCTTGATGGTAAGCCTCCGCCTTATAGTAAGAGTCGAGCGCGACGATCTGGGTGACGATGGGTCGCTTGAAAACTTTAGCCTGGTCTAGCTGAGTGATATATGCCTGCGCGATGCGCTGTTGATTTTCGTCAGTGAAAAAGATTGCGGAACGATACTGCGTGCCGGTATCGGGGCCTTGCCGATTCAACTCGGTCGGGTCATGCGCCACAGCAAAGAAAATCTTGAGAAGTTGTTGGTACGAGACTTGAGACGAATCGTAAGTGATACGTACCGCCTCGGCGTGCCCGGTGGCGCCTCCACTCACTGCCTTATAATTAGCCGTCTTTGCGTCTCCGCCCGCATACCCTGATGTCACTTCGGTAACTCCTTTGACATGCTCGAACACCGCTTCAACACCCCAGAAACAACCTCCGGCAAAGACAACGGTTTGCTCGCTTGTGGCGGTTGCAAGCGGAGCGGAAACAACCGGGTCAGGGATTTTCACATCGGCGGTAGCGTTGGTGATTGCATTGCAAGCCAGCGCGGTCGAAAGGACAGAGACGGTAAGAATCAGGTTGAGATAGTGAGACATAAAATCAAATACCCTCCAAATAATTCGGAGCGTCAATGCTCCAGGTTGGTGATCAAGTTTTAGACACGTCGTTGTCTATCAGTCGTTGTCTATCAAATGTTAAATACCGAAAGCGGCTTATTATATTCCAAGAAGCATCACACATTTCCTGAGAAATGAATTCAGCGGGCGGTTGCGGCTTGGAAAAATGTCCGCTGGAACCGTTCGTCACTCCCACCCTACCATCCGTCACATAACACTAAAACGCGTACATCGCCATCTATGAGGGCTTTGTCCAAATCGACGACGCCATTGACAAGGGCCGGCAATACCCGAGGCGTCCGGGACGGGGGCGCAATCTGCGAAGCTGGAGGGCAACACCAGAACGCGCTCCCACTCACAGCATAAGCTATTGACGGGCAGTGGAGGTAAGCGGGAATGAAATACAAACTTTCGATTCGACAAATCTTTTCGTTCGTGCTGCTCTCGGCGGTACTCTCCGCCCTGACGGTGACGGGCATCAGCTTCTTCGGCGGATCACTTTACGTCGCCAACGCATTCCCCGAAAGCGCGCCTTCGGGCGTCACCTACCCGAGCGTGGCGACCGACGAACAAAATAATGTCGATGTGTATCGCACCGTCTCGCCCGGCGTCGTCTTTATCACTTCGTCTTCTGCGAGCGGGCATGGCTTGTGGGACTACGGCGAGCGCAGAGGCACGGGCAGCGGCTTCGTCATCGACCGGCAGGGACACATCCCAACGAACGAGCACGCCGTCGCGCGCGCTGCACGCATCAGTATGCCCAAGACACGCGCTTGAAAATGCTCTGAGTAACGGTTTCCACCAACCGGACGGATTACATCGTGACCAACGATTTAACTCAATCAGACACGAATGAAGCTCAAAAAGTGAGCGGTCAGCACTGGAAGATTGAACAGTTTCATCGCGAGACAAAACAGATCACCGACATCGAACGATGTCAGTGTCGGTTGAATCGTTCACAGAGAAATCACATTGCTTCGGTACTGTTGGTGTGGTTAGTTTTCAAAGAGTTGTCTGATAAAACAGCACACACCGTTTATCAGTTGAAGCACGGATTATTGTCGGATTATTTGAAACAACAGTTGCGAAATCCGGCAATCACATTCAGC
>JALZJL010000038.1 GCA_030859785.1 Acidobacteriota bacterium
GTCTTACGATCCGTTGACGGCGGGCATGGAATTGGGCGTTGAAGCCGTGCTCAGCGGGACGGTGCAACGTTCCGGCGACAGCGTGCGGGTGACCGTGCAACTGATCAATGTCGCGGACGGACGGTCGCTATGGGCGGAGCGCTTCGACGAGCGTTTTACCAGTCTCTTCGCGGTGCAGGACGCCATCTCCGAGCAAGTCGCACAGGCGCTCAAACTAAAGTTGACGAGCGAGGAAAAGAAGCAACTCGCGAAGCGTTACACCGACAGCGTCGAGGCGTATCAGGCTTACGTGCGTGGGATTTACTTTTGGAACAAGCGCATGGAGGAAGGACTCCGGCGGGGCATCGAGTATTTCGAGCAGGCAACCAGACTTGATCCGAATTACGCGCTCGCCTACGCCGGGCTGGCCGACTCTTACGCGCTCGTCGGGGTCTACCGTTACACCGGCATCGCCCCGCCGGTGGAAGCGTTTCAGAATGCCAAAGCGGCGGCGGCCAAGTCGCTCCAACTCGACGACAAAATCGCCGAGGCACACGTCGCGCAGGCGCTGATTAAGGCCGATCATGAATGGGATCTGGCCGGTGCCGAGAGCGAATACAAGCAGGCGCTGATGCTGAACCCGAAGTCCGCGACCGCTCATCATCGATACTCTCTATTCCTGATTCGTCGCGGACGATTAGACGAAGCCACTATCGAGAGTCAGCGCGCGATGGAACTTGACCCACTCGCCCCGGTCATCAACGGCAACCACGCGATGGTGCTCTATTATCTGCGGCGCTACGACGAGGCGGCGGAGTACAGTCGGAAGGCGCTCGAAGTGGAACCGGACAACCCGCGAATGTTCTTCATCCTCGGACGCGCGATGGTGCAGAAGGGGATGTACGACGAGGCCGCCGCACTGTTCAAGCGGTGTCGTGAGTTGGAGAAAGATGAGCCGGTCGCGGCAGTGCTGCTCTCGCTCGCACACGTCTACGCCCTCGCGGGACGCAGGGAAGAAGCGCGGCGGGTACTCTCGGAAGTTGATAAGTTGAGCATCCCGGAAGGCGAGGGACTACTTGATAAAGCGCTCGTTTACGATGCGCTCGGCGAACGCGACCGGGCGCTCAGAGTGCTTGAGGAACAAGCTCCACGGTGGATGTCCGAACCGATGGATTTGAAATTCGATCCGCGTTACGAAAGCCTCCGGTCAGACCCGCGGTGTGAAGAACTCCTCAAACGCCGCTTCGGCCACGCGCTAAAGTTGGGCCTGGGTTCCTCGAAGTTGCACACCGCTTTCGCGTGAGATCATGTGAAGGATTGCTTCATGACTGGGTAGTGGCGCGAGTCGGGGGAGACAAAACATGGCCGCGGATTGACGCGGACAAACGCGGATCAGAAAACCAATTGATTGAATCTGCGTGTATCCGCGTTCATCCGCGGCTCATCTTCGGGCCTTCGGGCCCACTACCCGTGACGGTGCCGCTCAACACTACTGCACTAACGGCGCGCGGCCCTCGTGATTCTATCCATCAACGCCAGTCCGATCCCGGTCTCTGCCACCGCCTGACAGTAAACCACTTCGACCCGATCAGCGTCGCACTGCCGAAGGAAGTGAAAGAGCGCGTGCGCATACTCATCAACGCTGTCGCACATCAACCATCGCTTAAAAGTCTTCGCTCGAATGGGTGAAGGCGCTTCGAGGCCGATGTACGCGGCGTCTTGTGTGGGCACGGCGTCGGACGGGTGCGCAACCACCACGACGCGCGCAATCGGCGCATAGTGGCGATGTTTAAGGCCGGGGCTTCTGGCTTCCGACTCATCAACAGTTCGGAGGCGTATCGCGGGCACGATGGCGCGCAAGTCTTCAAGCGAGATTGCGCCGGCGCGCAGTAAGACGGGCGCATCGACGGTGCAATCAACGACCGTCGACTCAAGGCCGACTTTCGTCTGCTCGCCTTTCAGGATGCAACTGATAAAGCCGTCGAGGTCGTCGCGCACCGCTTGCCACGTGGTCGGACTCGGCCTGCCGGAGACATTCGCCGATGGCGCGACGATTGGCACCCCGCAAGCTTCGAGAAAAGCGTGCGCCGTCGGATGGCGCGGCATCCGCACGCCGACGGTGTCGAGTCCCGCGGTTGCGATTCCCGGCACGACCGCGCTCTTCGGCAGCACCAGCGTCAGCGGGCCGGGGAAGAACGCATCAATAAACTGCTGCGCCGTGGAGGACAGATGCGTGGTGAGCGATGTGAGTTGCGATAGATCGGCGATGTGCGCGATCAGCGGGTTATCGGCGGGGCGTCGTTTCGCGGCGAAGATTTTCGCAATCGCTTCCGGCGCGAAGACATTGGCACCGAGGCCATACACCGTCTCGGTCGGGAAGGCCACGACTTCACCCGCGAGGATGAAGCGCGCGGCTTTCAGCGTCGAGGTGGTCAGGACTGTTTCCATTTTTCAAGGATGTCAGAGGATAGATGTCAGTCAACTTATCGACTGCAATCGTATAAGCAGTCGCTTCAGTCGCCGGCTTCGTTCGCCATCTCCGGCGTCATCGTGACAACCCATCCACGCTCAGTCTTGTGCGGTGTTAATAACTAAGACATCGCATCTCCTCCTTCTTTCCGAGTGACTGCTGCCGCGCGCGGTTAACCGTCAGATTATAGAGGAGCGACAATACTTGTACAGCGTTGATTATCAAACCTGATATGGCTAACGCATCTCAGTTTTTCAAATGGAAGAGGTTGCGGAATTTTCTCGATCAACTTTTTGATTGCAGAAAGGAAATGTTGATGAGTGACGCAACAGCCTCAACTTTACTTGAGCATCTCTCGACGATCAACGACCCGCCAAAAGTCGGTAGCCGGGCCTTGAGTAGTCCGTGACTGCTCGCGTCGCAACGCGACGTAAAAACTGCGGGCGGTTGTTGGCTTGGATAAACCAACAACCGCCCGCAGTTTTCAGTGGCAACAAAAAACGAGTGCCGGCACCCCGATGTTTTCTACTTACCGGCAGCCGCCGCCGCCGGCGGTAGCAACACAGCGTCAATAATGTGAATCACGCCGTTCGAAGCTTCAACGTCTGGTGTCGTTACCGTCGCATCGTTGATCTTCACGCCGCTCGTCGTGTTGATCTTGAGTTGTTGACCATTTAACGCATTCGCTTGAGTGATGTTTGCTACATCGGCAGCTTTGACGCGACCACTCACGACGTGGTAGGTCAGGATGTCGGTCAGCTTCTGTTTATTCTCAGGCTTCAGCAGGTCAGTGAGCGTTGCGGGTGGGAGCTTGGCGAACGCATCGTCGGTTGGCGCAAAAACCGTGAAGGGGCCTTCGCCCTGAAGTGTTTCGACCAGGCCGGCGGCGGTCAGTGCCTTCGCCAGCGTATTGAAAACTCCCGCATTAATCGCGGTTTGTACAATGTCTTTAGTTTCAGCCATTACTTATTTCCCTTTCGAACTTACCGGTAGTAGAAGGCAAACACGAGATGCGTTTGCGTTATGGTTATGTGCGAAGCAAAGTGTCATGAGGTTGGCGCGCGAGAGTGAAACGAAAACTCTCTCTCGCGTTTCAAGCTGCGGGCTTCACTTTCCTGTTTGGTTCGCTCCACCGATGCAGTTTCGGCAGATACTTTTCCGGCGCTCTCGCCATCTCACGAAACTCCATGACGGTGTAGAACAGCCCGCCCCCGAGCAAAGCGGTCACGAATACGCCAACAGCAAAAATCATCCAGAGTGACATGACCGCTTACCTCACTGCACTTGTCTTAAAGTAATTACCGACGGCGATGATTGAGGGGACCCACAATCCGACGAAGATCCCGGCGTCTCTGTTGGCCGCGCCGAGCAACCCGAACCAGAGAGAAATTGAAAACAAAAACGAGACAAATGCGGCTCCCAGAATCATTGAATCAGCTTTCGTAAACATCAGATAATCTCCTTCAGAAGTTCAGCCTTTACGCGCGCACGATTTACAGAGTAGCCGCCGCGCGTCACGATTCACGGCGGCTCGCCCTATGACTTATCAACTACGCGGCCTGCCTTTTTACCTTCGCGGCATCGGCAAGCGCTGCCAGATGACGCCCGTGAACGTCAATGCGCCGGATTAATGTTTGCGCATCGCTGAATTGTTTGTCTTTGGTATTTGGCATCTTGCTTCTGCCCTACATATTCGGGATCAGCACCGTGTCAATGACGTGAATCACGCCGTTCGAGGCCCCAATGTCCGTTTTAACGACTTGAGCCTTATCTACCATGACACCGTGTTTAGTGCTGATCTTGACACTGCCACCCTCAAGCGTCTTAGCTCCCTTACCGTCGAGTTTCACAACGTCAGCGGCGAAGACCTTTCCGGCTACGACGTGATAAAGCAAAATGGACTTCAATTTGTCTTTGTTCTCAGGCTTGAGAAGGGTTTCGATTGTTCCGGCGGGCAGTTTGGCGAAGGCCTCATCTGTCGGAGCGAAGACCGTGAACGGACCCTTTCCCTTCAAAGCGTCAACGAGACCGGCAGCCCCAAGTGCCTTGGCTAAGATTGTGAAGCTACCCGCGCCGACTGCCGTGTCAACGATGTCTTTGGTTTGTGCGGCAGATTTTCTGGCAGACTTTGCCGATGGATTACCACTGGCGGGCATCACCGCAACACTCGCCAACAACAGAGCGGCGGCGAAGGCTGAAAGAACCCCTGTGCGATTCGAACGTTTGTTAATCATCTCCTGAATTTTCTCCTTGCTTTTGTCGCTTCTCATCAAGAAGCGCGGTAACGTTGATTTCAAAGTTAAGTAGCTTGGACACGACAGCTTCTTGTTCACAAAATAAAGCTGGGCGCATCTGACTGAACGAATTGAGCGAATTTATAACACCAGCCACTTCCTCCGTCAAGTCAAGAATTGGTGTTTTATTGATGTTCTTCAACAAACCTTCGTTTTGATATTAAGGCCAGAACGAATTGAGCGAATTTGAGTTACTCTGTGCAACGTTGTCTGTTACACTGCGACTAACGAAAATTTCTAATGTGGGGTGCGAAACATGAGCAGCGTAAGCGGCAAAAGGTGGTTAACCAGTAAGGATGCGGCGCGACTCCTCGGCGTCAGCGAAGCATCAGTCAAGCGCTGGACTGACGGCGGATTATTGTTATCAGAAAAGACCGCTGGCGGACACAGGCGTTTCCGCCCCGAAGACGTCGCGCTTTTTCGGCGCGAGAGAGGACTGAGTGTTGAGCAACGGGCGCGCGCGACCTCTTCCGTCATTCAGCTACGAAAGCGGCCGGATGCGGCAGTAACGGTAAGTAAGGGTGACTTCGCTTCGCTGCCGGACTTGTTCGAGGCGCTCGTCGGAGGTCGCGCCGAAGAATCATCGGCGTTACTTATCAACGCATATTTGCAGGGGCACAATCTCGCATCCCTGTTCGATGGGGCGTTGGCAAAAGCGATGCACCGTGTCGGTAAACTATGGTATGAAGGCAAGCTGTCGGTGGCGCAAGAGCACATCGCGACGCGCACCGCACTTTCCGTCACACATACGTTGCGCGGTGTGATAGAGGTGCCTGAAGAGAACGGCCTGCTCGCCATGTGCTGTGGCACGGAAGACGACTTCCATGAGTTGCCGGCTCAATGCGTACAAGTGCTCCTCGAGAGCGAAGGATGGAGCGTCCTTAATCTCGGCCCCAATACACCCTTCTTCGCTCTCTCTGAAGCGACAGAGCAGAGGGCGCCACGGCTGGTATGCATCTCATCCACGATTCTCCATAACTTAGACCGTGCCGTGCGCGAGTATAAAGAATTCACTGACATCGCTCACCGCGTGGGAGCGGCGGTTGTACTTGGAGGAGCAAGCTTTTCCGGAGCATCCATCCGAAAGCGCTTCCCCGCCGAACTACATGCCGATACATTCCAACAGCTATTGAAATTTGCCAACGCCCTCACATCCGAAAGGCAACATACGCAGGCTGATGCCCCTTGGCACTGATTAGACTCCGGTGCCAACCGTCAAGGGTGTAGATAGTTAAAGGCATGCCCGCCAGTCTCCTCCAGCATCTTCATCTCTCTTAACAGTTCAAGTCAGCCCTGAATCCAGACTATCTGCCTGAAGTACTACAAAGTAGATGCGTGAACCCTGATACGCTGGACGGGTGCAATGAAAAGCGGATTAGTGGTAGGCTATTTGTTCGATTCCAGCCGCTCATCAAACAACTTGATCGATGACCCGCCCTCGCTGAAGCGCAGCGGCTTTTTAAGATGAGGTGATGGAGCTTTGAACGCACAACCTGACAAAATCGACTACTCGGAGATCATCGCGGAAAACTTTGGCGCCAACGCCACCTACGTTGAAGGATTGCTGAGCCGCTTTCGTAGCGACCCCAATCTGGTCGACGAATCGTGGCGCGCTTACTTTGCCGAGATGCTCGGCGCGTCACCACCGGCCTCGGCTGTATCCGGAGAGAACGGCAACACGCCGCGCACCACCACCACCGCCGCGACGACAGCGCAAACCACTGGCGGCAACGGCGCGGGCGCACAAGCGACAGCACCGGCGGCGACCACTGCCCCGACATCGACGGCGCCAGCCGAAGTCTCGAACGCTCAAGCCGTGACCGCCGCCGCGCCGCCACCGCCCGCCGCACCCCAAGCGGCGACTGTTGCCACGACACCTTCCACCACGACGGCGCAAGCGGCGACCACCACCACCGCCCCGACCCCCGGCGTCGAGTCGACAGCGATTCGTGGCGGCGCGCTGAAGATCGTCGAGAACATGGAGACTTCGCTGACGGTGCCGACGGCGACCTCGAACCGCCACGTGCCGGTCAAAACCCTCGAAGAGAACCGCACCATCATCAACCGCAATCTGAAAGAGACGAATCGCGGCAAAGCTTCGTACACACATATCATCGCGTTTGCTATCCTGCGCGCGCTCGAAAAGTATCCGCAGTTGAATGACGGCTTCGCGGTCATAGACAAAACGCCGTCGCGCGTCCGTCGTCCTGCCATCAACCTCGGCCTCGCCATTGACCTTGAGAAGAAAGACGGCTCGCGGACGCTGCTCGTGCCGAACATCAAGAACGCCGGCGCGCTCTCGTTCTCGCAGTTCCTCGCCGCTTACGACGATGTGATTAAACGCGCGCGGGGTGGCAAACTCGGCGTCCCCGATTTTCAGGACACGACCGTCAGCCTGACCAATCCAGGCACCATCGGCACGGTCGCCTCGACACCGCGATTGATGGCCGGGCAGTCGGTAATCGTCGCGACCGGCGCGATTGAGTATCCGGCGGAATATCACGCAATGGCCCCGGAAGCGTTGTCGCAACTCGGTATCAGCAAGACGTTCACGATCTCTTCGACCTACGATCATCGCGTCATACAGGGCGCGGAGTCAGGCGCCTTCCTTGCATACATTCACGAATTGCTGCTCGGCAAAAACGAATTCTACGACCGCATCTTTCGCGACCTCGGCATCGCGCACCCGCCGATGCGCTGGTCGGTCGACCGCAACCCGGCGCTATTCGGCGGCGACCAAAGGCGCGCACAGACCGTCAAGCAGGCGCGTGTCCTTGAACTCATCAACGCCTATCGTGTGCGCGGCCACTTAATCGCCGACATCGACCCGCTCCATGCGGTGCCGTTGCAGTACCACCCCGAACTCGACATCGAAACATACGGGCTGACGATGTGGGACCTCGACCGTGAGTTCATCACCGACGGCCTCGCCGGCAGAGATAGCGCCAGCTTGCGCGAAATTCTCGACATCCTGCACCGCGCATATTGCGGCAAGGTCGGCACCGAGTACCGCCACATTCAGAGCAAAGAAGTGAAGGTGTGGATACGCGACCGTATCCGGTATGAGTTCGTCGAGCCGCAGCCGCTTGAGACGGAGACAAAGAAGCAACTGTTGCGAAAGTTAATCGCCGCCGAGCAGTTCGAGCGTTTTCTGCACACCAAGTATCTCGGACAGAAACGCTTCTCGCTCGAAGGCTGCGAGACGATCATCCCGCTCCTCGATCAACTCGTCGAAGGCGCGGGCGGGCGCGGCGTCGAAGACATCACGCTCGGCATGGCGCATCGCGGGCGCTTGAACGTGCTCTCCAACATCATCGGAAATTTCGCGGAGAGAATCTTCACCGCGTTCGAGGGGTCGGTGCATCCAAACTTCCCGGCGGACGAGGGCGACGTGAAGTATCACCAGGGCGCAGTCGGCGAGCGCACCGTCGCCGCCGGACACAAAGTAAAAATCACGCTCTCGCCCAATCCGAGCCATCTCGAATTTGTCGATCCGGTAGTTGAAGGCATGGTGCGCGCCAAGCAGGACGTGATGCCGGCGCCGCGCGAAGAAACGATTGACCGTGCGATGCCGGTGCTGTTGCATGGCGACGCCGCGTTCGCCGGACAGGGCATCGTGATGGAGACTCTGAACCTCGCCGACCTGAAAGGCTATCGCACCGGCGGCACGATTCACATCATCATCAACAACCAGATTGGCTTTACGACTTCGCCGGAGGCCGGGCGCTCGACGATCTATTCGACCGACGTGGCGCGGATGACGCAACTGCCGATCTTCCACATCAACGGCGACGATCCCGAAGCCGCGTTCCGTGTGCTGCGCATCGCGCTCGACTATCGCCAGCAGTTCAACCGGGACGTGGTGCTCGACGTGATCGGCTTCCGTCGTTTGGGGCACAACGAATCGGACGAGCCGAGCTACACGCAGCCGCTGATGTATGCGCGCGTTAAGGCGCATCCCGGCGTGCGTGCCGAGTATGCGCGGCGACTTGTACAGGATGGTGTGCTGACCGACGCCGATGTTGAGCAGATGACCAGAGAAGTCGTCGCCGGGTACGAAGAGATTCAAGTCAGGGCCAAAGAGATCGTCGCGCGTAAGCCGCCGAAGAATCAACTGCCGCCGCCGACCATCGAAGAGGACGGTTCGCAGATCGTCGCGACCGCGGTCAGCGCCGACGTGGTGCGTGACATCGCGCACAAGATCGCGGTCGTCCCCGAAGGCTTCAACATCAACCCGAAGATGGTCAGCCAACTGGCGCGCCGCGCGAAGATGGGCGATGGCGAAGTGGCAATGGATTGGGCGTTTGCCGAGGCGTTGGCGTTCGGTTCGCTCGCGCTCGAAGGCACGCGCGTGCGCCTGAGCGGTCAGGATTCGGGTCGCGGCACATTCAGTCAACGCCACGCCATTATGTACGACACGCGAACCGGCCAGACCTGGAAGCCGCTCGGCGAACTGGTCAAGGACGAGCACGGGCGCGCCTACGTCGAGGTCTTCGACAGCTCGCTGTCCGAACAGGGCGTGATGGGCTTCGAGTACGGTTACTCGGTCGTCGCGCAAAACTCGCTGGTGATGTGGGAAGCGCAGTTCGGCGATTTCGGCAACGGTGCGCAGGTGATCGTCGACCAATTCATCGCGCCCGGTGTAGACAAGTGGTTGCAGCCTTCGCGCCTCGTGCTGCTGTTGCCGCACGGCTACGAAGGGCAGGGGCCGGAGCATTCCAGCGCGCGCCTCGAACGCTATCTGCAACTCTGTGCCGAGAACAACATGCAGGTCTGTTACCCGACCAGCCCCGCGCAGTATTTCCACTTGCTGAGACGGCAAGTCAGGCAGGAGGTCGCGCGCCCGCTGATCGTGATGACGCCAAAGAGTCTGCTGCGTCTGCCGGCGGCGACTTCGACCGTCGAGCAATTGACGAGCGATGGGTTCCTACCCGTAATTGATGACGGCGATGTGACAAAGCGCGACGCGGTTCAACGCATCGTGCTGTGCAGCGGCAAGGTGTTTTATGATTTGCACGCGGCGCGCAAAAAGTCGGGTGATGAGCGCGTCGCGATTGTGCGAGTCGAGCAGTTCTATCCGTTCCCGGAAAAGCTGCTGCGCGAGATTTTCGCAAGCTACCCCAGAGCGACGCAGTTGGTGTGGGCGCAGGAAGAGCCGAAGAACATGGGCGGCTGGACATTCATCGAGCCGCGACTGATGAATATGATGCGCGGCTGCGAGCGACCGCACTACGTCGGTCGCGCGGCATCAGCGAGTCCCGCGACCGGCTCCTACACGACGCACGAACTGGAGCAACGCCAACTCGTCGATAATGCGCTCACCACCGACGCGCCGTTTATCTCCGCTGCGAGCACCGCCGAAAACGCGGGCCAGGGAGCGGGATAAATCCCGAAGGTAAAAGTAAAAACGTAAAAGGCAAAAGTGAAGGAAGCCGGAGTGCCGTCCTCACTTTTGCCTTTTACGTTTTTATTTTGAAGCTAGGGTTTCTTCTCTAACTCCTCATCGATGATGTCTTCTTCAAGCACGCGCACTTCGGTGCCGAACTTCTGGTAGCCGCGGAAGCGGATGTCGTTGCGCGTCTGGAAGGTTTCGCCGCGCTGGGCGGCGGTCATCTCAAGCACCGCGCGAACGGGCAGCAGATATTGACGCTCGGCAATCGTCACCCAATCATAATCAATCGCATTGCTCGACGCCGTGACGGGGAAGTCCGGCGCGATATCGGTCGAGATGATTTCGAGCCGCAGGATGCGGAACGTCTCGCGGTCGATCCACACGCGCCCGCGGTTGCCGACGATCACCGAACGCTCGTTGTTATATGTAATCGTCGCGCGCGAGTTCTCGCGTTTGATCTCGTACTCGTAGACGATGGCGCGACGCCCGCGCAACGTGTCGGTATCGACCATCTTGAATTCGGCCTCGCTCTCCGGCGCGAACAGCATCGCGAGGCGCGAGACGTATTCGCCGGTCGAACTGGTGCCGCCGAGGTTGGTGTAGTTGCCGCTCGCCGGGCTGTCAGACGCGATGGGCAAGCCGTTGACAGCGAGCACGCGGTACTGCTCGCCCTCCTTGACACGAAAACTGACCGCGACCGTCAGCCGGTCATCGACCTTCCAGTTTTGTGTCGTGCCGCGGGCATAGGCGCGGACGACCTGCTGTTTGACAACGAAATCCGGCATCGCCCGGACGGCCGCATCGGTCGCCGCGCGTGCTTCAGCGAGGGCGTTTGCTCCTTCGGCCTCAGACGGCAGCGCCGCTGCGACCGGGTTAACGCGCCGCCGCTCCGCTTCTTCGAGCGTCCGCCGCAGCAGCGCATCATTGCCGCTCTTGGTCGCCAACAATGAACGCAGCCCGCTCGTCAAAGGAAATCCGATACCGCGCCGCCGCACCTCAGTCACAATCTCGTCGCGCATCGACGGGCGCGCGGGCAGTTGGCGAATCAGTCGCACGAACTCTTCGTTCGTCAGCGGCGACGCGGCGGATGGCGGTGTCTGCGCCCCGACGCTCCACGTCAACACGCCGGCGAGAAGCAGCACGCACAGGAAAAACTCGCGAATCATGAATGGCTTGTGATTACTCATTGAAGTTAATCAGGAAGTTAATTGGAAAGTTAATTGGAACTGAATGAAGATGCCACGACGTAGCGCAGAGATGCCCGCCGTGGGCGTGAACTTAAAGCGGCGTACATTTGCGTATGACCGTTTAGAGGCGGGCTCTGCCCGCCGTCTCGACGTTGAAC
>JALZJL010000042.1 GCA_030859785.1 Acidobacteriota bacterium
GACGCCGAATCTTTTTTGAGCAACCCGGCGCCGCGCGCATCGTCCACGACGACCACCTCTTCGGACAACTCCCCGACTGCCAACTGAACGTCAATCCGCTGCTCCTGATTGACGAGCAACTCCACGCTTTGAACGTGTCGTTTGTACCCTGCGGATTCGACCTGCAACCGATACGAGCCTGGCGGCAACTGTGCGATCACGAAGCGACCATCGGAATCACTTTGAACCGCTCGCGTGGCATTTGTTCCTTGTCTGGTTAAGTTGATCGTGACGCTTGACACGGGCTTCTCGGTCGCGTCAGAGACGGTGCCACGAAGTGAAGCGCGGTGCGATTGCGCCGTACTTGTAGAAACGAAGAGCAGCGAAACGAGCAGTGCAGTGATGAATGATAGCTTCACAGTTAATTTCCCTCGAACGAATTTCGGCAATCAAAAAGAGAACCGGTTCTTAACTTCAATTTGGGTTGTGGCCCGAAGGCCGGGATGATAGCAGCGGATAAACGCGGATACACGCCGATTCCATCAATTGTATTTCTGATCCGCCTGCATCCGCGTCAATCTGCGGCCTTTCTTTGTCTGCCCCGACTGAGTTACTACCCGATTTGTCATGCATTTTGAATTATGACTGAAATCTCCGGCGATGTTATAAAGATACTGTAAAAAGAAACGCGAACCCAGGCAATCATTGTAAATGCGTGATAGATTTTTACCCAGGTTCGGCGCAGATTGTTGGAATTCTAAAGCGACGACGCGAAAAGCTTGAACTTCGGGAGCAAATCACAACTGGCATGCATCTTCTGATGTTTCATAATCAATGCATCAACAAAACGGTATTATTCGCCTGTTTAATGCTCACTCTGGTCGCGCCCGTTTTCGCACAAACGACGAGCACGTTGACGGGTGATGTGAGAGACAACAATGACGCAGTTGTCGTCGGTGTCCAGGTTCAGGCCCTGCATCTTGAGACCGGACTGACGCGCACGGCCACAAGCGACGGTGAAGGACGATACGTCTTCCCGGCCCTGACCGTCGGCGCCTACGAGATTCGCGCCACCAAAGAAGGCTTCAAGTATCAGAAACAACAAAGCATCAGCCTGACGGTGAATGAGACGGTCACCTTCGATATCGTGATGCAGGTAGGCGGACTCACCGAAGAGATCGACGTTACCGACGAGACGGCACTCGTCAACACGCAGACGCCCGAACTGAGTTACCTCGTCGGCGAACGGGCGATCAGAGAGCTTCCCTTAAACGGTCGTAACTACACCGACCTCGCGTTGTTGCAGCCCGGCGTCGTTGCCTACCCGCACCGCGACACAGGCTCTGTGGTCGCGCACGGCACAGGCATCAGCATCAATGGCCAGGACCCGCGCTCGAACGTCTATCTGCTCGACGGCACGCCGCAGAACGATTTCACCAACGGCCCCGCCGGGAGTGCTGCCGGGACAGTGCTTGGCGTTGAGACGATTCGTGAGTTCCGTGTCGAAACGAATGCCTACAGCGCCGAGTTCGGGCGCAACTCCGGCGGGCAGATCAATGCTATCAGTAAGTCTGGGACGAACCAGTTTCACGGTTCTGTCTACGAATTCCACCGCAACGACAACTTTGACGCGCGCAACTTCTTCGATTCCGCCGAGAAACCCGAATTTAAGCGCAACCAGTTCGGCGCGAGCTTCGGCGGCCCTATCCGGCGCGACCGCCTCTTCTTCTTCGCGGGCTACGAGGCGCTCAGGGAAAATCTCGGCCGCTCGATCACGACATTTGTCCCCGACCTCGACGCACGGCAGGGATTCCTGACACGTTGCGCCGTCACACCCGCCGCCGGTGGGACGTGCCCCGCCGCCAGCATCATCCGCGAGACGGTTACCGTGAACCCGGCGGTCAGGCCGTACCTCGACGAGTTTCCGCTGCCGAACACAGGACAGTCGCGCGTCGTCGGCAACCTCGCCACGCACGTCTTCAACTTCAACCAGCGCGTCGACCAGAACTTCTTTCAGGGACGAGTGGATTACAACCGTAGCGACCGCGATCAGTACTTCGCGCGCTACACTTTCGACGACGCCGAGCAGGAACTCCCGACCGACTATCCACAGTTCCCGCGCTCGTTCCTATCGCGCAATCAGTTCCTGACCGCCGAGTACCGGCAGACGTTCTCGCCCTCGACGCTCAACACCTTCCGCTTCGGCTTCGGTCGCACGCGCATCGGACAGAACGTCACGGCGAACACGACGCAAACTTTGCAGCCCTTCGTTCCCGGTCGGGAACTAATCGGCAACATAGATATTGGCGGCTTCCCGCGCTTCGGCCCGCAGACTTCCGGCAATCTTCGTCTCACGCAGAATGTCTTCAGCTTCGAGTACGGACTTGTGCATAGCCATGGTCGTCATCTGATTAAGGCCGGCGCGCTCGCCGAACGCTATCAGGACAACATGGTCAACCCGACCTTCGGTAACGGCGTCTTCGTCTTTCCCGGCATCCGCCAGTTCGTGCTCGGCACACCGCAACGCTTCATCGGCCTCACGCCCGAAGGCGCGCTCGACCGCTACTGGCGCTTCACGCTTCTCGGCTTCTATGTGCAAGACACGATGCGCGTCAACTCGCGCCTGAGTCTGAACGCGGGTCTGCGCTACGAGTTCACGACGATGCCAATAGACATCTACGGGCGTGACTCAGCGCTTCCGAACCTGACGGACCGCGTGCCGACTACGGGTCAGCTTTATCAGAATCCGACGCACAAGAATTTCTCGCCGCGCGTCGGCTTCGCGTGGGACGTGGCGGGCGACGGCAAGACCTCGGTGCGCGGCGGCTATGGGATTTACTTCAACACCAACAACCAGCAGAACCTGATCGTCACCGTGACTAATCCGCCCGCGACGCCGCGACCCGTCGTCGCCAATCCGACCTTTCCCGTCCCGAACTTTCGCGGCTCAATCTCGATCCGACCCGTGCAGTACAATCTCGACAATCCTTATGTGCAAGTCTGGAATTTGAACGTCCAGCGCGAGCTTCCGTTCGACACGGTGATGACCGTTGGCTACGCCGGGTCGCGCGGCGTCCACCTGCTGCGGAGCAGCGACGTAAATACTACCGTCCCCGTCATCCGCGCCAACGGCACGCCCTTCTTCCCCGCCGGACAGCCGCGACCCAACACTGCTTTTACGACCATCGAACTTAAAAGCAGCGACGGCAACTCGTGGTACAACGCGCTCGTCTTCGAGGTGCGCAAACGCTTCACGCGCGGCTTGAGCGTGCAGTCGTCCTACAC
>JALZJL010000048.1 GCA_030859785.1 Acidobacteriota bacterium
GATCAGCGCAGTGGGAAAGTGACGCGCGGCACTGTGAAAGATGTGCTGACGAAATCCTCTCAACATCCGCATGGGATTAAGGTTCGACTTGAAACAGGTGAAGTGGGGAGAGTTAAAGAGATTGTCGAAGAGAGATAAGAACTCTATGATTGGCCTCACTTCCTTGATGACATCCATTCCGGAGTATGAGTTTTAGCGAAGCTACCAAGTGAATTGTCGGAGCGGCGTCACGGCGTCGAAACCGTCGCGCTCACAAATCGCTTCGAGTTCGGCGGCGCGCAGTTTCCAGAAATCATATTGACGACAAAGTCTTTCTCTTTCCGCCGCACTTACGCTTGCATCAATTTCGCAACGTCGCATCTCACCGGCGAAATATGAACGACGCAGATTTGCGAGCCCCAGGTCGGGCAGTTCACGAAACCCAAAGCCCTCGTGCCACGCTGTGCTTTCTTCGTTACAAATCGCGTACGGGAAATGATCAAGGAACCTTTCGAGCGGGTCTCCCGCAGCAAGATAGTCAAGCAGCGCTGCAATTCGAACGCGCGCGCCTTTGAAGACCGGAGTTCTGCATAAAATGTCAGGGGCACTGGCTGATGGAAGAACGCCCGGCGGAAACCATAGCGGCGCTGAAGAAATTCTTTGGCAACTAATTTGTTGTGATGGTTTAAGCGAAAGTTTTGTAGCCACATCTAGCGAACGCGAGGGCAGGGGTGACGAACGGCACCTCATCACCCAGCCCTGGTAAGCAATTGAACTGGAAGAGGGACGTGCCTGCTTCATAGGATCAGTACCCGACGCAAGTCTCATAGACGATGGACGGCGTCAACCGTTCATTCGGTGCGGACGCGATTCGGGCCGCTCCACTGCCACTCAGCCACTTCAGTCAAATCTTCGCCGTGTTTGTAGATGTGTTGCTTGTGCTCGATCAGCTTTTCGGAGAGTTCCTGCTTGACGTAGGCCGCGCTCGGTCCGAGTTGCGGCACGCGATCAATGACGTCCATCACAAGGTGAAAGCGGTCGAGATCATTTAAGACAACCATGTCGAACGGCGTCGTCGTGGTGCCCTCTTCTTTGTATCCCCTGACGTGTAAGTTGCGATGGTTGGTGCGCCGGTAGGTCAGACGGTGGATCAGCCACGGGTAGCCGTGAAACGCGAAGACGAGGGGCTTGTCGGTCGTAAAGAGCGTATCGAAATCCTTGTCGTTCAGACCGTGCGGGTGTTCGCTCTGCGGCTGCAATTTCATCAGATCGACGATGTTGATGACACGTACCCTTAGCTGGGGAAAATGCTCGCGCAGTAACATCACAGCGGCGAGAGTTTCCAGCGTCGGGACGTCGCCGCAACAGGCCATCACCACGTCCGGCTCGCTTCCCCGGTCATTGCTCGCCCACTCCCAGATGCCAAGCCCGGCGGTGCAGTGTTTGATGGCCGAGTCCATATCGAGCCACTGCGGACTCGGCTGCTTGCCGGCGACCACGACGTTAATGTAATTGCGGCTCCTCAGACAGTGGTCGGTGACTGACAGCAGAGTGTTGGCGTCGGGAGGCAGGTAGACGCGAATCACCTCGGCTTTTTTGTTGACAACATAATCGATGAAGCCCGGGTCCTGGTGACTGAACCCATTATGGTCCTGCCGCCAGACGTGCGAAGTGAGCAGGTAATTAAGTGACGCAATGGGCCGCCGCCAGGGGATGTGGCGAATCGTCTTGAGCCATTTCGCATGCTGGTTGAACATCGAATCGATGATGTGAATGAACGCTTCGTAACACGAGAAGAAGCCGTGGCGGCCAGTTAGCAGATAGCCTTCGAGCCAGCCCTGGCACATGTGCTCGCTTAAGACCTCCATCACCCGCCCGTCGGGCGAGACATGTTCGTCCGTCGGAAGTATCTCCGCCGTCGAGCAGCGATCCTCCACTTCAAAGACCGCATTCCAGCGGTTCGAGTTCGTCTCGTCGGGGCTGAAGATGCGGAAGTTTTTCTGCGCGGCATTCAACTTCATCACGTCGCGGATGAACTGTCCCTGGACGCGCGTCGCTTCGGACTCGACTGAGCCGGGTGTCGGCACCTCGACGGCATAAGCGCGAAAGTCCGGCAGGCGCAACTCTCGCATCACGGCTCCGCCGTTAGCATGCGGGTTGGCACCCATCCGGCGTGTGCCGCGCGGTGCGAGTTCGGCCAATTCAGGAATCAGTTTGCCCGATTCGTCGAAGAGCGTTTCGGGGCGATAGCTCTTCATCCAGTCTTCAAGAATCTTGATGTGCTCGGGCTGATCCATCTCGGCCATTGGCACTTGATGCGCGCGGAAGGTGCCCTCCGTCTGCTTGCCGTCGACCGCCTTCGGGCCGGTCCAGCCCTTCGGTGTACGAAGCACGATCATCGGCCAGCGCGGGCGGTCTTTGAAGCCACTCTCGCGGGTCTCTCGTTGAATCGCCTTAATGTCAGAGATAACCCGGTCGAGCGTCGAGGCCATCAGTTGATGCATTTCGACAGGCTCGCTGCCCGTCACGAAATAAGGCTTGTAGCCGTAGCCACGCAGAAGCGATTCGAGTTCTTCTTCGGGGAGGCGGGCGAAGACGGTCGGGCCGGCGATCTTGTATCCGTTCAGGTGAAGAATCGGCAGCACCGCGCCGTCCCGCACCGGGTTAAGAAACTTATTCGAGTGCCAGCTCGCTGCGAGTGCTCCGGTCTCGGCCTCGCCGTCGCCGACGACGCAGGCGACGATCAGGTCAGGATTATCAAAGGCCGCGCCGAAGGCGTGTGCGAGCGAGTACCCGAGTTCTCCCCCTTCGTGGATCGAGCCGGGCGTTTCGGGTGCGACGTGGCTCGGAATGCCTCCGGGGAAGGAGAACTGTTTGAAGAGTCGCTGCAAGCCCTCCTCGTCCTGCGAGATGTTCGGATAGACTTCACTGTAGGTGCCTTCGAGGTAAGTGTTAGCGACTATTCCGGGACCGCCGTGGCCGGGGCCTGTGATGTAGAGCATGTCCAGGTCATGTTCTTTGATGAGACGGTTCAGATGCACGTAGATGAAGTTGAGTCCGGGAGTTGTTCCCCAATGGCCGAGCAGACGCGGCTTGATGTGTTCTCGCTTGAGCGGCTCTCTTAACAGAGGATTAGCAAGCAGATAGATTTGACCGACGGAGAGATAGTTGGCGGCCCGCCAGTAGGCGTCCATCCTTGAGAGCAATTCGGCAGTGAGAGAATTTTCAGAGATTTTGTTCATAATCAAAAACCTTACACCTCATGGGCGGTGAATAATAACAAAAGCTATGAGACTGAGTAACCGCGCGGATTGATGATTGACGTGGCGTTCAAGTTAATGATCTTTGCTTCGATATGTCCTAATGGACGCGAACAACTTGCTGATTGAGGGGTAAGATGTGGCATGGTTCATCTCGTCGGGTTCGACAACGTCTCAAATTTACGAATGGTTCCCATTTAAGCGCGATGCCAAATTACTCAGTAAGCACGAACAAGTTAAAATGCAAGTTATCGCAGAAGCAAAGGAACAAGTAGATGAGCACCGCGATTACTGAGCGAAATCAAACAGCCACTTATCAACAAACGGTTGATGTGGTATTGACCGCGCTCGACACGGATGCACGGCGCGGCTTGAGCAACGCGGAAGCGCGAGCGCGGCTCGCAACGTACGGCAAGAACGAGTTGACGGCGGAAAAGCCCGTGCCCGCCTGGAGGAAGTTCCTCGCCCAGTTTCAAGATGTGCTCGTCATTCTGCTGCTCATCGCCACCATGATCTCGGCGGGGCTGTGGGTGTATGAGCGCGAATCGGCGTTGCCTTACGAGGCGATAGCTATTTTTGCTGTCGTGTTGCTGAACGCGATTATGGGCTATGTGCAGGAATCGCGCGCGGAGCAATCTGTTGCAGCATTGCGTCAGATGTCGGCGGCGCACGCCAACGTCATTCGCGACAGCGGGCGACAAAGCATCCCGGCGACGGAGGTCGTGCCCGGCGACATCATCCTTGTCGAAGAAGGCGACACCGTGCCCGCCGACGCGCGACTGCTTCAATCAACCGCGCTGCAAACGGCGGAGGCGGCGCTCACCGGCGAGAGCCTGCCGGTATCGAAAGACACACTCCCGATTACGGAAGAAGTCGGACTCGGCGACCGCACAAACATGCTCTTCAGCGGCACGGCGGCGACTTACGGGCGCGGACAAGCAGTGGTCATCGCGACTGGGATGCAGACTCAGATGGGACTCATTGCCGGGATGCTGAAAGAGACTCCGAACGAAACTACGCCGCTGCAAAAGGAACTCGACCGCGTCGGCAAACTACTCGGAATCGTCGTCGTCGTGATCGCCGTCGTGATGATCGGGACAATTATTCTCGTTGAAGATGTACGCGGTTTCTCGGCGATTTTTGACGTGCTCATTTTAGGCGTGGCGCTCGCGGTCGCGGCGGTGCCGGAAGGCTTGCCGGCGGTCGTCACCGCCGTCCTCTCCATCGGCGTGCAGCGGATGGTGAAGAGGAATGCGATTGTACGTCACCTCGCGGCGGTCGAGACGCTCGGCTCGGCAAACGTCATCGCTTCGGATAAAACCGGCACGCTGACGAAGAACGAAATGACGGTGCGCGCGGTCATCACCGCAAGCGGGCGCGTCAGTTTGAGCGGTACGGGTTACGCGCCCGAAGGCGAAGTCAGTCAAGACGGCGGAGGAGCGATTGCTGATGACCAGCCCGATGACAAGCCTGATGGCAAACCCGATGATAAACGAGGCGTGATTGCCGGCGCTCTGCGAATTGAGTTGGAGCGTGCGCTCGGCGCCGCTGACCGCGCCAACAACGCCGTGTTGCAGGAGCGCGACGGGCGCTGGTCGGTGCAGGGCGACCCGACCGAAGGCGCGCTCGTCGTCGCGGCGCGCAAAGCGGGGCTTGAAGCGGCGAGGCTCGAAGCGCGCTTTCGTCGTGTCGGAGAAGTCCCTTTTTCCTCCGAGCGCAAGTTGATGACAACCATTCATACCGATGCCGAGCGGCAGGAACGCTTGCTCGCCTTCACCAAAGGCGCGCCAGATGTGCTGCTCGCGCGCTGCTCGCATGAACTTGTTGGCGAAGAGGCCAGACCTTTGAGCGATGCGCGATGCGCGGAGATTTTGAAGGTCAATGAAGAACTCGCCGGTGAAGCGTTACGCACACTCGGCGTCGCTTTCCGTTCGCTGCCGACGGACGCGTTCGGAGCCGATGAGATTGACGGACGCGTCGAGCATGACCTCGTGTTCGCAGGACTCATCGGCATGATTGACCCGCCACGCGAAGAAGCAAAGGAAGCCGTCGCCCGCGCGAAGGCGGCGGGGATCCGCCCCATAATGATCACGGGCGATCATCCCGTCACCGCCGCCGTGATTGCTGCCGAGCTCGGCATCACCACTAACGGACGAGCTGCCACGGGCGCGGAGATTGAGAAGTCGTCGGATGAAACGCTCATTCAAACAATCAAAGAAGTGTCGGTCTATGCGCGCGTCAATCCGGAACACAAACTGCGCATCGTGAAAGCGTTGCAGCGCGAAGGCGCCATCGTGGCGATGACCGGCGACGGCGTCAACGATGCGCCCGCCTTGAAGACCGCCGACATCGGCGTGGCGATGGGCATCACCGGCACGGACGTTTCCAAAGAAGCCGCCGACATCGTGCTGGCGGATGACAACTTCGCGTCTATCGTCGCGGCGGTCGAAGAAGGGCGCGCGATCTTTTCGAACATCAGGAAATTCTTGCGCTACCTGCTTTCATCGAACATCGGCGAAGTGATGACGATGTTCTTCGGGGTGCTGCTGGCGGACGCTATCGGGCTGACGGCGGAAGGCGGTGGTGGCGTGGTGCTGCCGCTTCTGGCGACACAAATCCTGTGGATTAACCTCGTGACGGACGGCGCGCCCGCACTCGCGCTCGGCGTTGACCCAAGCGAAGCAGGGATCATGAACAAGCCGCCGCGCCCGCGAGGTGAAGGGGTGATTACGCGCCGGATGTGGACGGGCATCTTCTTCGTCGGCGCGGTGATGGCGGCGGGGACGCTGCTCGTCCTTGACGCTTCACTTCCCGGCGGTTTGATCGAAGGCTCCGGCAGTATGCGTGACGCGCAGACGATGGCATTCACGACATTGATGATGTTTCAGTTATTCAACGTCTTCAACGCGCGTTCGGACGAGCAGAGCGCATTCAGCGGATCGTTCAAGAATTACTGGCTGTGGGGAGCGATTCTATTGTCGCTCACGCTGCACGTGGCGGTAATTTACATACCATTTCTGCAACAAGCATTTTCGACCGTCAGCTTGAGCGCGAACGATTGGCTGAGCTGTGCGGCGGTCGCAAGCTCTGTGCTGTGGCTGCGCGAATTGAGCAAGGTCGTCACACGCGCGACGGACAATCAATAGTCGCTCGATGGTCTTCGACAACAACACCCGTTACACCACTTGAGAGTCTTCCGGGGTCAAGCCCCACTTATCAAGGCTGACTCGCTTTATTCCTTGCCTGAGAAAAGGCGTTCAATGTCCCGCCTGCCGTGGGCCACGCGCACGATCTCCACACTGTTCATGATAGGCCGGTAGAAAATCATGTGGTTTCCCTCTGGGATGCTTCGAAGGTAGGGCGCAAGCTCCTCTCGCGCTCGTCCTATCTCTGGTGTCGTAAGCAGCATCAAAAACTTCTGGTGAAAGGAATCAAGCACCCTGTCAGCGGTCTCCGTGTCCCGGTCAGTTGCGATGTGAAGCCAGACTTCTATGAGGTCATCATCAGCTTCCGGGGAAACGATCAGCTCAAGCATCTACTTTTTCCTCTGCGCGAGCTTGGCCCTTCCTTTTGCCTTAACAGCATCGGCATCAAAGGCCCTACCTTCTCCTCGGTCAAGAGAATCAATCCCTTTCTTAATTTCTCGCTTGAGTTCTACCAAACGAAAGCGCTTGAGATCGTCTTGCTCTCTTAGAAGTCGTAGCCCTTCCCGCACGACCTCGCTCGCTGAGTTATAGAGTCCACTTTGGACCTTCTCATTTACAAATTCGTCAAGCTCCGGGGTCAGTGACACGTTCATAATTGGTTCCTCACTTGCTTGTTCATCAGCCCGATTGTCGGGGACAAATTTGCCGTCTATTTCTTTCCGTAAACATAACAGAAAATAACAATCTTTGACACGCTCGCTACCGGGGCATAAGTTCTCAGGTGATCGAATCTGCTTCGCTTTTTCGCGTTACGAGTTGGAGGGGATGTAACCAATCACTCATTGTGAAGTGATTCTACATTGGACGTGAATCTGGCAGTCATCGAAGGAGAAGACGTTGTTCAGTAGAAACAGTGTGACGTGCGTGCTCTGGCTGATTCTCATTTCGTCAGTTGGAGCGGTGAGCATGACTGCGCAACAGGGTGTTGTCGGGCGTCGCATCAAATTCAATCGCGGTAGCACTTCGGCGAGTGTCGAAGGCGCGGTGGTGCGCAGCACACGCGACACTTACATCGTGGCGGCGCGCCGCGGGCAGACGGTGACGGTGCACCTCTCGTCGCTTGAGGACAACGCCGTCTTCGACATCGACGCACCCGGCGGCAAAGTTCGTCTCAACAAGACGGACGACACGACTAACTGGAAAGGGCGACTGCCGGCGTCTGGTGATTACCGGATCAGCATCGGTGCCACACGCGGCAATGCGACATATACGCTCGCAGTGGCGATTGAAGATTGAACTGAAGCGCGCTTTCCGCAACGAGCAAGGTGAATCATGAAAATCAAATTGCCAGTCCAAAGATGGATGCAAGTTCGCGTGTTGATGATGGGGGCGGTCGCTCTGTTGACAACTATTGATGTCCCGGCGCAGTACAGTCATCGTTCGCCTGATCGAATCACCGTCGAAGAGCGCATCAGATTCACGGACGGACGCAGTTCCGCCTTCATCACCAAAATCATCCGGCGCGGCACGACCCACAATTACATCTTACGCGGACGCGCCGGGCAGACGTTGAGCGTCGCGCTTCGTGTCAAAGGTCGGACGTCATTGACGATCTACACGCCGACCGACCGCATTTGGGAGGCCGATGGCGTTACCGAGTGGAGCGGCGCGCTGCCGGAGACGGGCGATTACACAATCCAGATCGCAACCGACAACACCACCCGCTACTCGCTTGAGAGTCGCGTCGAGTAAGGGCGGTCGATCCGAACAAGCTCGGCCACTACAATCCCTGCCGCAATGACACCACAACTTCAGGTGACAATTCGGTTGCCCGCCACATGTACCAACTCGCGATTGACCTGTATGGCCGCCAGCATTCACCGTACTCAGTCAATGCCTTCGGCGCGGGCGATGCATCCAAACCGTAGATGATCGCGAATCCTTTTCTCACCGCATAGTCGCCAACGGGCAGCACGTCGGGCCTGCCGAGCCGGAACATCAACAGCATCTCTACCGTCCAGCGACCGATGCCGCGCACCTGTGTCAGCCGTTCGATAATCTCTTCATCGCTCATCCTCTTCAATCGAGCGAGTGTCGGGACGGTTCCATCCAGAGTTTTGGCGGCCAGGTCTTTGAGCGCGACCGTCTTCGCTCCCGAAAGTCCCGCACCCCGCAACTCCTCGTCTTTCGCGCCGAGGATGTCCTGCGGGTGCAGCTTGTTTTTCCCGAAAAGATTGACGACGCGCCCGTGAATCGCGGCGGCAGCGGTGCCGTGAAGTTGCTGGAAGACGATGTTTCGCGCCAACGCTTCGAACGGGTTATGCAGGTGGCGGATTTCCATCGCGAACGGCCCGACATGATTTATCAGCCGGGCGAGTGTGTCGTCAACTGAGGCGAGATATTTAACCGCTTCTTCCGGGTCATAACAAAAGCCGCCATTCCCTTTCTCATCGCTCTTTGTTTTTCGAGTCACCATCACAGCCTCTCTTGTCTGTAAATCATCGAGCCATATTCTCAATCGAAACATACCAGATTGAGACAGACGAAGCTGGAAAACGGCGACGGAGCCTTGCTGCCAGCCGAAAGCGCGGCTTGAACGGGTGCCGAGTTTCAGATATCTTTTGTGTCATCGCATCTCGAACAACGATCCAGCCCGGCTATCATACGAAGCGGTCATCGGTCGCGGCTCTCACTCCGCGCAGAGAGTCGAGAAAGCTATGGAGACAGCCATCGTCCTCGGACTGCTCGCGGTCGCCGTCGTGCTCTTTGCATTAGAGCGCATTTCGGTCGACATCATCACATTAATGCTTTTAATCGCACTCGTCGCTACCGGCATACTCACGACGGCGGAAGCCTTCGCCGGATTCAGCAGGAACATCACGATTATTCTCGCCGCGATTTTCATTATCAGCGGCGCACTCCAGCGCACCGGGGTGATGGACGCGGTTGGCGCTCATTTGTACAAAATCGCGGGCGGGAGTCAGAGCCGCTTGATGCTTGTCGTACTGTCAATCGTCGGTGGCATCAGCGGGTTTATGAACAACACGACCGCAACAGCGATCTTTGTTCCGCCGGTCATCGGATTGGCGAAGCGAACTGGCGTCAGCGCGTCGAAGCTGCTGATGCCGGTCGCTTTCGCTTCAATCCTCGGCGGGACATGCACGCTGATTGGAACCTCGACGAACATCGCGGTCAGCGGCTTTATCGAAAAAGAAGGCATGGAGCCGCTCTCGATGTTCGACGTGACGCCCATCGGCATTGTGCTCGTCGCCGTCGGCATTGCATACCTGATGCTCGTCGGCAAAAGGCTGCTGCCCGACCACAAGGATGAGAGTTTGACGGACGACTATGCTATGCGCGAATACTTGAGCGAAATCATCGTCATGCCGGATTCGGATTTGATCGGGCAACCTGTCTTTGTATCGGAATTGACGACGAAGAACTTTCGCGTACTTGAAGTGATACGCGGTGACGAGCGGTTCATCCCTGACAGCAGCACGACGATTGAGATGGAAGACGTGTTGCTCGTCGAAGGCAAAGTCGCGGACTTAATTAAGGTCAAAGACACTGCCGGAATCGAGATCCGCGCCGACGTGAAATTGGGATTGAGTGACCTTGAGAGCGACGACGTAAAGATTGCCGAAGTTCTTATCGCGCCGCGCTCCAACCTCATCGGGCGAACGCTGAAAGAATTCAACTTCCGTGCCCGTTACGGCTTAACAACTTTAGCGATTTACCGTCGCGGCGAATCAATCCGCGAGAAGATCGGACGCATTCCGCTACGCATGGGAGATTTACTGCTTGTGCAAGGAACAGACGACAATCTCAAGAACATGCGCCGCGAGCCTGACCTGTGGACGCTCGAAGAACAAAGTCCCGCGCTGCACCGGAAAAAACAAGGAATCTACACGGTCATCTTCTTCGCGGCAGCAATCATCATCGGCGTGCTCGGTTGGCTTCCGCTCTCCATCTCGTTTCTGTCGGCGGCGGTGCTGACGATTCTGTTTCGCTGCGTCACGATTGAAGAAGCGTATAAGTTTATCGATTGGCGACTGATTATCTTAATCGGCGGCATGACCGCATTCGGCACAGCGATGAACGACACACACAGCGGCGCGGCATCGCAGCTTGCGAACTTAATCGTCACCACGCTTCAGCCCTTTGGAGTGCTCGCGGTCTTGGGCGGCTTTTTTGTTATCACTGTGCTATTGACCCAGCCGATGTCGAACGCGGCGGCAGCACTCGTCGTGCTGCCGGTGGCGATGGAAGCTGCGGAAGCTTTAGGCGTAAGCGGACGCACCTTTGCCATCGCGATCATGCTCGCGGCTTCCGTATCGTTTATTGCGCCGTTCGAGCCAGCGTGCATCCTCGTCTATGGACCGGGCAAGTATCGATTCCTCGATTTCGTCAAAGTGGGCTTGCCGCTGACGCTTATCCTGATGACGATTATCATAATTATGGTGCCGATGTTCTTCCCCTTATGATCGACTGTAGGAAACAGAAACTGTGATATTGACATTGACGGCGACTCTCAAACAAAGGCGCGTCGGCATTCAACTTCTGGCATTTGCGACGCTTGCTTGCGGGGCGCTGTTGCTGTCGCCTTCGATACTCGCGCAAGACGAGCGTGTGACGGTGCGCGTTGATGGACGCACGCTCTTCCGCGTCGGCCACAGCGGAGAGACGGCGGCGAGAGACCGCGCCCGTCGCATCGAGCGTCGCCTCGCAACGCTTCTGGAAAATCCGACCGCGATTGCCCCGGCGCGCGTCGAGACTGCGGGCGTGAACGATGCCGAGCGCGTCATCAGCATCGCGGGCGTACCCGTCGTGACGATCACAGAAGCGGACGCGCAAGACAACTTGACGTCTGTGGATGCGCTCGCCGCGCAATGGTCGCAAGTCATTGAAGCTGCACTTCAGCGCGCACGTGAGCGGCGCAGTTCAACGTGGAGACGCTTCGCGGCGGAAGTGCAAGCCTCGGTCGAAACGGCATTCTCAAGGCTGCTTGAATCCGTCATCACGATTATCCCGAGCGTGTTCGCTGCCGCCCTCGTGATCGGTTTGTTCTGGGCGATAGCGGCGGGCGTGCGCTGGTTGATGCGAATTATCTTTCGACGTTTCGTCGAAGACAAAACTACCGAAAGCCTGATCAAGCAGATCGCTTATTACGCCGTGTGGACGCTCGGCTTAGTCGTCGCTTTGGACGCGCTCGGCTTCGAGCCGCATACGGTCGTCACCGGACTAGGGCTAACAAGTCTTGCGCTTGGCTTCGCGCTTAAAGACATCCTCTCGAACTTCATCAGCGGCATCTTGATACTTACTTTGCGTCCGTTTGAACTCGGCGACCAGATCGTCGTCGGCGAGACGGAAGGCGCGGTCGAACGGATTGAGTTGCGTGCGACGCAAATCAGAACCTACGACGGGCGCGTCGTCATCGTCCCAAACGCCGAAGTCTTCACTTCGCGCATCATCAATAACACGGCTGACCCGGTGCGGCGCGGTTCGGTCGAACTCTTTCTCGGTTACGACCAGGATTTAAAGTACGCGGTCGGCGTCATCCGCGATGCATCGCAAAGAGCGGAAGGTGTCCTAGACGAGCCGCCTGCTTCGGTGCGCGTCCGCGACCTCGGACAAGACGACATCGTAGTCGAAGCGCGTTTCTGGTGCGACTCGCGCCGCGCGGACTTCGTCTCGACGACCTCGAACGTGCGCGCCGCGCTCGTCGCCGCGCTTAAAGCCGCCGAAATCGGCTTGCCCGACCCGGACGTGCGTGTGCTGATACCGCGTGGAATTGAGAAGTGGCAGGAAGCATTAGGCGGGAAAGGTGTCGAACAACAAAGAACATTATGACCACCGACATTGATACTAAAGATACACACCTCGAAGGTAAGACAAACCATATCCCTTCTTCCTTCACACGACGGGTGTTGATTGCCGCCGGCATCATCATCACTCTGCTGCTCGTCCTGCTGCTGCTGTGGTATGCGGTTGACGTGCTGATGCTCGTCTTCACCGGAATCTTGATGGCGATTTTCCTGCGCGGATTGAGCGACAAACTGAGCGAGCGCATAGGGCTGTCCAGCGGATGGTCGCTCGCGGTTGTGTGCCTCGCGCTCGTCGCACTCATCAGTTTGGGCGGTTGGCTGCTTGCGCCGTCAATCGCCGAACAAGTTGACCAACTCTCCGAAACCGTGCCGCGTTCCGTCGCCCGACTTCAGCAAAGCATCACGCGCTATGGTTGGGGACGCAGGTTGCTCGAACAAGTCCCACCAATCGAAGACATGATGCCGCGCACGCGCGACGTGGTGTCTCGCGCAACCGGCGTCTTCTCGACGACGCTCGGCGTGGTGGCGAATCTTTTTATCGTCTTGTTCATCGGACTCTACCTTGCCGCCGACCCACGACTCTACACCGGCGGGTTGCTGCACCTTGTGCCGCTCAAAAAGCGCCAGCGGGCAAGCGAAGTTGTGGAAACTCTGGGCTACACATTGCGCTGGTGGTTGATCGGTACTGCCGCTTCGATGCTCGTCGTCGGTGTGCTGACGTGGACAGGGTTGTGGCTGCTCGGCGTACCGCTCGCGTTGACGCTGGCAATTATCGCAGCCTTGCTGACCTTCATCCCAAACATCGGACCGATCATCGCGGTCATACCCGCCGCTCTGTTTGCGTTCGTCGATAGCCCGATGACCGCGCTGTACGTTCTGCTGCTTTACTTAGGGATACAAACAGTTGAGAGCTACTTCTTCACTCCGCTCGTGCAGAAGAGCACCATCGACTTGCCACCGGCGCTGACCATCGCTGCGCAAGTTCTCTTAGGCGTGTTGCTCGGCACACTCGGACTTGTCATCGCTACGCCGCTTACTGCCGCCACGCTCGTGCTCATCAAAATGCTCTACGTTGAAGACGCGCTCGGCGACTCACTTGAGGTTCCGGGCGAACCGAAGACCGCATCTTTAACTACACAGTGAAAGGAAGTATGAGCCGATGGGTGGTGTCGCTTTTGAAGTGCTGTTTATATTTCTACTGCTCATCGCCAACGGCGTCTTCGCAATGTCGGAGATCGCCGTTGTTTCGTCACGCAAGGCGCGCTTGCAACAACGAGCCGAGACGGGTGACGCGAAGGCACGCGCCGCGCTTGCACTGGCCGTAACGCCCGACAAGTTTCTCTCGACCGTGCAGATCGGCATCACGCTCGTCGGCATCTTCGCCGGAGCGTTCGGCGGCGCGACGCTCTCGGAGAAGCTTGCTGCGCAACTCGCACTCGTGCCGGTGCTCGCACCTTACAGCCGGCCGTTAGCCCTCGTAGTCGTTGTCGCCGCCATCACCTACCTGTCACTCATCATCGGCGAACTCGTGCCGAAGCGCATCGCACTTAACAACCCCGAAGGCATTGCCGCGATGATTGCTCGCCCGATGAACTTGTTGTCTAAAGTTGCCGCGCCGTTTGTCTATCTGTTAAGCATCTCGACCGCCGCCGTGATGAAGCTGTTGCCATTCAAGGAGATGCAGGAAGCGCTGGTTTCGGAAGAGGAAATTAAAGTCTTAATCGAACAGGGGACGAAGGCGGGCATCTTTGAGGAGACGGAACAAGCGCTCGTCGAAAGCGTCCTCCGCCTTGCCGACCGGAGTGTCAGCGCGTTGATGACTCCGCGCCTGGACATCGTCGCGCTCGACTTAAACGACGCGCCCGATGTCACGCGCGAAAGAATTGTACATAGCCATTACTCGCGTTTCCCCGTGTGTCGCGGCGGTCTGGATAATCTCGTCGGTGTCGTCAAAGCGAAAGACCTGCTCGCGCGAACTGTCGCGGGCGAAACGCTTGATCTGGAAACGGCGATGAAGGCACCGCTCTATGTGCCGGAAAGCAGAACTGCGCTCCAAACTTTGGAGATGTTCAAGGGAGCGCACACGCACCTCGCGTTCGTGATTGATGAGTACGGGGCGATTGAAGGTTTGGTGACGACGAACGACGTGCTCGAAGCCATCGTCGGCGACATCACGCTCGCCGGGCCACAAGCTGAGACTTATGCCGTCAAGCGTGAAGACGGTTCGTGGCTGTTGGACGGCGCGCTTCCGATTGACGAGTTCAAGGACATCTTCAAAGTTGGCGAGATGCCGGGCGAAATGCGTGGTGCTTATCAAACGCTCGCCGGTTTCATCATCAAGCATTTGGGACGCATCCCCGCCGCCGCCGATCATTTCGAGTGGGGAGGCTTGCGCTTTGAAGTGATGGATATGGATCGCAACCGCGTTGACAAGGTTCTGGTAACGTCCACTCCACTTGAACATCAAGGGAAGTAATTGTTTTCCGGCACATCGAGCGGCGCAGAGTAGTGTCCCTCTCAGCCAAGAAAGCTGATCGAAACTTAAGATGCGGCACTCAACGAGCAGTAAACCACTAATCGCACCCGTTCGATTTACGGATTGATGCGGTTGAGTCAATTCTTTATAATCTGTGCGTTCACATCGCGGCACTTTCCCTTTTTTCAAGTCCGAGTTTTTTTATGTCTGCCCCATCTCCAAACGAAGTAACACGTCTGCTCGCACAGCTCACTGATGGCAACCGGGCCGTCCTCGATCAGCTTCTGCCGCTCATCTATGACGAGTTGCGGCGGCTGGCAGCCGGATACCTGCGGCGCGAGAGTCCCGGCCACACATTGCAACCGACGGCGCTCGTCCACGAAGCATACCTGCGACTGGTCGATCAGACACAGGCGCGCTGGCAGAACCGCGCGCACTTTGTCGGCGTCGCGGCGCAGATGATGCGCCGGATACTCGTCGACCATGCACGCAAGACGGGCGCGGAGAAACGTGGCGGCGAGTTTCAGAAGCTATCGCTCGACGAAAATTTTGACGTGTCCAACGAACGCGCCGCCGAACTCGTCGCACTTGACGATGCCCTAAAAGAGTTGGCGGAAGTCGATGAACGAAAGAGTCGCGTCGTCGAACTGCGCTTTTTCGGCGGGCTGTCGATAGAAGAGACCGCCGAAGTGCTCGGCGTCAGCACCCCGACTATCGCCCGCGAATGGCGCATGGCGAAGGCGTGGCTTTACGGACAAGTGAGCCGCGGAGGTTGACTTCGGCCAACGTCAGAGGTTTTCGGTCCGAATTATGAACAACATCACCATCGTCAACGATTTTCAACTTCACACTCTACCTTTTCACTTTAGCCTTATCCCGTATGTCCCCGGAACGCTGGAAGCAGGTCGAGGAAATTTTTCAACCCGCGCTCGATCTCCCCGCTGACGAGCGCGCGGTGTTCATCGCGGAAGCCTGTGCGGATGATGATGAACTCCGCCGTGAGGTCGAAGCGCTGGTCGCGCAGTTCGATGCGGCGGGCGACTTCATTGAATCGCCGGCCCTGCCGCGTGGTGAATTCGATCTGGTCGCGGCGGCGGAATCACCGATCACGGGGGCGGACGGCGACGAAAGTCTCAATCCGATGATCGGGCGACGCATCGGCGTATATCGGATCATGCGCGAGATTGGTCGGGGCGGGATGGGCGCGGTCTATCTGGCCGAACGCGACGACAGCGAATTCCGTCAGCGCGTCGCCATCAAGTTAGTGAAGCGCGGCATGGACACAGATTTCATCGTGCGCCGCTTTCGCGAAGAACGACGCATCCTGGCCTCGCTCGACCACCCGAACATCGCGCAGATTTTGGACGGCGGAACGACTGAAGACGGGCTGCCCTACTTCGTGATGGAATACATCGACGGCCTGCCGCTCTACGAGTATTGCGATAATCATCAACTGACGACCACGGCGCGCCTGCGTCTCTTCAGCCAAGCCTGTACCGCCGTCTCTTACGCGCACCGCAACCTCGTCATTCACCGTGACATCAAGCCCGGCAACATCCTCGTCACATCGGGCGGCGTGCTGAAACTGCTGGACTTCGGCATCGCCAAAATACTCAATCCGGAAGTTGCCGCCAACTCAGTCGCCGCCACCGCGACCGCGATGAGACTGATGACGCCCGAATACGCTTCGCCCGAACAGGCGCAGGGCTTTCCGGCGTCGTTCGCTTCCGACGTATACAGCCTCGGCATATTGCTCTACGAACTGCTCACTGGTCACCGCCCATATCGTCTGCTGCACCGTACGTCGCAGGAGGTGGCGCGCGTCATCTGCGAGGAGGAACCGGCGCGACCGAGCGAAGTCCTGACCCACCACGAAGGACTACTTTCCGATGTCCCCGGCAGCGAAGCGACCACGCTCGACATGTTGTACCGGAACCACGGCGGCACAACCGACAGTCTGCGGCGCGAACTCGCTGGCAATCTCGACCAGATCATCCTGAAGGCGCTCAGCAAAGACCCGCGCCGCCGCTACTCTGCGGTCGAACGTCTCTGCGAAGACATTACGTCCCATCTGGAGGGTCGCCCGATCTCGGCCCGCCCGCCACTTCACGCCACGCCTCGTGGGACACAACCGGCGACGATTAAGTCGCACGCTGTCGAGTCGAACGGTGCCAAGTCTCTCGCCGTGCTTCCCTTCAAGATGCTGCCCGGCGCGGCGACAGACAGTGAGGCGGATGAAACGCATGACGACTTCCTCGGCTTCGGCCTGGCCGATGCGCTGATTACGCGCCTTAGCAATGTGCGCAGCATCAGTGTCCGCCCGACCAGTTCCGTCGCGCGGTTTTGTCAGGAAGACTGCGACCCGTTCGAGGTGGGTCAGGCACTGAACGTCAGTCACGTGCTCGACGGTCGTATCCAGCGGGCGCGTGGAAGTGTCCGCGTCACCGTGCAACTGGTCCGGGTCGGTGACCGCACGCCAATCTGGGCGGGCCAGTTCGATAATCCATTTTCGGATGTGCTTGCCATTCAGGATTCGATCTCCGAGCAAATCGCCGGAGTGCTGATCTCGCAACTAATGGGCGAGACACAACGTCATCTGGCGAAGATCGGGACTAAAAATGCGGAAGCGTTTGAGGCTTACATCCACGGTCGTCACCACTGGAACAAACTGACCGAAGAAGGCTTCGCCAAAGCTATCGACTGCTACCGCCACGCGGTCGAATGCGATCCGACTTACGCCGCGGCCCATGCCGCCATCTCTGAGTATTACAGTTGGCTTGCCATCTATGGGTTAATAAATCCTGCCGAAGGCTTCGCCGCGGCGCGCGTGGCGGCACGCCGCGCGCTCGAATTGGATGACACGCTGGCCGAGGCTCACACCGCGCTCGGCCTCGCGCTGATGACCCACAATTCACAGTGGGCAGTGTCGAACATTCACCACCGACGCGCCATCGAGCTTAATCCGAACTACGCCGCCGCTCACATCTGGTACGCCTGCCAACTCTCAATGGAAGGAAATTTCGATTCGTCTATAGACGAAGCTCGCCGCGCGACAGCCATCGACACGCTCAACCCTTTTTACGATTACCTCCTCGCATGGTGTCTGTACCAGACGCGTCGCTATGACGAATGCATCGTGCAGTGCCGCAATCTGATTCGCAGCGAACCGCGCTATGGCCCCGCGCGCTTTTGCCTGAGTTGGGTCTTACGGAGAGTAGGCAGACACGAAGAGGCGATTGCTGAAGCGAAGAAAGCGATTGAGATGAGCGGCGACACACCGCAAGTCCTGGCGACGCTCGGCACCGCTTACGCCGAGGCGGGGCAAAGCGCGGAGGCGCGAAGCGTCATCGCACAGTTGCGCGAGTTGGCCGCCACACGCTATATCACGCCGTATCACCTCGCGCTGATCCATCATCATCTTGGTGAAAAGGATGAAGCGCTTAGCCTTCTGGAGCAAAGCGTCATCATCGGCGACCCGTGGATCGTGTGGCTCGGCGTCGAACCGCAATGGGACTCATTGCGCGCCGACCGCCGCTTCATCGGACTGCTGCGCCGCACGCACAACCCAGCACCCGTACCACGTACGGATACCGGCGATCACTCTTCCGGGGCCGTCGCCACGGCCTCCACGAAAACACCGTCGCTCGTCGAAGCCGGAACGATTCAAACACCGCACGTCTCGACGAACGGCGACCAGTCACACGCTTCACACCGCCCCGCGAAATTAACGCGCGCTCGCTTGGTGCGTGTTGCAGTCCCGCTCGGTGCGACGCTCGTGCTTGCCGTTGCTGCCATCCTTTACTTCAGAGACTTCGGTCGCTCAGCAGTCGCCACTCCGACGCCGGGCAATCCGTGGCGTCTGACCAACAATCACTTCACGGACTTGCATCCCGATTACTCCCCTGACGGCACACGCATCGCGTTCGCCAGCAATCGTGAAGGCAGGTCTGATATTTACTTGATGGACACCGACGGCTCCAACGTCGAGCGTCTGACGCACAGCCCGGCTGATGATGACACCCCGGCGTGGTCGCCCGAGGGCACCAGAATCGCTTTCCAAAGTAGACGCGACGGTAATCTTGAGATTTACGTGATGGACGTAGATGGCCGTAACCAGACGAACGTCAGTAAAAGTCCGTCCGATGATGCGCGGCCAGCATGGTCGCCCGATGGCAAGTCGATTGTCTTCGCCAGCACCTCGCCCGCCGAGCCTTTGAACTACGACATTCATGTGATGCACGCCGACGGATCGGGCAGGCGTCGTTTGACCACCGACCCCGGTGTGGACACCGACCCGGCGTGGTCATCCGACGGTACGAGAATCGCTTTTGCCAGTGACCGCGACCATCAGTCATACGAGATTTATACGATCAACCCGGACGGTGGCGACGTGCGGAATCTGTCGAATCATCCGGGCAATGATGTCAAGCCCGTCTGGTCGCCCGACGGCAAACGAATCGCCTTCGCCGCCAATCGTCCGTCGAAAATCGATTTACCGGCGATCTATGTGATGAACGTCGACGGGAGCAATCAACGCCTGATTACGGCAGCCCTCACCTTCGACGATGAACCGGCGTGGTCATCCGACAGCCGTCACATCGCCTATCAAACCGAACGCGACGGCAACTTCGAGATTTACCTTGCCGATTCACAGCCCGCCGCAAACGTCTCCCGTCCCGGTTCAACGAAAACACGCTGAAGCTACCCGAAAGTGACGGGTGACAGGTGACAAGTGACAGGTAAGAAGCGTGGGTCACGCGAGTGTTGCCTGTCCGCGCTGATTTGAATACATCAACCACTGTGACTCGATCTCACAAGATGAATGAAGAGAGCGCGCGTTTCCTTTGAAACGCGCGCTCTTGTAGTTGTGACCGGTTGTGAAAACCCATGACGGCGGATGCCGCTTAAATTACCTCGGCCCGCTGGCTCTGATGACCATCCGCGAGCCGCGCTGCAAATCAAGGTCGCGTTTCCCCTGGACGAGCACCGAACCGGCGCCCGCCCCGCCGCCGACCACAGCACCGATGCCGGCGCCCTTGCCGCCGCCCGCTATCGCCCCAATGACCGCGCCGACGCCGGCACCGACGCCGGAGCGTGTCACGGTGCGGTCGGTCTGGCTGTCTTTTCTTTCCGCGGTGCCTTCGTCATTAACCTTGATCTCATCACCGCTCGTGGAGCGGACACTCTCAACCACGCCCGCAAATTCATAGGTGCGACCATTGCGGAGACGAATGCGCGAGAAGTTGAGCGTCAACTGACCGTTGCCGCGCACGCGCCCCGACCGCTTTGCCTGCGAGACGTAACCATAGACAGTTGCTCCGCGGTACGGGGCGGGGCTGCGCACGGTGGCGGTAAAGCGCGTCCCGTTACGCGCCGTTTTGGTCGAAAGGTTAGTGTTCAGTGTCGCCTCAACAAGCGTGCCGTCTTCGACTACGAAATCAGCAACCGTGACCGCGACGGCGGTGACGGGCGTATATGTGCGCCCGACAGTTTTTCCGTCAACGGGCGTCGCCGCGAACATCGCGGTTATGGTCAGCGCCAAAACACAGGCGCCTTTGGTAAATCTTTTCATCATTTGCTAACTCTCCTTATCAATTGTGTGTGGTGCGTAACGTGCATCCATTTGATCCGGTTGGATGCCGTCCTGTTGAGATGCACACAGCTTCAGATATCGATGCCGGTCAGGCTGCTGTGGTGAGTTTAACATCTCATTCGGCGTTCGGGGCTTGGAAGGTGCTATTCGCGGTCGTTGAGTGGGAAGGCGAGCAGTCGCTCATCCTGCGCGACGTACAGTGAATGTGATGCTTCGTCGCTGATAAATCGCTCGTCGGGATTAGCCACGCGGATGGCGCGCTCGGCTCGACCTGTGTTGATGTTGACGCCGACGAGGCCGCGCCCTTTACTCAGTTCGGTGTAGAAGTACATCCATTGGCCGCGCAGCGTCGCCAGTCTGCGCCGTCGTAGCAGAAATCGCGAAACACGCTCAAGCTGGCGTCCGGGATCGAGCCGGTCGAGCAAGCGTTCTTCCACATCAATCGATGGGCGCGGCACGTCCGGCACGCGCGGCGCGGAGATACTTCGCGCCCGCGAAAGAACTCCGAAGAGCGTAAACCGCTCGCTCGCGTATTCGCGGGCATACCCTGTCGCAAGGCTGGTCAACCCCGGAAATGCCGCGCGCGTCGCGAGTCCCGACCAGCGCAACGTGCCGACCGCGTTAAGCAGTTGGGCGCCGCGCAAAGCTGTGGAGGCTACTCCACCGTAACGGAAATAAAGCGAAGCCGCACGCGCCGCGATAGCAGCAACGATTCTGAGCGCGCCCCGACCGGGCGGATTGTGGCGCGCGCGCCAGGTGTTTTGCCCACCGGCAACATCAAATCCCGCAATCTCATTTCCACCGCCGACGACCGCTTCACCGCGCTCGTTAACCAACACAAACGCGGCCCTTTCGACTTTGTGTGCCGCCTTCGCGCGCCGCTTTCCCGTCGCCGCATCGATCATGATGAGGTCGTCGCGGTCGGCGATGATGATGGTCGCGGGATCAACCAGCGCGACGTTCGTAATGCCTTTGTCGGCGCCTTTGTAGCGCCACAGAATTTTTCCGCTGTTAACGTCGATGGCGCTGACGCCGTACGGGCCGCGCTCGATTGTCTCGCCGTCGCCGAGCCGCGTAAATTGCCCGCCGGTACGCACGTAGAGCACGTCTCGCGTGAGAATCATCTCCGGCGTCAGCCCGATGTCTTTCGACTCCCACATGGTTTCGCCGGTCGCTCGTGAGACGGCGCGCGCACGTCCACGGCCTGACAAATAAATGGCGCGCTCGTTGGCAACCGGGTCCGCGTCGGTGAGGGCCAGCCCTTCTTCGTTAACGCGAAACTTTTCGCGGCGGCGCTCTTTGCCCGTCTGCGCATCCAGCGAAGTGATCCCCTCATAGAACAAGTACAGACGATTGTCGAGGAAGACCGGCGGACGGTAATTGTCGAGCAGGTAGGGCACATCCCCGTCCTCTGCCCAACGTGCGGGAATCATTTCGATTTCGCTTTCGAGTTCGCGTTTCCACAATTCACGGCCCGCGCCGAGGTCGAAAATATGAACGACGGGCCGACGTTTGAAACCTTCGCGCGCACGCCCCCGCGCGTCACGCGCCATCACGACTGCAAGCAGATTCGAGTCCGGGTCAAACGCCATCTGCATCACGACGCCGCGCACCTTATCGGTTCGCCAGAGGGTGTTGCCGGTCATCAAATCGGTTGCTTCAAGCCGCGTCCGGTTGCCGTCTTCAAAGCTCAACAACAGCACGTCCGTGCCGGGAACGGGCGCTACGTCGGCGGCGTCGAGGCGCGCGTTTTTGCGTCTCCACAGCACTTCGCCCGTTTCACCGTCGAGTGCGTAGAGAGACTTTTCCGTGCCCGTCACCATTACACCCAGTTCCGTGGTTTGATAAAAACGCACACGCCCGTCGAGCTTCATCGACCAACGCGCGGTGGCAGAAACTTCCTGTGCGCCAACGCTCGGCGGAAGCATCAGCGCGCACCATAGCAGACCGCATTTGAGAAGCGCGCAACTGACTCGACATGTGGTTGGGCTGAACATTTTGAATCAATCGCCTTACCCGTGAACAGTTTTCGGTTTTAAGTTTTAAGTTTTGAGCTGAATACCGAAAACTAAAAACCGTTCACTTTTGCGTTGGTACTTGTGATGCCACCGCGTTACAACCTGTCAGTGAGTAACGGCAGGGGGTCGACGGCTCCGGACACAGTATAAACCCCGAAGTGGAGATGCGGCGGGGTGCCCGCCGCATTGCCGGTCGTGCCAACGTAGCCGAGCACTGTCTCCGGCGTCACATAATCACCCACGGCGAGGCCGACCGCGTAATCATCGAGGTGCGCGTAGTAATAATGCCGCCCGCCCGCGCCGGCGACGAAAACAGTTTTCCCGCCCAACGGACTCTCACCGACGCGCGTGACATAACCTTCCGTCGCGGAACGAACGGCAGTGCCGCGCTGCGCAAAGATGTCCTGCCCTTCGTGCAGACGATTGCCCGAACGCGGCGCGTGCCACGAGTCGCTGATTCGTTTAGCGCTGATTCCTTCGACTGGAACGACCAGCTTCGAGTCCGGCTCTCTCATCGAAAGCCAAGCGATTTTGAAAGGTAAGGTTGCAGAATGCGCCGCACCGCTGGCATTTCCGGTCAGCCCTATTTGATCGGCGCGGTCGCGCGCGAGCACCAGCAAAATAACCACGCAGGCTATCAACAGTAATTTTCTCACCAGTGTTTGATGCCACGTGACGCGCTCTGGTTCCTTGCGAATACAATCACCGCCGAGAACGCGAGAGGACGCCGAGCAGACCCAGATGTTCTCCTGATTGATGATGCTGTCTTTGATTGCTCCGTGCCCTCTCGCGTTCTCGGCGGTGAGATGCTGGGAAATGATTGATAATCATCAGCGAATATGCCGGAGCCGAGTATGTAGATGCCTCTGTTCGACAAAAGCTCTCTACACTTTTGACAACGATAATCCCGAAGATACATTTACATTCGGCGCGCCACAAAACGGGCATGACACGCCGCTCAAGCGTGCTCGAAGTACAGCGCGTGGATGATGCCCGTTAGACATTAGCGGAGGAGGAAAGTTATGAACAGACGTAAGTTTATTGAGAACGCGACGGTCGCCGCTGCACTAGCGGCTTCGCACACCATGCTTCACCCAACGGCATCGGCATTCACCTCGACATCACAGTCAGCATCGACACCGCGGACTCAGGATGTTAAGCGCGGCGACATGATCTTTCGCAAGCTGGGGCGCACCGGCGAGGATGTTTCGGCCATTGGACTCGGCGGCTTTCACATCGGCGTGCAACGCGACGAGGCGGAGAGCATCCGGCTGATTCGCGCGGCGATTGATCGCGGCATCAACTTTATGGACAACTGCTGGGACTATCATGACGGCGGCAGCGAAGTCCGCATGGGCAAGGCGTTGCGCGACGGCTATCGGCAGAAAGCTTTTTTGATGACCAAGATCGACGGTCGGACGAAAGATTCAGCGGCGAAGCAGATCGATGAATCTCTGAAGCGCCTGCAAACCGACCGCGTCGACCTGATGCAGATTCACGAGATCATCCGCCTTGAAGACCCCGACCGCTGCTTCAATGAAGGCGGCACGATGGAGGCGATTCTCGAAGCGAAGAAGGCCGGGAAGATTCGCTACATCGGTTTCACCGGCCACAAAGACCCGTTCGTTCATCTCAGGATGTTAGAGGTTGCCACCGCGAACGGATTCCGCTTCGACGCCGTGCAGTTGCCACTAAATGTGATGGATGCGCACTTCAGAAGCTTCGAGCGGCAGGTTCTGCCGGTGCTGGTGCGTGAAGGCATCGGCGTGCTGGGGATGAAGTCGATGGGTGGCGAAACCATTCTCACCAGCAAAACTGTGACGCCAGTCGAGTGTCTCCATTACGCGCTGAACCTTCAAACATCAACGGTCATTACCGGCATCAACACGCAGCCGTTTCTCGACCAGGCGTTCGAGGCGGCGCGCACATTCAAGCCGATGACCGAACAGCAGGTCGCGGCGCTCCTCGCCCGCACACGCGATGCGGCGTCCAAAGGGCGCTATGAATTGTTCAAGACCTCCGACCGCTTTGACGGCACCGCACGCAACCCACATTGGATGGGCTGAGTAGCGCGCAGAAACAATTCAATGTGGGGCGGAGCGGGATTTCAGGCGAGGAGTCTTAGTCCTTCAGGCAGAGACTCGCCGAAGATGCGCACGGCGTCGGCGCGGGTCGGGGGCACAAAGGTTCGCAAGCTCTCGATCAGCCCGGCGTCCGCACCTGCCGCGGTTAGCTTTTCGATGGCCGCGTATCTCACCTCCGGCTCAACGTCGCGCAGGCGGTCATTAGTCAGCGCGGTTAGTTGGACGATTGCTGAAGCAACGTGCGGCGTGATCTCTGAATTGCCGAGTAGCCGTCTGGCCCATCGCGCTGCATACTCCGCCGGCACCATACAATTGAGCGGGCCATAGAAAGGTACGCGCGCCCCTAATCGACCGAGTGCCCAAATATAACCTTTGTGGTCAGGCTCTTCTTCGATTCGACTGATTAACTCTTCACCAATCGTGACGCGCATCGAAGCCGGTAAGTGTTCGAGACTTGCGAGCAGCAACCAACCCTCCTGCTCGATCTGACGATTCAATCGTACCTTCGCTTTTTTGCCGCCGATCCCAAACTGAGTCTTGTGCCGCTCGTAAAGCTCGCGCTGCTGCCCGGCGTTGAGCCCGCCGGCCACGCGCCTCCACAGTATCAACCATTCCACCTGACACTGTGCGTCTTTCGGAAAGCTCAATCCCTCAAGATAAACTTTACGCGCCTGAGCGATTCGCCAATCATCCAACACGGCACCGAACCCTGGGCGCAGACAAAATCCGAACAGATTGAGCCAGCGGGCTTCGCACCCGCGCCCCTTTTTGCGTCCCGCTGCGTGCTCCGCCAGCACGTCACACATTTTCCGAATTACCTCCATCCGCCAGGCATCTTTGCGATAGCCGATAGCGCCTTCCATCTGAGAGGTGAGAGATTCTGGCGCCGGCGTTTCGCCTTCGCTTGAATCACGCGGGCCGCCGAACACGGCGCGAATCATTTTTCCAGCCGCCTCAACCGCATCGTCTGACACGTGAATCTGTGATTCCGGCTGAGCATCAGTCGCGTCGTCAGATTGATCTTCGTCCTCAGCCTCTCTATCAACTCCTCGCAACTGAAATTGCAGACGCCAACGATGACCTGTCTTCGGCGACTCGCACCACAATTCGAGCGTCCCGACCTCGGTGAAGTGCGTTGTCAAACGCACATCGAGTTCGGTTTGACGCGAACGTTTGCCATAACGAAGGACGGTGATGAGCGGTGCGTGGCGGTGAATATCTTCTTCGTAAAAGGTGACGACCGCGCCCTGCGAATCGTGGCGCGTGGTCGTGCTGTAGAGCGTGAAGGAGACAGGACGGTTGGTGAGCACCGTGAATTCGCGCTCCGCGAGTTCAAGCTTCGTTCCCTCTTCCGTTCCGCGCGGCAGCACGCACACCGCCGTCACGTGAGGCTTGCCGGCTTCTCCTCGACCTTCATCGCCGTCGCGCGCCGGGTGTTGAGCGTCGACGTGCTGGACGCCGATGAAATAGCCCCGCGCGCTACCGCCGCTGATGCGCAATCCGTTGCCGTGACGCACGTGCGCGTAGCTGGCAGCGCCGACGGCCACGGCACTGTCCGGTGATTCATTCGTCAGAACTTTGGGGCGCCACTTTTTACCTTGCTGCGGGAACCATCCGGCAATCGCGGCGACCACGCGCTCAACCGTCAACGGCGCGAGAAAGAAGCCTCCGTTGAATAACACGGCGTCGGGTCGAACCATGCCGCTACTCTGAATCGCTTCTAACGTGTCGGGCTGCTCGACGCTCATTGCCGTCGCCGCCTGTTTCAGAAACGCGCTGAGGTGCTTGGTGATCGCGGCATCGCTCGTGTATGGCAGTCCGAGTTCGCGGAGTCCCGTTCGCTTGTCGCGCGCCGGCAGATCGTCGGGTGCGGTCAGCGGCAGAAAACCTTCGGTTAAAATCTGCTCGACCTCAATGCGCGTCAACTCCGTGGCGAGCGCGCCGCCGATTACCGAGCGCCCTCCGCCGAGCACGGTCAATGGCACGCGCTCCACGGTCGCATCGCCGAGAAGTTTTTCCTTTGCTGCACAACATTGTCGCCGCAGCGCGTTCTGTTGCCGCAAGCTGAGTCGTGGATGTCCGAGCTTTTCTTCGACGCGGCGCGCCAGTGCCAGATCAACATTGTCGCCGCCGAGCAACAGGTGCTCGCCGATGGCCGTCCGCGCGAACCGCACATCTTTGCCGTCGACGCTGACACGAATCAAACTGAAGTCGGTCGTGCCGCCGCCGACATCGCAGATCAAAATCAGTTGGCCGTCTTTGAGGTGTCGCTTGAGTGTGGTGCGATGAGCGGCGATCCAGGCGTAGAACGCGGCGAGCGGCTCTTCCAATAGCGTCAAGTGAATCAGCCCCGCATCGCGGGCGGCCTGCACGGTCAACTCGCGCGCCTCTTCGTCAAACGACGCCGGCACCGTCAACACAATCTCCTGTTGCTCGAACCGCAGATCATCCATCGTACCCGCTCTATCGTCGCCTTCGACGTTCGACGCCATCACGTAATTCCAGGCGTCGCGTAGATGTGCGAGGTAACGTGCGGAGGCGGCCACAGGCGAGCATGAATGTTCCGGTTGCTCCGCGCCCCACGGCAGAATGTCCGCGGTGCGGTCGACGGAACAAAGTGACAGCCACGATTTAGCGGACGAAACCTGACGCCCTGGAACCAACGCGCCCTGCTCGCGTGCCAGCCGACCGACGATGATTGATGGCGGCCCCGCTTCCCACGGCAGGCGGAAGCTGTCGGTCGCGGACGCTGTTTCGTCTGTGAAGTAAAGAAATGAGGGCAGGCCGGAGAGCGTGCCTAATTCACCTTCGGCAACAAACTGCGGCACATCGAACACGCGAATTGATGGAGTGCCGTTCTTTAGCGGCGCGGCTTGCCGGTCGATGTATGCGACTGCGGAGTTCGTCGTCCCGAGGTCGATGCCGATTAGATAACGGCTTGAGACTTCCATAAAAACTTGCGACCCTTAAATCCTCAGACGTGACAGGTAAATCGTAATAGGTGACGGGAAAGATTAAATTCTGTGCCGCACGCGGTCGTTCTTTGAGCCGGAAGCTTGATCGAAATATTGTCGGCCCCGTTTGGAAGAACTGTTGTGCCTTAACTCCTTCTTGTCACCCATCACCTGTCACCTCTAAGTTGAATCGCTGGTGCTCGTTAATCCGCATCCTTTTCTCTGATGTTGAATTCCAGCTTCCAACGCTGTGCGCCGTCGCGCGTCACGCACCAGACTTCGAGCGACCCGACTTCAGTGATGCGCGTCTCCAGACGCACCGGCAGCACGGTGTCTTCTTGCCCATCGATCTTGAGCGTGACTTCGAGCGGACTCAGTTCCTCAATCTCGTCGCCCCAGTCTTCGGTCATGCTCCCGATTTGATCCTGCTTGCGAACGGTTGAGCTGAGGAAGCGAAACTCCGCCGGCTCGCCGACGACCAGACCAAACTCGCGGCCCGGAATCGCGGCCTCAGTGCCCTCTTCCATGCCGAAAGGCACGACGCACAGAGCCTTCAGCGGGGCGGCCATCCCCGGCACGGCGGGCATCGCGCTTTCGATTCCGACGTAATAAGTGCGGGGCGCGCCGCTACGGATGCGCACCCCACGACCACGCCGCGACTTGCCGTAATATGCCGCGCCGCGCGCCACGGCGTGATCCAGATCGGGCGCGTCGAGCACCTCTTTTTCACCGAGTCGCTCAAAGCCTTCAGCTTCGAGCCAGTGGCCGAGCACTTCGATGACGCGCGCTCTCAGCCCGCCGGCCTTCATCACACCGCCGTTAAAAAGAATGTGCGTCGGGCATGCGAACCCGCTCGGCCCGCGTCTGATTGATTCCGCTTCGGGACTGTGGCGCGTCTGCTGCGCGAGGAACCGCGCCAGATGTTTGGTGATCGCCGGGTCGGCAGCATACGGCAGACCGAGTTCCTGAAACCCGATGCGACGTTGGCGTGCGGGCATTTCGTCACGCCCGACGACGGGAAAGAAGCCTTCGGTCAGCACCTGTTCTAAATCTTCGCGACGCAACTCGGTCTTGATCGTGCCACTGATGAGCTTGGAGCTTTTGCCGAGCAGCGTCACCGGCTGCTTCTGACTCTTCGGTTCGGCGAACAGCTTCTCTTTCGCCAGCCGGCACTGATGCCACAGCCCCTGTAACTGCCACGTGTCGATGCGGTGGCCGTCCGCTTCCAGACGCTGTTGCAGCAGACGCGCGAGCGCCAAGTCCATATTGTCGCCGCCGAGCAGGATGTGATCTCCGACCGCGACCCGCTTCAGCATCAACTCGCCGTTCTCTTCCGACGCTGTGATTAAGCTGAAGTCGGTCGTCCCCCCGCCCACGTCGCACACCAGAATTAAATCGCCGACCTTGATCTTCTTGCGCCAGCGTTCGCCCTGCGCGTCGATCCAGGCATAGAACGCGGCCTGCGGCTCTTCGAGCAGCGTCACGTGTTTGAGGCCCGACTGTTCTGCCGCGCGTAGCGTCAACTCGCGCGCCTCTTCGTCGAACGATGCGGGCACGGTCAGCAGCACGTCCTGTTCACTAAGCGCCAGTTCCGGGTGCTTCTTCGCGTTCATCCGGCTGTCCCACACCTGACGCAAATACGTCAGGTACTGCGCCGAGACTTGAATCGGTGACAGCTTCGGCACTTCGTCGGGCGCGCCCCACGGCAGAATCGGAGACGTGCGATTGACCGCCGCATAAGACAGCCAGGATTTGGCCGATGCGATGAGACGGGTCGGATTCTCTGCGCCGCGCTTCCGCGCCAACTCGCCGACGACGAACTGCGGCTCGCGATCCCAGGGAAGCGCCAGACTGCCTTTCGGGAAATCAAGTTCGCCGTGAACGTAGAGAAATGAAGGAAGCAACGTGCGCTCTTCGACTTCGTTGGGGTTGATTAATTGTGGAACGCTCTCGACGGTGAGGCGGCTTTCTTCTTCAGGCGCCGCCGTGTCGAAATGCGCAAGTGCGGAGTTGGTCGTACCTAAATCAATACCGACAATATAGCGTGTATCCAATTCTTTAACCTCAAATGCTCGTTAATATAAAAAGAGGCGACGATGCGCGCCACTGCTTTACTGTCTTTACGGAATCTCGACTTCGGCGGGGGCGACGACGGATCGACCCGCTTCATGTGCGGAGAGTGGCGGCAGTTTGACTTCGGTCACGCGCCAGCCGTGATGGCGAAGCAGTCCGCGCATCGGCGGCTTGCCCGTCACGTTGCCAATCAGCTTGATGGACGCCGGGTTGAAGCCGGCGTCGACCGTTACCGAGCTATCTTCTTCACCGGCGATGATCGGTTCCATTTTGACATATTGATCGAGCGCCTTCCGGCAGTTGATGTGCAGTTCGCGCACCGCCGCCCCGATCTGCGCGTCCTGATACGCCGTGATGTCCTCGCTGAGAAAGTCGATTAAACGCCCGTCGCGTTGCAACAGCGCCAGCATTTGCACAGCGCGGTCGGTCGAATCCATCGTCACACGGTTTTCCGCCGCCTGGTCTTCTATCGCGCGTGGCGTAGCAGCACCGATGGCCGATTGCGGACGGTCTGTCGCGGAAAGAGTCGCCGAAGTTTTGCTTGCGTCGGGCGTTACTTCGTGCGCGATGTCTTCCGGCACCTCTCCGTTTGACACGACGGAGAAGAAGCAACGGAAGGCGTAAGAGATGCGTTTACCTATCCCGATCATATAACCTCACAGTCAGGCTTCTCACCCTCTACAGGTGGCGTTTTGCTTGAGAAAATAAACCGATATGCTACAAGTGTCGGAATGGTTTGGCAACTTGGAAGGAAGCGGCTTTCCCGCTTGCCGCGAGTGCGCACGGACGCAAAACGGTGTCTGGATTTTTTGAGCTTTGAACAAGCACGCCCTGCGTGAGTCGACGGACTTTGTCAATATAGAATCGGCGGCGTGGCACGTGCTGACTGTGGTTGCGGCGCGCCCTGCAACTGCACCGGAGGCCGCGGCGCACAGCACACCTTCGCCAGTCGCTCGCGGTCGCGTAACAGTTCACGGTCTTCGGCAAGCCACCGGCGCACTTCGGCGAAGACGCGCGCTGCCCGTTCGTCCGAAGGCTCGACCACACGGTAATGCATCCACTTCCCTTCACGCCGCGCAGAGACCACGCCCGCGCGCCGCAGATATGCCAGATGACGTGAAATCTTAGGTTGACTGGCGCGCAACACTTCGACAAAGAAACAGACGCACACCTCTTCGTCACCCATCAGATTCAATAGACGCAGCCGCGTCCGGTCGGCCAACGCGCGAAACAATACTTCAATGTCATAAGTTTTTCCCCCACCCATATTCCTCGTGCTCCCTCATCATCTATAAATATGCCTTGACGTATGTGACATGGATCAGCTATCCTCCGCTCACATCCGCAAGAGCGTATGTATATCACGATGGAAGCATGGCTTGAAAGAAGAAAGGGAAATGCGATGTCGGAAAATATTGAAGCGGTCGTGCGCGAGCGTTATGCGACCACAGCGCTGAGCAGTCGTTCGTCGGAGCAGGCAGGGGTGCGGGCCGTGGCAGAGGCGTTCGGTTACTCGCCGGAAGAACTCACTTCGATCCCGGCGGAGGCCAACATGGGCTTGTCGTGCGGCAACCCGACAGCCATCGCCAATCTCCGCGAGGGCGAAGTCGTCGTCGATCTTGGTTCGGGCGGCGGGCTGGACGTGTTTCTGGCGGCGGCAAAGGTCGGGGCGACGGGTCGCGTCATCGGCATCGACATGACGCCGGAAATGATTGAGTTGGCAGAGCGGAACGCGGCGCAAGGCGTCGGCGACGGTCAGCCTTACACAAATGTTGAATTTCACCTCGCTAAGATTGATGACATGCCGCTCCCAGACTCATCAGTTGATTGCGTGATTAGTAACTGCGTCATCAACCTCGCCCCCGATAAACAGTCGGTGTTCCGTGAAATCGCGCGAGTCTTAAAGCCGGGCGGCAGACTCGCGGTGAGCGACATCGCACTCAAGCAGCCTCTGCCCGACATCATCGCCAAAGACCTGATGGCTTACGTCGGCTGCATCGCCGGCGCGCTGTTAGTTGACGACTATCGCGCGGGGTTGCAGGCAGCAGGATTCGCGCATGTCGAGATTATTGACAGCGGCGTCGATCTGAATGTCTACAGCGAGGTCGAAGGGCAGACCGGATGTTGCACGCCGGCCACACCGTCGAGCTTGACGCCGAACGCGGATGAATCCACATCACTATCTCTGGCCGCATCTTCGTGCTGCGCACCGGCCATTATTTCTATTGGCGGCGCTTCTTTGAATGACACCGAGGTCCAATGTTGCTCGCCTTCGTCACAACTCAAAGAAGATGCGCACAGCGACTTAGCCGAACTGTTGCGACGCTACAACGTCAATGATTACGCCGCGAGTGTGAAGGTCTACGCGATCAAGGAACGGGCATAAGTCAAATGCTCGAATGAAAGTATCACGAACTAAATCGTGAGGATGAGCATTAACTCTATTCAATGACCGGGTGAGGTGTGATGGACAGGCGAACGCAGGTGTTAATTCTATGCACCGGTAACTCGGCGCGCAGCCAGATGGCGGAAGGCATCTTGCGGCATGACGGCGGCAACTTTTTTGATGTCGAGAGCGCGGGCGTCGAGCCGAGTCGGGTGCGACCGGAAGCAATTCAGGCGATGAGTGAGATCGGCATCGACATCTCCGGCCAACGCTCGAAATCGGTCGACGAATTCAACGGGCAGACGTTCGACTACGTCATCACAGTGTGCGACAACGCCAACGAACGATGTCCCGTCTTCGTTGGCGGAGCGAAGCGCATCCACCGCAACTTTCAGGACCCGCCGCCACCCGGCGTCGGCAACGAAGAATCGCGTCTGCAAATCTTTCGTCGTGTGCGCGACGAAATACGCGAGTGGATGGCCGACTTCATCTTGAAAAATGGCTCTGGTGATTCGGCTTGATGCTCCTCACAATCTCTCAGGGCTTAATCTCGAAGGTGATGGTCGCCCATTTGGATTCGTAGTTCAGTCCCGGTTCGTCAGACGGTTTCATGTGAATCATCTTCACGTACCACTTGCCGGCGCCGATTAACTTGAAACGCGCAATGCCGTTCGCGTCGGTGCGTGCGCTGATTTCGCGTGACAGGCGTTTCGCTTTTGTCTCTCGATTTGCCAGCACGAATTGATTCACGAGTGGTTGACCGTCGAGCGTGCATCGCACTTCAAGGGTTTGCCCGACGCGCAAATCATACGGGTTCTGCCGCGGAATGATCTCAACCGGGTAACCGAGCGCCCGTCCGTAATTGTCGGAGCGCGCATCGCCGACTTGCAGAATCGCCCGCACATGCTTTGAGTATCGCTCGCGCACGTCCTTGCCAAGTTGATTGTCTTTCCGGCGTGCGGCGAGTGTGTCAGGAAGGCCATCGTGCGCCAGGTACTGGTTGAATTCCTTCGCCTTCAAATCAATCTCGCGCGGCTTCGTCGAGAGGCCGACGACATAGGTTCCCCCTCCGGCGGTCTTCATCGTCAGCAGCGACATCTCTCCTTCGTCGCGCCAATCGGACGCGGGCGGATGTGTCACCTCGCCTTGTGGGGCGACGATGCTGACATCCTGCATCCGTTCGCGCTTGACCGCGCCTTCGCTGTTTTGAAAAGAACCGTTCAGCAGCCGCACCGTCACGGTCGAGTTCGGACGCAGGAAATAAGAATCTGGTCTTAAGAAAAGATCGTGCGCGGCGATGGAAGCGACCACACAGCATAGCAACAAGAAGGCAGTTAGAAATTTACGAGTCACAGCGATTGCATCCTTTCGAGGTCGGTAAAATCAGTTACGAGCGTCAAGATGTGCGTCTGGTCGAGATGGTAGCGCGAGACAAAAGATAGCGCCATGCGCATTATTCCTGACGGCGAGACTTCCGCCGTGTTGCGTCGCAATTTTATAAGCGATGGAGAGTCCGAGTCCGACACCTTTCTCCTTAGTGGTGAAGAACGGGTCGAAAACCCGGGCCTGCAACCCCAGGTCAACGCCACCGCCCGTGTCTTCGACTTCAATGCCCACCATTTCTCCGTTGCCAAACGTCCGCAGGGTGAGATGCCCGCCGCTCGGCATCGCTTGCAGACTGTTGATGACGAGGTTCAATAGAACTTGCTTGATTTGTTCGGCGTCAACTTCGATGAGCGGCAGACCGAGCGCAAGTTTCGTTTCGACCGCGACGCGCTGTGCTTCGGCGCGCTGGGCGATGAGCGTGTGAACAGCGTTCGTGATTTCATTAAGACTAGCGTGCGCGACCGTCGGTTTAGTCGGGCGGGCGAAGCGAAGGAATTCGCTGACGAGCGTATCAAGTCGGTCAACCTCTTGTTTGATAATTCCAGCGAACTCGCGGCGCGGGCTGTCGGGCGCGATTTCGTCTTCGAGAATTTCAATCGCGCCTCTGATCGATGCGAGCGGGTTGCGGACTTCGTGAACGACCGCCGCTGAAAGTTCGCCGACACTGGCGATGCGGTCGGCGCGCAGCAGTTGCTCGAAGGTCTGACGTAGTTCGGCATAAGCCTTTTGCAGTTCCTCGGCGGTCTGTTCGGCGCGGCGACGCGCGCGGCGAGTCATATCTCCGAGCACGCCGGTGACACACCCGACGACGTGAAAGAGAATCATCTCGGCATATTGGTTGAGCGCGTAATCATAGTTCGCGTGTTGCCAGTGCAGCCAGATGTGCGGCGTGTAGGCGATGGTCGCAAAGAGCGCGGCGGCCAGTCCGCCACGTAAGCCGAAAAGAAGCGCGCCAATGATGATCGGGATGTAATAAAGGCGTTGGTATATTTGATGAAGAACAATCTGATCGAGCGGTGTCCGTATGTGGAGCGCGGTGACCAGCAGAATGCTTCCTCCGATGCAGGTAATTTGCGCTATTGCGACGCGCGACGCCTTCAACGATGGCCCTCCCGCTCTTCCGTGCCTTCATCGCCCGCAGATGCAAGCTCGTGCTTTTGCATCCGGTAGATCAGCGCGCTCCGTGTGATGTCGAGATAGCGCGCGGTGCGTGTCTGATTGCCGCTGTGCATCTCCAATGCCTGGCGAATGATCTCGCGTTCGACACCTTCGAGCGAGATACCTTCGGGCGGTAAATTGAGTAACACGCTTGATGCACCGCCGGAGGCCCCGCGCGCCTGCTCCGGCAAATCTTCTATCGTCAGCGTATCGCTCTCAGCCAGCACGACCATGCGCTCGGCGATGTTCTCCAGTTCGCGCACGTTGCCGGGGAACGCATACGCCGAGAGTGCGGCAAAGACTGCGCGGTCAACTCGCACTTCGGGGCGTTGGTGACGCTCGGCGGCGCGCTTCAGAAAATGATCCAACAGTAACGGAATGTCTTCGCGGCGTTCGCGTAGCGGCGGTAACTCAATTGTGACGACGGCTAAACGAAAGTAGAGATCATCACGGAAGCTTTTATCCTCGATCATCGTCGGCAAATCGCGATTCGTCGCGGCAATGATCCGCACATCCACCTTGCGCGGGCGGTTCTCGCCCAGACGTGTTATCTCGCTTTCCTGCAACGCACGTAACAACTTGGATTGCAGCGCAAGCGGCATCGCGCTCACTTCATCGAGGAAGAGCGTGCCGCCATCGGCTTCCTCAAATCGGCCTTTCGCGTCGGCAACCGCGCCGGTGAACGCGCCCCGCTTGTGACCGAACAGTTCGGATTCAATCAACGCTTCGGGAATTGCCGCGCAATTGACGGCGATAAAAGATTTGTCTCGACGTGATGAATTGAAGTGAACGCCTTTGGCGATGAGTTCTTTGCCGGTTCCGGACTCGCCCGCGACGAGCGTCGTCACATCGGAACGTGCGACGCGCTCGACCGTATCCAACACCACACGTATCCGCGCCGATGTACCGACGACGTTCTCCAGACTGAACCGCTCGTGAACGAGTCGCCGCAGGTTCCGGTTTTCTGACAGGGTCGCGCCGTAAGCGAGGGCCTTCTCAATCGTCAATAGAATCTGTTTGCGGTTGAATGGTTTGGTGATGAAATCGAACGCACCCGCGCGCATTGCTTCGACCGCCGTTTCGATGTCGCCGAACGCGGTGATGACGATGACGGGCACATCTTTGTTGACTGCGCGCACGCGACGCAAAAGTTCCAGACCGGAAAGTCCGGGCATCCGCATGTCAGTGATGAGGCACGCGACTTCGTGTCCCGTGAACAGTTCTAAAGCGGCGAGTCCGTCCGCCGCGGAGAGCACCTCGAAACCATGTTCGCGTAACTGAAACTCCAACACGCGCCGGAGGCTGCCATCATCGTCGACGACAAGAATCGTGTGTCGTGTTTTTGATTCGGCTTCGAGCGAAGCGTTGACCGTCATCGTGACTGGCTCCGATTATTATGAAGATGACGACGAACCGTCCGGCGAGGGTGTCGATGTGGGAATGTGTTCATTGATCGTCCACGCTTCGATGCGACGTAGAGTCTCGATTGCTTCGCCTGTCTGCCCCGCCCTGACTTGCTCGCTGAAACGCATATACGCGAGCGCGAGTTGGTCGATGACACGCGCGTCGTCGCTGATTGATTCGGCAAGCTCGCGTGCGATCTCGTCGTGCATCACGCCGGGGCGTCCGTGCAGCATCCGCGCGTGATTCATAATCCGCATCGCCGGAGAATCAAGTTGGCGGTGAAACGCGACGATAGCGTCTTCCAGGGCGTGCAGTTCACGCTCGCGCCAGTTGCTGCGCCACAGCGCCCAACCGAATGCCACGGCGATTATCAGAAAGAAGCTGCGGAAAAGCAGTTGGGTCGCGCCCGGTCGCAACAGTTCGTCGAGAAACGCGCTCGACGAATGATCGTGGAGATCGAGCTGGACGTGCATCGCGGCATCCACGACCCACATCGCCAATCCTAACAACAATCCGTAGATAATTTCCTTATAGCGTTTCAGCATCGCAGCATCATCGGTATCACATGGATCATACACTCGAACGCAATAGTCACGCCGGCTCGACGATCAGCTTGCCGCGCATCATGTTCATGCCGCAGGTGAACGTGAACTCGCCCGCTTTGTCCGGCGTGAATTCAATCGGCGTCGTCTTGAACGCGGGCAGATCACGTGCGATACCGAAATCACCGAAGATAACTTGTTCACTGCACGACGCGGTTTCGTCGCGGAAGAAATCGAGTCTGACCGGCTGCCCTTCTTTAACGACGATGACATCCGGCGAGTAGCCTCCTTTGACCGTGACTTTGATTTGCTGCACGCCGCCATCCGTAACAGAAGCCGCCGCCGCTTCGCGCTCGCCGAAGAAATACCAGAGCACGAACGCAATGGCGAGTACACCAACAACGACGACTGTAATTTCCGTCGTATCCATCACATAAGTACCTCAGCAAAAATTCTCGGTATCAAGATTAAATAAAAGCCCCGTTATGACTGGTTGTTACTTTTGCCTTTTGCCTTTTTACTTTTGCCTTCCTACTTACCTCCTCGGGTTCGTTCCGAGGGCGCGCGAAAACCGCGCAACCTCAAACTGTTAGCGACGACCGAGACGCTCGACAGTGACATCGCAGCGCTCGCGATCACAGGCGACAGCAGCCAGCCGGTAAACGGATACAACAATCCGGCGGCGATGGGAATGCCAACGATGTTGTAGATGAACGCCCAGAAAAGGTTCTGCCTGACGGTGCGGATCGTTGCCTTCGACAGCACGATGGCTGTCACGACGCCGCGCAAATCGCCGCGTAGCAGTGTAATGTCCGAGGCTTCAATCGCCACGTCGGTGCCCGTTCCGATGGCGATGCCGACATCGGCCTGCGCCAGCGCGGGTGCGTCGTTGATGCCGTCGCCGACCATTCCGACAAGCTGCTTTTCACTTTGCAGCCGTTTGATTTCACCCGATTTTTCTTCGGGCAACACATCCGCGAGCACGCGCGTAATGCCGACTTGTTTCGCCACCGCCTCAGCCGTGCGCCGGTTGTCGCCCGTCATCATCACGACTTCCAGACCCTGCCGCTTGATCGCATCGATGGCCTCTTTTGATTCCGGCTTAATGACATCGGCGACAGCGAAGAGTCCGCCCAAACGTCCGTCCACGCTTGCATACATCGGCGTCTTGCCATCACTCGCGAGCCGCGCCGCCTGCTCTTCAAGTCCGCCGACCTCAATGCCGCGCTCGTGCATCAACTTAATGTTTCCGAGCAACAAGCGGCGGTCGTCAACTTCGGCTTCGATACCTTGACCGGCAATCGCGTTAAAGCTAATGACATCGGCGAGCGTCAATCCACGCGATTCTGCCCCGCGCACAATCGCCGCCGCCAACGGATGCTCGCTGCTCCGCTCCGCCGACGCCGCGAGTCGCAACAACTCGTCTTCTGAAAGCTGCGAGCCTGGGGCGGATATGACATCAGTCAGCGTCGGCTCGCCTTTCGTAATCGTGCCGGTCTTGTCGAGCACGATGATGTTCAATTTGTGCGCTGTCTCAAGACTCTCTCCGCCTTTAATCAGCACACCGTTCTCCGCGCCCTTGCCGGTGCCGACCATAATCGCCGTCGGCGTCGCCAATCCCAGCGCGCATGGGCACGCGATGATCAGCACCGCCACGAAGTTGACGAGCGCCAGAGTGAACCGCACTTCCGGCGGCGCGACGACGAACCATACCACGAAGGTTGCAATCGCGATGCAGATAACGACGGGCGTAAATACACCGCTGATGACATCGGCGAGTCGTGCAATCGGAGCCTTCGAGCCTTGCGCATCAGAGACGAGTTTGACGATCTGTTGCAGCGCCGTGTCGCGCCCGACCTTGGTCGCTTTGAATCGGAACGCGCCGGTTTTGTTAATCGTCGCGCCGAACACTTCATCGCCGGCTTTCTTTTCAACCGGTAAACTCTCGCCCGTCAGCATCGACTCATCAACCGCCGACGCGCCTTCCAAGATTTCGCCGTCCACCGGAATCTTTTCGCCGGGTCGCACCATCACGACATCGCCGGGTATGACCTCTTCGACTGCAATGTCCATCTCGCGATTGTCCCGGACGACGCGCGCCGTCTTCGCTTGTAAGCTTGCGAGGCGGCGAATCGCGTCACTGGTCTGACCTTTCGCACGCGACTCTAACATTCTGCCGAGAAGTATTAACGCGATGATGACGCTCGCCGCTTCAAAGTAAACCGGAACCATCGGCATTCCTGATTCGTCCAGCATCTCAGGTGGAAGCATGTGTCCCGTCGCGCGAGAATCGAAATACGTTGAAGTTCTGAAGAACTGTGGCGCAATTGTCGCTGTAATCGAATACAAGTAAGCGGCGCCGGTGCCGACGGCGATCAGCGTATTCATGTCCGCCGCGCGGTGACGAAATGCCGCCCACGCGCCGCGATAAAACTGCCACCCGCAATAGAACACGACCGGGCTGCTGAGCGCGAGTTGCAACCAGTTGACGCCCGCGAAATTGAATAACTCGATGCGACCGTGCGACATCGCAATGACCAGCACCGGCAGGGAAAGAACCGCCGCGACCCAGAACTTGCGCCGCAAATCCTGGTACTCGGCATCGCGCGCGGACTGTTCGGATTCCGCCGCCGCCGCGTCGCCGCCCGCACCCGACGTTTCGCGCACGCGATAGCCAAACTCTTCAATCGCCCGCCGGATATTTCCCACGTCCGTAGCGCCCGGCAGATACTCGACGCGCACTTCCATCGTGCCGAGGTTGAACGTGGCGTTGACAATCCCGCGCCCGCGGTTCAAGTGATGTTCAAGCGGTTGGCTCGAACCGGAAGGTCTGGCCGAGTCGTCAACGATAAAGTCAGCGCGCGCCGTGCCCGCCGTGCCGTAGCCGACATCCTTCACCGTGTCAATCAATGCGCCGACACCCGTCAAGAGCGGGTCATACACGACGGTCGCGCGCGAGGTTGCGAAGTTGACGTTCGCTCGTTCGACGCCGGGGGCCTTCGATAGTTTGCGCTCGATACGCCGCGCACACGCCGCGCACGTCATGCCTGTAATCGGCAGATCGACGCGCTCTCCTGCGCCGTCCGGCGGCGTCCGCGTGTGCCGCTCGCCGTTGAGCGGCGCGTGTTCGTTTCGTAGCCCTTGATCACTCAAAGTCGACATCTTAAATCCTGTGCAAGTGTGAAGTGTCGGATACTTCGAAGTAAAGCGCAGCCGCTGTTCGCGCGCACGCTCTCACGCGCGCTGTGACGCCTGCGCTGCTGCCTGGCGTGGTAGATGCGACCGACGACGACGAGTCAGTCCCCGGTCATCGGTTGCGGAAGTCTTTCAGATAACGGCGGAGAGTCCTGGCTGCGTTCTTTCTTCTCCTCCGGTTCGACAACTTCGCCGAACTCGCCGGCGTGATTGCCAGTGCGGTGCGGTGCGCCGCGCGTTCACGGATGATGCGGTCGGCAATCGGTTTGCCGAACTTAAAGAAGACAGCGGGCGTCACAATCTGGTCGAGCAGCGTCGAGGTCAGGATGCCGCCGAGGACGACGACGGCAAGCGGTTGCAGAATCTCCTTGCCAGGCTGACCGGCGGCGAACGCCAGCGGGATCAGCGAAAGGCCCGCCGTCAGCGCCGTCATCAGCACCGGAACTAATCTTTCGAGCGAGCCGCGGATCACCATCTGCTCGGTGAATCCTTCGCCTTCGACGCGCATCAGATGCAGATAGTGCGAGATTATCATGATGCCGTTGCGCGACGTGATGCCGACCAAAGAGATGAAACCGACGAGCGTCGCGACGGAGAAGATACCACCCGTTATCAATAACGCGAATATCGCGCCGATCAAAGCGAGCGGAATGTTGATCATTACCTGCAACGCCGAGCGCCAATCGCCGAGGGCTTTGATAAGCAGGAAAAAAATCGCGGCGAGCGAGAAGATTGAAAGTACCGAGAGCGTGCGCGTCGACGCCCGCTGCGACTCGAACTGCCCGCCGTACTCGATGAAGTAGCCTTCCGGTAGTTGCACCTGCGCCGGAATGCGTTGCTGCATCTCCTGCACGACCGAACCCAAATCGCGGTCGGCGGTGTTCGCGGAAACGACGATGCGGCGTTGCGTGTTCTCGCGCAGAATCTGATTCGGCCCCGGCAGATTCTCAATGTCGGCGACCGCCGCAACAGGAATCTGCGTGCCTTGCGGCGTGTCAATCGTCACCTGCTTCAAAGCGTCGAGGCTACCGCGCGATGCGTCGTCGAAGCGCACGATCACATCGTACCGACGCTGCCCTTCGACCGCTTCAGAAACAACGCGCCCGTTCAGAGCCGTCTCCAACGTCTCCGCGACTTCACCGGGCTGTAAGCCGTACTGCGCGGCGGCGGTGCGGTTGACGTTGAAGCGAATTTGCGGAATCAGGACCTGCTTTTCAATCGTCACGTCCGTTGCGCCCTCGACCGTCGTCATTACGTTGCGAATCTCCTCGGCTTTAGCTCGCAAGTTTCCCAGGTCATCGCCAAACAGTTTGACCGCGATCTGCGCGCGGACGCCGGATTGCAGATGGTCAATGCGGTGCGAAATCGGCTGCCCGACACTGACCGAGACGCCGGGAATGACGGCCAGATTCTCTCGTACGTCGCCGATGACCTCTTCGCGCGAACGAGTCGACTCTTTAAGGTCGACATCAATCTCGGTGTAGTGAACACCCTCGGCATGTTCATCCAGTTCGGCGCGTCCCGTACGGCGTCCGGTCGAACCGACTTCCGGCACGGAGAGCACCAACCGCTCCGCAATCTGCCCGATGCGGCTCGAGACAGGCGGCGTAATCAGCGCGCGGGCGTCGGGTCGCGCGCGCACCACACCGGTCGTCGTCAACCCACTCACGATTTGACGCAGGACGACCGGCTCGGTGCGGATGCCGAAGAGAAGTTGTGATTCTTTGGAGATGGTGATGACCGCACCGGATTGGCCGAGCGCGGGATCACCACTTGATTGCCCCGCTCCATCGTTGGCTGTCGTTTCCAATTCGATGGGCGGCAGCGCTGTAGAGACGGCGCGACGTTTGCGCGACGGTTCAAAATAGGCAAGGGTGACTGTTCCAAGGACGAAGAAGACGAGCGCGGCGAGTGCGACCGGAACAGTCCGGCGCGTGGCCTCTCGACTCGTCATCCCATCTTTGTTCCGGGAGCGGCTATAACTGAAAACCGCGCCGATTGCCAACAACGCGCGCGCGCTGACCCCCAACCAGAACGCCCGGTTAACTGGTGCGTTAACGATTGTCACCGGAAAGTCGACGGCGAATCGGCGATTATCATTCGTTCGCACGTCGAAGATAATTTTATAGTTGCCGGCGTCTCCGAAATTGTGATGCGCGCCGTAAGAGCTTCGGCCCTCGGCGGGCGACGCGATGTCATTAACGACCGCATCGCCGGCGGCGGTCGTGATACGCGCGGTAACGGTCGCGCCTTCGACGAGTTGCGGCCCGCCACCACCGAAGCCGCCTTCGACCCGCTCGGAGATGTCAAAGTTGAACCGCGCCTCTTCACCTACCCGCGGGTCTGTCGGCGTCTGGCGCATCCTCACCCGGAAGTTTCCCTGCTCCGTCTGTACGTTGCGTTCGGCGCTTCGGATGGCAGCTGCCCCCGCCGCACGTGATGTCGGCTGTTGCGCGTCAGCAGAGTGGTCTTCACCATCGTGCGCCCCAACCGTTGAGAGTTGGAATGCCGAAGCGAGCAACAGCAATGTCACCAACCCCGGCACAAGGTAAATGCTTTGGAGGAAATAGCTGCGTCCTGACCCGCGCCATCCCCACCCTCCAGACGTCTTTCTTTGCTGTAACTCGTCGAGCATTGATTATGAAGTTGTCGAACAATCTTCAATTTCCAGTTTTCGGTTCTGAGTTGAAAACTCAAAACTGTTATCAGTGACTGTGTTCGCCGCCGTAGAGTATCTGCATAATCGCCGAGTCCTGGCGTATCGCTTCGGCGGCAGCTCGAGCAATAGCGACGTCCGTGCCGTCGGCTTTCAGGTCTTGACCGATGATAAATTTGTTGTCGTGACCCATACCTTTGAACTGGATGAGAAAGCTTTCGGGCACGCCCTCGGCGCGGACTTCTTTGATATACGGCACACCATTCCGACTCTCGTACACGACGATCATCTCTTTGCTACCGGCCTTGACCACGGTCGCCGCGCCGATTTGTCTGCGTGTGCCGCCCGCCGCCGAAAAAGCGAGGTATGAGTGATGGTCTGTTTCGGCAATTTTCGTATTCGTTTCCTTCTCGACGCTCGATACCTGGGACGCGCTCAGGTCTTTGTGCTGCATCGTGAACGTCTGCGCGTCGGTGAATACGGCGCGCACATTCGCGGGCACGTCCGCGCTGGTCGCCGTCGTGTGCGCAGCGTCGGACGCGGTGGTCGTCGTGGTCGTGGTATTGGTGGTCGCCGTATTCGTTGAAGTCGGTGTCCGGTTGCTATTCGTTTCAGTGCCGCCTGAACATCCGGCGGCGCTGAGTGCGAGCGCACCGAGAAACACAAAGTTCGATGTTTTGCTCACTGCTTGAGTCTCCTTTGCAATCGAGATGTGGCTGCTGATTGCCGATCATTATTGTGTTAGCGCGGGGCTGCTCCCGAAGCCTCAACGCTCACCTTTATTTCCGTTGCCGGCGGCGCGCCAGCCTGTTCTATGGCGAGTGAAGAATTACGCGTCGATTGAACAAGCGTTTGATTTGAAATGGCTTTTCGCAGAGAACTTCGGAAAGAACTTTCAATCGACTCCGGCTGATTCGATGCGGGCAGGGTCAATTCAGAATCAGGCAACACCGAGACGGATGCCGGCGCAAAGCCCGACGCCGGGATGGTCGTGCCGAGAGCGCGTTCAAGCTCGGCCAGCGAGGTGTAATAATCGCGCAATGCTTCGTTGAATCCGGTTTCACCTTCAAGCAGACGTCGCTGTTCATTGATCACATCAAAAACCGAGAACTCGCCGAGGTTGTAAGCCGCACGCACGCTGTTCAGGTTCTCTTGCGAGCGCGGAACGATCCGCGTCGCATAGAGCACGTAGACCTCTGCCGCCGCACGGTAGCGCCGATAAGCGAGGGCGATGTCACGCTTGATCGTCGCTTCTAAAAACTCGCGTTGCCGCGCAGCCTGCACACGCTCGCCCGTCGCCGACGCGACCCCTCCCTGATGGCGATTAAAAAACGGTAACTCGACGGAGACGCTGAAGGTCAGTTCGTTATCGAGGTCTCTGGCGAAACCGCCGCCCGCCGTCTCGGGCAAATCGACGCCCCCCTTGTTGCGCGTGTAACGAACACCGGCTGCGACGTTCGGCGTGGCAAGTGATTCGGCGAGCGTCAGGCGCGCCGTGCCCAGCTCTTCGCCAGCACGTGCGGCCTGTAAATCGGCGCGTTCGCGCAACGCCATATCCGTCGCATCCGCCAGCGTCAGGTCGAGGCGTGGCGGGCGGTCAGGCAAAGGCGCGATGCGCAATGGCTCGGTCGTTTCGAACCCGACGAGCGCGCGCAAACCGATTAATTCGCCTTCGAGGTCGGCGCGCGTACGGATGATTTGCGCGCGCAGGCGGTCGGTCTCCAAACGCACGATGCTCGAATCAATCGGCGCGACATCGCCTTCGTTTAAGCGCGCGTCAGTCACGCGCACCAGTTCTTCGTTCGCGCCCATCAATCTTTCAGTCGCATCGAGTTGCCGCCCATTGGCGATGGCGCGGGCATACGAAGAGCGAATCTCGGCGGCAAAAGCGCGTTCGAGCGCGGTGACTTCTGCACGCGCCTGCGCGAGTTCGAGCCGTGCGACGGAGACACGCTTGCGACGCTTATTTCCGGTCTCAAAGACCTGCGAAATGCCGATGGAGAATTCGCTTTCCTGTTCGCCGGCCAGAAAGCGTGGACTGCCGAATTCGGCGTCGAATGTCGGATTCGGTCGAAGCCCTGCTTGCTGCACCCGCCCATCGGCGATTGCCAGACGCTGGCGCGCAGCAAGTAAATCAGCACGACGGCTGAACCCTGTCTCAACCAGACGCTCCACCGTCAAACCAGTCGTATCAAGAAACTGCGTCGACGATAATTGCGAAGCCGGCAGCGCCGTTGGCGAAGTTTGCGCTTGAATAGTTTGTGCTTGAATGGATGATGCAACGACCGTGAGTGATAGCATGATGATAAATCGAATGCTGGTCACCATTTCGTTATTGGCCGGGCTATTATCCGCCCGCCATTTGGCTGGAGTCGGGCTGACAAACATCTTACGCCGTCACCGTTACCTTTTCGGCCTGCTGATGTCGGGCGGATTGCCTCGCGCGATAAATGATGATTCCGACAATCCCGAGGCCGGTCAGCGCGCCGAGAATGATCAGTGCCGACTGCGCCCACGACGAAGAAGTTTCGGCTTCGTCTGAGAACGACGGAGCGACGCGGAGTGCTCCATATTTGATTGTCTCCGTGGTCCCGTTCACCGCGACGCGCACCGCAAGTTGGTACTCGCCTTCACGTAGCGGCGGCAGTTTGGCTTCGTACATTCCGGCGGTGCTCGCTACCGCCGCGCTCGCCTCAACAGGAGCGCCGCCGCTGCTGAACAGAAGGATGATGCTCGCTTTCTCGACGGGTTCGTTCGAGTTGAATCGCGTCACAAACACTCGCGCCGTCGTCTCCTGATCCGGCTCGATCACCGGATGCTTCAGCGTCACTTCGTAATCGCCCGCGCGCATCGTCCGCGTCGACATATTCGCGCTCGTCGAAATGGCGGGAGCCTTCGCGTCGCCGTGGTCTTCGCCGCCGTGCGCGAAAGCCACGACCGAAACGATTGCCAACCACAACCCACACAGCAACACCCTCCGGTAACAGATGATTGATGTCCTCATCACTTTCTTATTCCTTCACCCGCTCGCTGTCTTAAACTTGAATCACCATTCGGTGGAACAAAAACATCCATCACTAAGGCATGAAGTCACACCGCGAACAGAATAATTTGGTGTCTTGTAGGCCTGTGTGGTCAATCATTTATCCATTGTCGTCGTCTTCGATGATGGCCGCGACAAAAGAGGGCCGCTCTTTGTCTGTACTCAAACAGCGGGTTGTCTGTGAACGAACAATTCGTCACTACCGGCGGCCCAACGATATGTGGCAGTCACACACTGGTTGTCGTCCGGCTCGGCACATGCGATAAGCGGCTGTCGGCACTTCGGACATGCACCCGGTCGCAACGAAACGAAGCCGCCGACCGGACATTTGTAGAACAATACTTCTCGCGAACCATTTGTTGCATACATTGCTTGTTTGGAAAAATCGTCGGACTTCGCTTTAGTTCATATCGTTCTCTTGCGAATTACGGTGCTCGCTAAAGCTACCGCGCTCTTCACATACATTGGCAATCATTGGCAAATGATGTTCCGCTCGTACGACTTCGAAATGACCTCTAATTTCTGATGTCATCAGAGTGGTTCAAGTGCTTATCCGTCAGACAACGGTTGATGTTGTTCGTTATCAACCAATCGATCGTTTGTTAATGGACATTAACTTTCGCTTTTGCCTTTTTACTTTTGTCTTGCTACTTGTGAGAAGTAGTGGAGCCTCGTTTGTGAAAAATGCTAGACTTCGCTGATGAGTGAGAATAACTTGCAGGCGCTCATCCCGGTTGAATCGCAGGTCGCGATTCACAATGCCGTCGGGTTCTGGGCGGAAAGCTCGACCCGTGCTGAAACATACGACCGGAAGGACAAGCTTCAGGATAAGATCGGAGCGGTGACGCGTTTCTTCGCCTTCGCGCGAAAGCATCCGGGCGAGGTCACGCCGGCGGATGTCGAACGGTGGCGCGCCCATCTCGAATCTCAGGGGAAGATGCCAGCTACTATCTACTCCGGCATTTCACGCGTCTCTTCTTTTTACAAGTGGCTGATGGCCGATCCACAACTCAGCCGTTATATTCAATCCAACCCGACGGTACAAGCGAGACCGCGACACCCTCAGCCGTATCAGTCAGAATCTGTGAAAGCACTGACCGATGACGAAATGAATCGTCTATTGGATGTTGTCAGAGCATTGGCTGACGGTGGCTCAATTGTTGGCAAGCGGGATTACGCCTTGCTGCTCTTCTTCTTTCTGACCGGCCTCAGAAGAAACGAAGTCATCTCTCTGCGGGGCCGAGACCTGTCGCACAAAGGCGGCACGCTCGTCATTAAGTACCGGCGCAAAGGCGGCAGGTTCGTTGGCCGGGAAGTGGCTGACTCCGCAGCTTTCACGGCGTTAGAAGATTATCTGCGAACGGCAGACAGACATGACGTGCTTGGCGGCGAGCGGCCTTTGTGGACGCGACACGACCGCGCGGGTAAGCCTGGTGCGCCGCTCACATCGCGTGCATTTGCCGACAATCTCAAAGCGTACGCCGAGCGAGCGGGCATCCCGCGGATGCACATTCACCAGACACGGCACACCTACGCGCGGATCGTGGCCGAAGAGACGGGTAGTTACCACGACACGCAGGAAGCCCTCGATCACGAGAACGCGGCGACGACCCGTGTCTATGTGCAGCGCATCACCATTAAGGTCGACAAGCACAGCCACCACATCGCGGGTCGGATGAAGTCATTGATCGAGCCGCAAGCTTGATCAATCGGAAAGATTTACAAGAATCGAAAGGAGAAGACGGTGAACGATATAGAACACCTCAGCCGGACAAATGTACCTTTGACAGATACACAACAGCACGCTCTGCTTTCGCGGAAACATTACGTGGATGAAAAGAGCGATCTGTTTACCGACCCGGACAAGCCGAAAGAAGCGTTCCGCGATTATGAGGCGAGTACGCGCTCAAGCGTACGCGAGTTTTACCACCTCAACCATCGTTACCAAACGCTCGACTTTGTGCTTGCCAAAAAATCTGAATATCTGTCTTTGAATAAGCGAACGATGAGTGTGTGGGAGGCTTTGGAGTTTCTCAACACGCTCGTCGATGATAGCGACCCGGACACCGACCTCTCGCAGATCGAGCACCTGATGCAGACGAGCGAAGCGATTCGCGCAGACGGCCATCCACGCTGGTTTATCCTGACGGGGTTGCTTCATGACCTGGGAAAGATTTTGTGTCTGTGGGGCGAGCCTCAATGGGCGGTCGTCGGCGACACTTTCCCGGTCGGCTGCGCATTTTCGGAGAAGATCGTCTTTCACCAACTCTTCGATGACAGCCCCGACCGCCAAGTTCCCGAATACAGTACGCGCCTCGGCATCTACGAAGAGCACTGCGGCCTCGGGAATGTGCATCTGTCCTGGGGACACGACGAGTATCTGTACCACGTCGTCAAGGATTACTTGCCGGAAGATGCGCTGTACATGATTCGCTACCAATCATTCTACGCGGCGCACAGGGACGGCGAGTACGATTACTTGTTGAATGACCACGACCGCGAGATGTTCCAATGGGTGCGCGCGTTCAACCCTTACGATCTCTATTCCAAAAGCGCCGAGCGCCCTGATGTTAAAAAGCTGAAGCCGTTCTATGATGACCTACTCGCCGAGTTCTTTCCGCCCGCGCTGAGGTGGTAGCGGGCGCACATTCGCGGATAGACCGCAGAGGCAAAAGATAAAACCAACAAATGCTCAAGGCGACGAAGGGAAAATTCATGGAAGAGAAAATTGAAACGATCATCAATCAGTATCGCGACCGCACGCTTAACCGGCGTGATTTCTTTGCCCGTTTGGTGGCCGTGACCGGAAGCATGGCGGCGGCGCACCTGCTGTTGGAGTCGAGCGGACTGGCGGCGACGCTAATTTCCGAAGTCGAGTCAGAGCAAACGAAGGTTACCTCGACGACGGTACAATTTCCGAGCGGTAATGCCGCTCAGGGAGGCGGCTACCTGAGCGTGCCGCAGGGCACGGGAAGCTTTCCGGCAGTCATCGTCATTCACGAGAACCGCGGTTTGAACGAACACACCAGAGATGTCGCGCGTCGCTTCGCCGCCGAAGGTTTCGTCGCGCTCGCACCTGATGCACTATCGCGTAAAGGTGGCACCGCTAAAATGACCTCGCCCGATGAGGCGCGCGCCGCCATCACATCGCTCACTCCGGAGGAGGCTATCGCCGACCTGAAAGCGAGTCTCACTTATCTCGACGCTCAACCTAAGGTCAAACGTGGGAAGCTTGGCAGTGTTGGCTTCTGCTGGGGCGGCGCGCGGTCGTTTACGCTCGCGATCGAGAGCGATGCGTTGCGCGCGGCGGTTGTCTTCTACGGCACCGCGCCGCCGCCGGAGCGAATCGCGCAGGTACGGTGTCCGGTGCTTGGACTATATGGCGAGACGGACGAGCGAATCACGTCGCGCGTGCCGGAGACGGCGGAAGCAATGAAGCGTGCAGGCAAGCGCTTTGAGTACAAAATCTATCCCGGCGCGGGGCACGCTTTCTTTAACGACACGGGCGAGCGATATCAAGCGGAGGCGGCGAAAGATGCATGGACCCGGACGCTCGCTTTCTTGCGAACGAATCTGGGATGAGTTGTGGTCGTTTGCGCAACCTGACGGGCCGGCGTGGATGTTACCTAAGACGGTCATGCGGGCAGTCTATAGACTTCAGGAAAATGCATGAGCCACGGATGACACGAATGACACGAATGAAATATCTAATCGGGAAGGCATGTCACGCAATCATCAGTCTCGTTGCTTTGCGTGACCTGCTGCCGATAGTTTGATTCATGCTGTTCGTGTCATTCGTGGCTGAATGTTTTTCTTAGCATCTATACCGACTCTGCCACGCTGGTGCTGCTTAGCGCGACTGGAGTGTCCTTCGCCGTGTTAACGCCGAGCGCGCTGTAGGTGCTGCAATGGCCGGTCGTTCCTCGATACAGCAAACTGCCGCCGAGAATCGCCAGCGCCAATCCGCCCCACGAGCGGCGCGACAGGCCGTAGAGCGCGAGCGCGCCGCCGCCGACAGCCGACGCCAGGCGCTCGGTTTCCCCAACGTTGATGCCGTTTTGATCTTCGCGTTTATACAACCGCTTGACCGTCGTGTTCTCCAATTTCAAGAGTGTCGTCTGTGTTGAATCCATGACCTCGTTTCCTCCCCTTTAATTCCCTCATGTTTAAGAACGGGATGGCGCGAAAGATGTCTGTCGCTTGATATAAATCGACAGACAGTTCTCTTTCCGCGTCGCAACCCCGCAAGTATTGTTTCCGCCTCAAAGCAGTTCAGCATTGTACCAAGTAACACGCTTTTTGCGGGGTCGCAAAAGCCAACTGCCGTCCGCGCAACTTGGAAGTAGACGCATGGGACAAAATCCTGACCGCTTCTCTCATCGTGCCGCTGATTCAATTCAATGCGGCGTGTCAATCGAACTGTTTTTTGAAGTGCGCGAACTGTTGCTTCAATTCGTCTAACTCGTGGCGCAGCGTCTCGACCTTTGATTCCAGTTGAGGGATTCTTTCATCCTCTGCCGGGGCATGCCGGGGGTGTGGCTTTGTCGGCGTCGGCAACTCATCCTGCTCCGGCAACGCGATTTCGCCTGCCAGAGTGTGTGCATAGCGTGATTCTTTGCGTCCCGACTGGCGGGGCAATCTAACCGCGAGCGGCGGGTCATCATCATCGCGCGCCATCAAACCTTCCAACGTTGTTTCCACTTCGGCGAGATCGGCGAACTCGTACAGTCGGGCGCATCTCCCCCTCAACTCGCCGACTGTCTGCGGCCCTCTCAGCATCATCACGCACATGACCGCTGTTTCGGGCGGACCCAAGTGAAGAATAGTAGTCATCATCTGCTTGTACTTCGGGACGCGGCTGTCGCTTCCGTAAAAGACATAGACCATGTTCCTCAACTGTAAACGTTCGAGCGCCCGTGCAATTGTGGGTTCATCATATGAGACCACCGGCTCGCGGTTCGAGAGTTGGTTGCAGGCGTGCATGACGGCATTGAGGGTCAGCGGATAGTAGTCAGGCGTGGTGATCTGCTTTTCCATCAGCGAGCCGAGTACGCGCACTTCCATCTCGTTCAATACGCCATCCATTGATCAGGACTCCTTGCGAAGCGAAAGCAGGATCATCACTCGGTGGATGAGCACACGTTTGCCAATGGCGACGCCAGCCGACTATCGCCGCACCCCTCAGCCTTTATCATTGACGAGGATACGTCAACTGGCTCGTGACCGGGCCAAGCCGTAAAAGACGACGCCGGCGATCAGCGCGACGAGGCCGACGATGGCGACGAGTGTGCTGAAGTCGCTGGCTGAGGTCGTTAATCCGATTCCGGCGCCAACATAGAACAACAGGCACATGACGCCTGCGGCCATTAAAACCTTTCCGATGTCTCTGCGTCTCATGAGAACATCTTCGCACAAGTTAAGCCGTCCCTGCATGCGCCAAATGTTGAAAAAGTGTGGCCTGTGAGGTGTCGCGTGACATCTGCCGTGCGCGGATTGGCAACTGTTTGTTCTCTCTGTCCGAGCCGCCCGATCAATGCTGATTTCCATTTCGACCAATGTCTGATTGACCGATATATGGTAGGGTAAGTATAAAGGTGTTGGTGACGAAGCTGCCGATAATTCCTGATGCCGCCGGTCGCGTATCTGTCGATGAGATGAGTCGCGATAGTTATTGATGAAAGTAATCAGCCTGACGTTATTCGGATATCGCAAGCCCCGCGAGACCTGCCCAAGCGCAAGCGAGAGAAGTTAAATCGGCAAAGCAGCAATACCGAATCAAGTTACCAACAAGCTGTCAGCAAATCATTATTTTTGTCGACGAGCGAACAGAAGATCGACCTGGGGTGAACACCACGAGGTTATGTGCTGCGCGTCGAGCCGATGGGTGATGTGACGGTGACTGCTACGGCAGAGGATAATGTTACTTTATATTCCGGCATGCTCTGTGGAGCGACTTCTCGAACGCGCCGGTTGAGCATGACTTCAATGAGGACGAGAAGGAAGGCGATAAGAATTGAGCGAAAAAGATGCATTGCAGAGCGCGGCTGATGAAGCGCGTAAAGCCGCGCGGGCGGGGCGGGAGTTCGCCGGTATCTTAGATGATTACGCGAAACGCTTGACGCAGCCGACACAGCGTCAACTGGCTGACGAGATACTTATTTCGGCGATGAATAAATTGGCGATTGTGAATGACGGCTTGGCGGCGTGTGGCAAGTGGGTTGAAGAAAGCGAGAAGCCCGAAGTCGAGCCGCCCCCGCCGCCGGTCCGAAAAATCCAAAAAGAAGTTGTGGCAACCCCGGTCGTGTCGAAAGAGATCAGATCAACCGCCGTGCGGGTCATCAAGAAAGGTGGTGAGCAATGAGTGAAGGACAGGAAGGCGTCTTCCACGACGAACAGAGTGACGGGGATGACAGAGACCCGGCGGAGAAACTTCAGGGAACTCCTCCACCTGCGCCCGGCGCGGAAGAACCGGACAGCGAAATTAAGGGCGAAAAAAGCCCGAACAGCGAATGAGCTGGGCACATCGTGCGGGCGAACTGAAAACACAATCAGTGGGAATGTTGGTCAGAAGAAAGGTAACTTAAAGTGGGTGGAAATAAACGCGTCGGTCGGGACATGAGGCACTACCTTGTGAAACGCCCGAATCAAATCTTGAGCACCAAGCTAAGTTGGAACCAAGTGGTGGCAGAGTTAAAGGCGAGGGGCACCGATGCAGATGAGGCGATGCTGTTCAGGGGTGTCGTCACCGACGACGGAACGGAATACCGTGACATGTACGCTGATAGCCGGACGCAGGTCACCGAACACGTGGATTGAACGAGGAAGATAACGCGTCAGGAAATCTCGGACGACGAAGCAGTCGCGGAAGATGATATTTCATGCCGTTTCAATTTCGCACCGGTTCGATTAAGACTCAAACGAGGCTTGCAAAATGTGATGCTTGCCGGGGACTCGCGCCGACGGCGCTGTGCCGCTGAACACCTAATCGGCTAAGGCTTCAACCTCGCGCGCTGTCGCTCTGGTCATGTAAGGTTTTCCGCAGTTGGCGCAGACGCGCGCCGGGATGTCAGTCAGTATTAAAATTTTGTCATCGCGCTCAAGCGGCAGCAGCGTATGACCCGCCGTCATGCTTGTGTACTTACACATTACACAAACCATATTATTTTCTCCGCTTCGTCAAACCTCCTTTACACCGGTTCACTTCAAAACACAGGGCGGGAAGATGAATTTCATTTCTCTCTTTCAGGAAGCGCGTAAGCGACATAACTCCCCCCGGACGCCGA